>NZ_CBVY010000005.1:72196-73521 GCF_000513435.1 Halorubrum sp. AJ67 | reverse complement strand
TCTAAGGCGTGGATCGTCGACTGGATCTCGCCGCGGTACGCCTCCTCGGCGTGGGGGCACTCGGCCATGTGAGTCGGCAGGTCGCGGACGTGACAGTATAAGGCGATCTCCTTTTCGGGCACGTCGCGGAGCGGTTTCGCGCGCGGGACGAACGCGTCGGTCTCGGCGCGCTCGTCGAAGGGACCGAGCGAGGCGTCGAAGTGTTTCGCGACCTGTCGCACGTCGCCTTCGAGGAAGTTCATCAGCGCGGTCTGGGCCTCGTCGTCGAGGTTGTGGCCGGTGAGCAGCTTGTCGGCGTCGAACTCGGCGGCGTACGTTTCCAGCAGGTCCCGGCGGAACACGCCGCAGTACGCGCAGGCCGCCATGTTCTCGGGGTCCTTCTCGACGACGTCGTCCATCTGGACGCCGAACTCCTCCTCGTAGGAGACGAGTTCGTGCCGCATCGAGAGGTCGTCGGCCAACTCCACGCAGGCGTCGACGCTCTCGTCGCGGTACCCCTCGATCCCCTCGTGGATGGTTAAGGCGAGCATCTCCACGCGGGGGTCTCTCCCGAACACGTCGTCTAATATCTGCGTCAGGGCGACGCTGTCTTTTCCGCCGGAGAGCCCGATCACCCACCGGTCGGGATCGTCGGGGGTCGCGTCCGGATCGAGAAGCCCGTCCTCGCGGACCCGACGCTTCACGCGCTTCTCGACCGACTCCCGGAGGTGGTGGCCACAGAGGTGCGCCCCGGAGTAGGCGGCGTGGTGGATCGCGTCGGCTCCGCACTTGTCGCACTCCATCGATGTCGGGTTGCGGTCGCGCGGGGATACCCGTTTCGGGCCGAGACGAATACGTGGGAACAGCAGTTGGGAGTGGCGAATCCGATACCGGCGTAAACGCTATTGAACTTCCGTTTAGCCGGTGATACGTGACTTCGTCTCCGAACACAACCGCCGAAGCCCCAGCAGCTCGGTGATACGTAGTCACTAACGTGAACACAACCCCGAAGCCCCAGCCGCGAGGACTCGATGCGCTCGCTGCGGTCCTCACTCGGTCGCTATCGCTCCCTCGTTGTGGTCCTTGCGTCGCGCGTCTTCGTCCTCGCGGCTGCCCCTTCGATTCCCGCCCCGCACCGTTCCGCACCGCCCCGCACCACACAGCACCGCCCTCACACCTCCCCAACCTCGTCGGTCACCTCCGCTTCGCTCCGGTGACCGACTCCCTCGCGCGACGCTGCTTCGCGGTCGCCTGTGGCGACCGCTCGCAGGCGCGCGCCGTTGAGATTGCGTAGGGCAATGTAAGACATCGACAACCCGGGGCGCGTTGTCGCCGGTTCCGACACC
>NZ_CBVY010000005.1:69854-70861 GCF_000513435.1 Halorubrum sp. AJ67 | reverse complement strand
CCCGGCCGCTGCGCGACGATCCGCCGGCGGAGAGCCGTCGGAGTCGGCTCTGGCGGCACGGGTTCAACCTCCTGCCCGCGTACCGCGGCACAGGTGCGCGCGTCGACCACATCGCGGCCGACTGGCGCTACGTCCGAATCCGGCTGCCGCTGAACTGGCGCACCCGGAACGCCGTCGGAACGATCTTCGGCGGCAGCGTCTACGGCGCGATCGACCCCGTGTACATGATGATGCTCCGGCGAGTCCTCGGCGACGGGTTCACCGTGTGGGACAAGTCGGCCGCGCTGGAGTTCATCGAACCCGGGCGCGACACGCTGTACGCCGAGTTCGAGCTACCGAGATCCGAGACCGAGGCGATCCGCGAGACGCTCGACCCCGGCGAGTCGACCGACCGCGAGTACCTCGTCTCGCTCGTCGATGAGAGCGGGACGGTCCACGCGGCCTGCGAGAAGACGCTGTACGTGCGCCGCGACGGCTGACGCGACCGGTCGAGCGTGTCTTACGCCACCGCGCCCGCCGCGAGCGCCTCCTCGACGGTCTCGACGAAGCGCTTGGGGTGTTCGACGTGCGGGAGCAGCCGCGCCCGGTCGAAGACGACGAGCCGCGCGTCGGCCGCGTCGGCGAGTTCGCGTCCGTCGGTGAGCGGACTCACGGTCGCCTCTCGGCCCCAGACGATCGTCGGGGGGACGTCCAGGTCCGCGAGCGCGGCGGCGAGGTCGATCTCGCTGTTCAGGCTCCCGGAGACGAACGAGGCGGGCGCGAACCGCGCGTTCTCGACGTGGGTCGTGCGCCACTCGTAGTCGGTCCACTCCGCGCTCGGGTTCGCGGGGTCGTCGTAGCCGTGGTCGGCGTTGAAATAGCGGATCGACGGCTTCGACGAGATGACGTTGAACAGCGCCTGCCCGACGAGGGGGGCACGGAGCAGCTCGCGGAGCCACCCCTTCGCCGGACTCGGTCCCGCGGTCGCGGTCGGACAGACGGCGACGAACCCGCGCAGGTCGACGTCG
>NZ_CBVY010000005.1:66323-67522 GCF_000513435.1 Halorubrum sp. AJ67 | reverse complement strand
TCCGCTGTGCGCCGTCCATGTCGGCCTTGTTGACGACGAACACGTCACCGATCTCCAAGATGCCGGCCTTCAGCGTCTGGACGTCGTCGCCGGAGCCGGGCTGGACCAGCACCGCGACGGTGTCGGCCGTGCGGACCACGTCGACCTCGTTTTGCCCCGCCCCGACGGTCTCTAAGATCACCACGTCCTTCCCGAAGGCGTCGAGGGCCTTCACGGCGTCCGCGGTCGCGGTCGAGAGGCCGCCGAGCTGGCCGCGCGCGCTCATCGACCGGAAGAACACGTCCATGTCGCCGACGTTCGACCCCATCCGGATCCGGTCGCCGAGGACGGCCCCGCCGGTGTACGGCGACGAGGGGTCGACCGCGATCACGCCCACCGTCTCGTCGCGGTCGCGGTAGGCGGCCGCGAGCTTGTCGACCAGCGTCGACTTCCCCGCCCCCGGCGAGCCGGTGATCCCGACGACGTCCGCGCCGCCGGTGTGTTCGTGGAGCGCGGAGACGATCGCGCGGTACCCGGGTGTGTGGTTCTCGATCTTCGTTATTACCCGGGCGAGCGCGCGGTGACTCCCGTCGAGCAGGTCGTCGACGAGCGCCGCGTCGGCCGCCGAGAGCGTCGGTGCGTCCCCGGGTTCGGGTGCGTCCGACCGGTCCATCTACGCGCGCTCCGGGACGTTGTTTCGGATGAACTCGATCGTCTCCTCCATCGGCGTCCCGGGCCCGAACACCTCTGCGACGCCGAGTTCCTTCAGCTTCGTCTCGTCCTCGTCCGGGATGATCCCGCCGACTAAGACGAGGGTGTCGTCGAACGCGTCGTACTCTTTGAGCCCCTCGATGACTTTCGGGACGAGCGTGTTGTGCGCGCCGGAGAGAATCGAGATGCCGAGCACGTCGACGTCCTCTTGTACCGCCGCCTGAACGATGTCGTCCGGCGCGCGGTGGAGCCCGGAGTAGACGACCTCGAAGCCGGCGTCGCGGAACGCCCGCGCGATCACGTGTGCGCCCCGGTCGTGGCCGTCGAGCCCGACCTTCGCGACCAGACACCGGACGGCTCGTTCCTGCTGTTCGGCGCTCATGCCCCACTCTGGGTCGCGTGTCCGCTTGATTCTAACGGACGATTGGGAGGGTTCGGGCGCTCGGACGGGGGTCGCCGCGGCCCTTCCGCAGCCGACGCCGCGACCGACGCGTTGAACGCGCGGGCGA
>NZ_CBVY010000005.1:63332-65290 GCF_000513435.1 Halorubrum sp. AJ67 | reverse complement strand
GGTGCGCGTCCGGCTCGACGCGGTCGCGGCCGAGCGCGAGGTCGCCGTCGACGAGCGCGACGACGGGATCGCCGTCACCGACGGCGACGGGATCGAGGTTCGCGTTCGGACGGAGTGATCGCTTGCCACGGAGGAGTCCGGTCCCGGGCGGCGAGCGCGCCCGTCACCCGACGATCGTCCGGAGCGTCGACTCGGTGAGCAGCGTGGTGACCCCGAGCGCCTCGGTCGTCATCCAGCCGAGGAAGGCGAAGTACATCGCGAGGAAGACGTACCCCTCCTCGGTGGTGATCTCGAACTCCGTCGCGGCCATCACCACCACGGCGAGGGTGGTGTAAAACAGGAACAGGAGGAGCGGCACGGAGGTGAGGAAGCCGATCGAGACGCCGCCGGCGAGGATGACGCCGATCGGCAGCGCAGCGACGAGGTTGAACGTGTTCGTCCCGAAGACGTTGGCGACCGCCGCCCGTTTGTCGCCGGCTTTGCCCATCTTCACGCCGACGAGCAGGTCGGGGAACGAACTCATCGCCGACAGCAACGTCACGGAGACGAGGAACGACGGCGCGTCAAGCGCCTCGGAGATCTGCACCGTCATGGTGACCATCGACTCGACGCCGACGAGCACGACGACTAGCCCGGCCGCGAACAGCCCGACCTGTTTCGGGAGGTTCGCCGATTCGGTCCGCTTCAGGTCCGATGCGCCGCTCTTGCCGCCGGCGAGGAGGATGACGTACACGCCGTACAACACCAGCAGACCGACGCCCATCTGGGGGGTGATCCGCGTGAGCTCCCGCCCGTCGGTCCCGAGGACGCCGAGCGCGATCACGCCGAAGAGGGCGAGGACGGCGACCATGTAGAAGATGGCGTCGCGGTAGACGATCCCCTGCGTCGTCGTCGTGTCGCCGCTCGTGATGGAGACGGCGGCCGGGATGACCAAGATGTTGAACACCGCCGTCCCGATGAGCGCGCCAGCGCCGACGCCGAAGTCACCGAGGACGAGCACCGAGATGATGATGATCGCGAGTTCGGGGAACGACGTCGCGGCCGCGACGATGAGCCCCCCCTGAACGGCCTGCGAGACGCCGAAGTGGTCGCTGATCTTCGAGGTCGTCGACTCGATAACGTTCGCGCCCTTCCACGTCAGCAGGAACCCGATCGCGCCCAACACGATCCAAACGACGAGCGACTGGTCACCGATGAGTTCCTGTAGTACGGTCACGCCTCACTACAGTGTACGGAGTCGATTATGACTTCCGGAGGCGGGCGTCCTACTCGCCGTCGAACTCGCCGAACCGCTCGTCGAAGACGGCGATCACACGCCGTTCGATCTCGTCGCGGATCTCGCGGACCGCCTCGATCGGCTGCTCGCCCGGGTCGTCGAGCGCCCAGTCGTCGGTGTCGACGGTCTCTAAGTCGAGCGTCGAACAGCCCATCGTGGCGACGAAGTCCGACTCGGCGAGCGCCGCGTCGGAGATCGCTTGCGGCGTCCGGCCGTTCGCGTCGAGACCGACTTCCGCGAGCGCCTCGACGACGACCTCGTGGACGGACTCGGCGGGGTCAGTACCGCCGGTCCGGATCTCGACGCGGTCGCCGAGCCCGCGTCGGTCGCGCTCGCGTTCGGCGAACGCCGTCGCCATCTGGCTGCGCCCGGCATTGCGGACGCACATGAACGTGAGGATGGTCGTCTCGTCGGTCGCCGTTTCGTCGTCCGCGGTGTCAGTGGATGTCATGTGTTGTGTGTCGTGTTCCGTCGTGAACCGCCCGCCGCGGGGCGGACCGCCCTCAGTAGATCAGTTCGTCGTCGTTTTCGACCATGTACAGGGTCCGCGCCGCGATGTTGACCGCGTGGTCGGCGATCCGTTCGAGGTCGCGCACGGCGAGCAGCGCCTGTGACACCTCGTCGAGCGAGGCTTCGAGCGCCTCGTCGTCGGTCGCGCCGTCGTCCGTGTCGCCGTCGGCGT
>NZ_CBVY010000005.1:58559-63312 GCF_000513435.1 Halorubrum sp. AJ67 | reverse complement strand
CGAGTCGCCGCACGTCCACCGCCGGGTGGACGCCGCCCTCGGGACCGCCGTAGTCCGCGAGGTTCGTCGCGAGGTCGGCGACGCGTTCGAGGTCCGTGATGATCTTGAAGGAGGCGGCGACGAGCCGCAGATCGCCGGCCACAGGCTGCTGGAGGGCCAGTAGCTCCGTACACTCGTCCTCCAAGGCGAGGTACGTCTCGTTCACCTCGTGGTCTCCCTCGATCACCGAGCGGGCGAGGTCGTCGTCGCCCGACACCGCCGCCGCGACCGCGTCGTCGAGGCGGTCGCAGACGGTCTCGCCCATCTCGACCACGCCGTCCCGGAGGTCGTCGAGCCGCTCCTGGTAGTTTTCTCTGGGCATCTATCCGAACTTCCCCGTGATGTAGTCCTCGACGCGCTGCTCTTCGGGGTCCTCGAATATCTTCGCGGTGTCGTCGTACTCGACCAACTCGCCGCCGGTGAGGAAGACGGCCGTCCGGTCGGAGATGCGCGCCGCCTGCTGCATGTTGTGCGTGACGATGATCACCGTGTACTCCTCGGCGAGGTCGTCGATCAGGTCCTCGATCTTCGAGGCCGCGACCGGATCGAGCGCCGAGGTCGGCTCGTCCATCAGGATGACTTCCGGGTCCGGGGCGATGGCGCGGGCGATACAGAGCCGCTGTTGCTGGCCGCCCGACAGGTCAAGCCCCGAGGAGCCGAGTTGGTCTTTCACCTCGTCCCACAGCGCGGCGCGCCTGAGCGACTCCTCGACGCGCTCGTCGACATCGCCCTCGTATCCCTGAATTTTCAGGCCGTACGCGACGTTCTCGCGGATCGACTTCGGGAACGGGTTCGGCTTCTGGAACACGATTCCGATCTTTCGGCGCAGGGCGACGGGGTCGACGTCGTCGTCGTAGACGTTCTTGCCGTTGAACTCCACGTCGCCCTCGACGCGACAGACATCGATCATGTCGTTCATCCGGTTGATACATCGGAGGAACGTCGACTTACCGCAGCCCGAGGGGCCGATCAGCGCGGTCACGTCGTGTTCGTTTATCGCCATCGAGACACCGTTCAGGGCCTGTTCTTCGCCGTAGTAGACATCGAGATTTCGTGCCTCGATGACCGTCTCTTCGGCGTCGAGGGGGGCCTTTCCGCGATCCTCGTCGCCGGTCTCTATCGTCGTCTGTATCTTCGGGGAAGTGTCTGATTCGCTCATTTGTTAGTGCTCACGTCCGTACTTGTTCCGGATAACGATTGCCGTCGCGTTCATCAGTAACATTAGTATCAGCAACACCACCGCTGCCGCCGGGACGACTCCGTGTCGGAACTCCGGCTTCGCGTTCGCCGACGCGGCGAATATCTGTAGCGGGAGCGCCGTCGCGCTGGAGAACAGCCCGCTCGGCGGGCTGTACGTCGTCGTCGCGACCGCGATGATGACGAGCGGCGCGGTCTCGCCGATCGCCCGCGCCAGCGCGAGGATCGTCCCGGTGAGGGTACCGGGGATCGCCTCGGGTAAGACGACCTCACGGAGCGTCTGCCACCGGCTTGCCCCCATGCCGTACGACCCCTGCCGGAGGTCGTCGGGGACGGAGCGCAGCGCCTCCTGTGTCGAGACGATGACGATGGGGAGGATGAGCAGTCCGAGCGTTCCGGACGCGGTGACGACGATACCGGTTCCGAAGTCGAGCGTCCGCCGGAACAACGCGAGTCCGAGGAGCCCGTACACGACTGACGGAACGCCGGCCAGATTCGAGATGTTGATCTCTAGGAGCGTCGCGAGCCGGCCGCGGAGCCCGGTGTCCGGCGCGTACTCCTCCAAGTAGATGGCCGCGCCGATCCCGACCGGGAACGCGAGGACCGCCATGAAGCCGACGATGATGATCGATCCGACGATCTGCGGGTAGACGCCCGCGTTGCTCGCGGTCAAGCCGTCCCACGACTGTAAGAGTAGGTTCGGCGTGAGGAACGTGTCCGGGTTCCGGATCCCGAACTGCTCGACGAGCGCGGCACCGACCAGCGTGCCGCCGAGGAGGACGAACGGTCCCGCGACGCCGACGCGTCCCTCCGGGTCCGTCCGGATCGACCGCCAGAGGACGTAGCCGGTGGGGACGGCGAACATCGAGTAGAGGACAACCAAGAGCGACGCGTTGGTCCCGGTGGCGATCGACGCGACGGCGACCGCGAGGCCGCCGGCGGCGACGATCCCCCCAGCGAGGGCACCGGAACGGCGACCGCGACGGGACGCGGTCAACGTCCCGACGAGGAACGCCGCTGGGACAGTGACCAGGCCGACGTACATGATCCACTCCGCGGCGACGCCGATCGGGGCCACGGACGAAGTCGTACAGCAGCGCCGCGACGGCGATACCGACGGTGATCGACGCGGGGATCGCCGGGCCGGTGTACCTCCGGTCGCCCGTCGTCCGGTCGTACCCGACGACGAGCGCCGGCAGAAGCGACGCGAAGAATGCGTAGATGAACACGTCGTACGGGCTGAGCGAGTCGACGACGACGTAGACGACGAAGCTCAACAGGAGCCCGCCGAACACCGCCGCGAACGCCTTGGCGTTCGTCTCCCGAACCGCCGGTCTCCGGCGGGCGTACAGCGTGAACGCAGCCGTCGGCCCAACGAGCGTACCGAGGTAGACGAGGAACCACGCGGGCGACGCGGTTTGCGGCTGGAACGCGTCGCTCGAGATCTGTACGAACAACGCGAGCAATGCGAGGATGCCGACGAGCGTCGCCGTGACGAGCGCGACCTCGAAGAGCTGTCCCTTCAGCTGCTGGAGTCGGAGCGCGGTGCTTCGTCCGAGTTGGTCGCTTGTGCTCTCTTCGGTTGCCATATCAGTACTCCTCCCTGAACCGCCGTCTGACCAGTTCTGCGAGGACGTTCATCGTCAGCGTGATCGCGAAAAGCGTCATGCCGAGCGCGAACATCGCCTCGTAGGTGGGGCCGCTGCCGAGCGAGTCCGCGTTGGCGATCTGGACCATCGCCGCTGTGATGGTCTGTCCCGACTCCGCGAGGTTCCGGAAGACGTCCGGGAAGTACGGCATCTGCGGGCTCATGCCCATCGCCATCGTGACGGCCATCGTCTCGCCGATCGCCCGCGAAATCGCGAGCACGTACGACGCGACGATCCCGGAGGTCGCCGACGGGACGACGATCTTCGTCGAGACGTCGAACTTCGTCGACCCGAGCCCGTAGCCGCCCTGTCGGAGGCTGTCCGGGACCGCGCTCAGCGCGTCCTCGCTGATGGAGGAGACCATCGGAATGATCATGATCCCGACGACGATGCTCGCCGAGAGCACGTTGAACGTGCGGAGTGACGGGAAGATCCCCTTGAAGAACGGCGTGATGTACACGAGCGCCATGTAGCCGTAGATGACGGTTGGCACGCCGGCGAGGATCTCCAGAGCCGGTTTCAGTATCGAGCGGGCTCTATCGCTCGCGTATTCGCTGAGATAGATCGCCGCCGCCAGACCGATCGGCAGCGCGATCAGCGCCGAGAAGACGGTGACGAGAAGCGTCCCACTGATCAGCGGGAGCACGCCGTAGTTCCGGGCGATGACGGGACTCCAGCTCGTTCCGGTGAAGTACGCGACCGGCGAGATCTGCGACCAGAACGAGAACGCGCGTCCCGACAGTGCCAGGATGATTCCGACGGTCACGGCGATCGTCAGGACGGCACACGCCGCGATCAGGCGGCCGTAGAACCGCTCCTTGCGGACGACGAATCCGCTGCGCTGGAGCGACTTCGCCTCGTTCGATTCGCTACTCATGATGGCCCATGAATTTGGTCAGGACAACGTCCCTATTGATTATTGCGTTAGTAGAGCGGGATCGGCCCTACTATCGCGTCGAGATCGGTTCGAACTCGTATTCGCCGGCAATCGCCGCTTCGAGGTTCTCGAGGTTGGCGTCGACCATGTCCTGACTGCTCGGGACGTAGCCGATATCCTGCGCGATGTAGTCCTCCGCGGCCTCGTTGATGTAGTACTCGAGGAACTCCTGGAGGTGGTTCTTCTCCTGGATCTTGCCCATGTGACCGTAGAAGAACAGGGGGCGGGCGAGCGGGTAGTTCCCGCTCTGTGCGCCTTCAAGGCTCGGTTCGACCGGGTCGCTGCCGCCCTCGCTGAGGCTGAGCGCCTTGACCGAGTCGGGGTTGTTCGTGTAGTACGCGAAGGGGAGATACCCGAACGCGTACTGGTTGCCCTGGACGCCCTGCGCGATCAGGTCGTCCTCCTCGGTCCCCTCGAAGTCCTCGCGGATGTCCTGATCCGCCTCGGTCTCTCCGATCACCGCCTCGATGAAATAGTCGTACGTCCCCGACGTGCTCGCCGGGCCGTAGAGGTCGAACGGCTCGTCGGGCCAATCCGGGTTGACGTCGCTCCACAGTTCGGGGGCGGTGTCCGGCGACCAGATGGTGCGGAGGTCCTCCAGCGAGATCTCGTCGATGAAGTCGGCCTCGTTGTTGACGACGACGGTCAGTGCGTCCTGCGCGACGAAGAACTCGACCGGTTCGATGTCGTTGTCGCGGCAGCGCTGAATTTCCTCGTCCTGGATCGGTCGGCTCGAGTTGTTGAGGTCGCTGTCGCCGGGGATGAACACGTTCTCGAACCCGCCGCCGCTGCCGTCGCGAGTGAGGTTGAAGCTCACGTCGGGGGTTCTGTTCGGCGAACGAGCGGGTAACCTCCTGAGCGACCGGGTAGACGGTACTACTCCCGGAGATCCGGATGTCTCCGGAGAGGTTTCCGGAGTCGTCGCCATCGC
>NZ_CBVY010000005.1:53915-57081 GCF_000513435.1 Halorubrum sp. AJ67 | reverse complement strand
TCGAACGCGGCGAACCCCTCGACGGCGAGGGCGTCGCCCTCCTGCGGGACGCCCTCGTCGACTACCTCGGCGACGCGCCGGTCCGCGATCGCGCGCCCGGGCGAGCGCTGTTGCGGCGCACCGACGATGTGGTCGGGTCCTCGGAGTCCCCCTCCACGTTGTAAGGCGGGATCACGTCACCAGTAATGTGTGTTGTGAGCCTCTGAGGACGTGTCAGCGCGGTTAGAGACTCGGCCGCCGAAGGGTTCCACCCGCCTATTCGTTCTTTTGCTCTCGGTAGTAGAACGGCGAATGGATCCCGAAGTGGAGCAAGTCGCGGCGGTGGAGTCCGTAAATACAGACCCCGAACCAAGATACGGATAATATCGTGGATACCAGCATTGAGACGTTTGAGAGGCTAAAGAAGAAGAACAGCGGAAAGACGATAATCGCTACCGTCGCCCAACTCTTGATCGTCCTGATGACCCATTTCTGGATTTTGGCCGCTACACCGCTGCGTGCCCGTTCTGACCCGGAAGCGTTGTGTTGAGCCACGAGTTCCCCTTCGGAGTCGTCTCCGTTGACGGTTCGATCCGAGTCGCCGGCGTTGTTGACCGGCTGACGCGACCAGTTGTCGTCGCCGCAGATCGGACAGTTCTTGCTCAACAAGCCGTACTGGTCCATGATCCACCCCCCACCGAGGTAGACGAGCCCCGGGATAAATCCGAAAAACAGCAGAATGATTCCCAGTTCTCTGTTGACCCCGCCAACGGGTTGGACTTGTTGCTCACAGTTCCGACAATACGCTGCTCCGGCCTGAGTCGAACCTGCTTCAGACATGTGATTCCACGTGGCGAAATGTTCTGATAAGAAAGTATACGTTTTTAATTATTGTCGAATCGAACGGCCCCGAATATAACGTCGAAGGCGGCTCGTTACCGTGAGGAGTCGACCGCCTCGATCAAAAGCTCCGCGACGTCGACGATCTCCACGTCGTCCTCGAAGTCCCCGGTCTTGCGACCGTCCTCGAACATCGTCGTACACATCGGACAGGCGACGACGAACTTCTCTATCGCAGCGCCCGCATCGGTGTCCTCGACCGCCTCGCGGAGGCGCTCCTCGCTCGGCTTGACCGCCTCGTCGTGTTCGGTCCAGAGCCCGCCGCCGCCCCCGCCACAGCAGAACGAGTCGTCCCGCGAGCGCGGCATCTCGTACAGCTCCGCGCCGGTCGCGGAGATTAGCTCGCGCGGGGCCTCGTACTCGTCGTTGTACCGGCCGAGGTGACAGGGGTCGTGGTAGGTGACGGTGTAGTCCAGCTCGTCGCCCGACAGGTCGAGCCGACCCTCGTCGACGAGCTCCTCGACGACCTGCGTCCAGTGGAACACGTCGATTTCTCCCTCCGGGTTCCACGGCTCCTCGCGGTCGAACGGCATCATCGGGTCGTCCGCGAACTCCGCGAAGTCAACCTCGGGATACTCGTTTTTGATGGTGTTGTAGGAGTGCGGGTCGGTACAGACGATATTCTCGAACTCGCAGTCCGCGAACGTCTCGACGTGGTGACCGGCGAGTTCGAGGTAGAGGAACTCCTCGCCGATCCGGCGGATGTCGTTGCCGTCGGTCTTCTCGTCGTCGAATAAGATTCCGAACGACACGTCCGCCTCGTCGAACAGGCGGGCGAGCGCGCGGGCGACCGTCTTGTTCCGGTCGTCGAAGCTCGGGTAGTCGCCGACGTACCAGAGGTACTCGACCGACTCCTCGCGGGCGTCGGGCACGTCGACCGACTCGTCCAAGTCGTCCGCCCAGTCGCCCCGCGTCGACTGCGACTCGCCGAAGATGTTCCCTTTCTGCATCACGTCTTGAAACACGTCTTGGAGGTTCGAGTCGACCGCACCCTCGTCGACGAGCTGGCGGTTCATCTTCGTGAAGGAGGTGAGGTGTTCGATGTCGACCGGGCAGGCGTCCATACACGCCATACAGGACATACAGGACTCCATCGACTCGCTGGCGATGACGCCGCCCTCGTCGGCGACGATGGGGACGGTTCCGCCGTCGTTGACGGCGGCGGAGCCGGCCACGCCGCCGTCAGTCGTCATCCGGTCTCCGCTCCCCGCCACCGGGTCGTCGCTGACGGACTCGCGGTACGCCTTCAGGTCGAGGATGACGTTCCGCGGATCGAGGTTGCGGCCGACGGTGTCAGCGGGACAGGCGTCGGTACACCGCCCGCACTTCGTACACGCGTCGCCGTCGAGCAGCTCCTTCCACGTGAAATCTGAGAGCGACTCGGCGTTCGTGTGATCGAGGTCCGCGGGGACGTTCGGGAGCCGCGCGCCCGCCTTCTCGTCGCGGGCGACGACGTTGGCGAACGAGGAGATCATGTGGAACGGCTTCGCGTACGGGATCCACGCGACGAACGCGAACGCCAGCAGCGAGTGGCTCCACCAGATGACGCCGTAGGCGGCCTCCGCGCCCGCGGCGGTGAGGCCCGCCGCCTCCAGACCGGTCGCGAGCGCCATCCCGACGAAGCTCACCGTCTCGGTCGCCCGCTGGGGCTGGCCGACCATGCTCACGCCCTCGACGAGGAAGCCGCCGACGCCGAGCAGGAAGAGGGTCCAGAGGAACGCGTCGTCCTCCAGCGAGGTGTGTTTCCCCCAGAGCCGTCCCTCGCGGTTCCGGTAGCGGCGGTAGCCGGCCATGCCGACGCCGACGACGAACAGCAGCCCGAACGCGTCGACCGCGAACTGGTAGGCGAGATAGAAGTTGCCGACCCAGAACGACTCGCCCGTGAGCGGGCGGTACAGGTCGATGTCGATCCCGAGGATGGTCGTCGCGACGAGTAAGACGAGGAACCCCCAGAGGACGAACGTGTGCATCACGCCGGCGTACAGGTCCCCGTCGAACTGGTTCTCGTTCGAGAGGACCGTCTTCGTCGCGGCGACGACCCGGCCGGGGAGGTTCGACAGCCGGTCGCGGGGGTCCGCAGCCCCGCGGGCGTACGCGGCGAACCGCGCGTAGACGCCGTACAGGAACACCAAGACGGCGACCGCGGCGAGCCAGTAGAACGCGGCCTTCCCCACCGGACCGATGGTCCAGAAGGTCTCCCGGGTGGCCGCCTGTAGGGGAATCATGATCGATCACCGGGATAGGGTCGGGTTAAATGTTGCCACAACCGCGAGAGCGTGGTCTCTCG
>NZ_CBVY010000005.1:41976-49761 GCF_000513435.1 Halorubrum sp. AJ67 | reverse complement strand
CCCCGATCACCGGATCTACGACCTCGCGCGGGCGGCCGGCAGCGACACCGACGCCGTCGACGTGGCGGCGTTCAAAGAGCGGTTCCTCGATCTGGCCCACGACCCCTCGGAGAGCGACTACCGGAAGGCGCTCGTCGCGGCCGCTCGCGCCTACGCGGTTTGAAAGCGAAAACGCAGCACGCGGAGGTTGAGTCGCGGGGAACTAGCGAGCGACCGGACCGCTCCGTTCTGGCCGGTTTTGTATATAACTAGACCGCTACCTGTCGGTTGCCAGCGGAAGCCGAATGGAGATCTCGGTGCCACGTGGCCCGCGGTCTTCGACGCGAATATCACCTTCGGAGTGGTTGATCGTCCAGTACACCACCCACAGCCCCAGTCCGCTGCCGTGTGAGAGCGTCTCGATAGCCTCGCCCGACTCGAGAACGTCTCTATCGAACTCCGGAATGCCCGGTCCGTCGTCCCGCACGCTGAGGGTGCCCCACGATTCATTGACGGCGAATTCGACGCGCACGCGGGGTTCTTCTCGGTCATTGTGGATCACCGCGTTTGTGAATAGCTCTTCGAGTGCGGTCTCGATCGATCCGGTCGCAGAGACGAGAAGCTGGGTTGGACCCGTAACGTCGATATCCGCGTCGGGCCAGTCGTCGGCCGCCTCGTCGGCAACGTCCCGGACCATCTGTCCGAGATCTATCGGGGTCGGCTCGCGTGGCTCACTGAGAACGGCAGTAATCTCCCGCGATTTCTCACTCGTCCTCAACAAGGCGCTGGCCCGAGCTACGATGGAATCAGCAGCGGCCGCAAGTTCGCCCTCGAGTTCGGCTTTGAGCTGTTCGCCCCGCCCTTGGATCACGTTCAGATCATTTCGGATATTGTGTCGGAGAACGTTGTCGAGCACGTGGAGCTGGCGGGTCCGTTCTTCGAGATCGGTCACGTTCCGGCAGATCGCTAGCGTGCCCGCAAGCTCGCCGTCCTCGTAGTACGGGTATCGTGTCGTATAGAAGATCGCCTCCCGGTCGCTGTATTCAAAGGTTGGCTCCACGCTGTATTCGACCGGCTCTTCGCTCTCGATGACGCGCCGTTTCTGCCGGGCGATCGTCGTGGCAGTTTCCGAATCCATAAACGCGTACTCTTCATCGTTGAGTAGTTCCTCCTTCGAAAGCCCGGCGAACGAACACAGCGCGTCGTTGACCAGCCGAAATCCCCCGTCGCGATTCTGGATCATGATCGGATCGTCGATCCGCTCGATGATATCGCGGTACAACGAGAGCCGACCTTCGAGCTCTTTGCGTTCGGTAACGTCGGTCTGGACGGCGACGAACGCCTTCACCTCGCCGTCCTCGACGATCGGTGCGATCGTCTGATCGGCGACGTACTGCGAGCCGTCGCTGCGCTGGTCAACTATCTCCTCGCGCCACGTATCACCCGCGGTAATCGTCTCCCAGAGGTCGCTGTAATACTCATCGCCCATCGCGCCGGATCGGAGGATGTCCGGCGACTGGCCGATGGCCTCCGCTCGGTCATAGCCGGTAACCGACTCGAACTCCCGGTTGACATACTGTATCGTCCCATCGGTGTCGCTTATCCAGATCGCGTTTCCAGAGGCCTCGACGGCCTGTTTGAACAGCTCCAGCGTCTCCGTCCGTTCTTCGAGTCGCTGCGATTGGGTTCGCAATCTGATGAGCGCCTGTATCCGCCACTCCAGTTCGGCCTTTTTGATCGGCATCGAAACCACCTCGTCCGCGGTCTCGAACACGACGCCATCCGCGATCTCCCCGCGGTCGGTTTCGATGACAGAAAGGTCCGCCTCCGGCACGAGCAGGAGACACGGCAACAACACCGGCTCCGCGGTGCGCTTCCGAGCTCTGAGCGTTTCGGCGTGGGCCCGTAGCATCTCTCCGTCGAGGATACAGCAGTCGAACGTCGCCGTCTCGACCGGCTGGTCCGGATCGACCAGCGTATAGCGGTCGTGGGCTTCGATCCACTCGGCTACTAGCCGTTGATCCCCCTCCTCGGAGAGCAGTGGGAGCAGTGCCGCCGCTTCACCGTCATTACCGGCCGATCCGTCCGTGGGGTACGGTCCGTTCATTTTGAACTCTCCTCGCGGTTGTCTGATCGCTGTGTCGTCGGTAGCTCGACTACGAAGACCGCGCCGGTCTGATCCGCCTCGTCGAGCCCACCAAACGATTCGCTCTCCGCTCTGTCCTCGATCCAGACGTCCCCGCCGTAACCCTCGACGAGACTGTCGACGAGAAACAGGCCCATCCCGGTCCCGCCGCTTTCCAGCCCTTTCTCACCCGCTCCGAACAGATCCGCTTTTACGTCATCCGGAATGCCCGGCCCGTTGTCGGCCACGCTGACTCGGACCGACTCGGCGTCGTCCTCGACGGTGATCATCACCTTCGGGTGAGCGGTACGGTTGTGCTGGACGGCGTTGTTGACGAGGTTCCGAAACACCGACGAGAGCAGCTCGTTCGCCAGCACGTGCGTTCCCGGATCGGGTGGCTCCGGCATCGTAATCTCGGCGTCGGAGAACGTCGCTCGGCGCTTTTCGAGTTCCGCAGTGAGGATCTGTCGAAGAGAGACCGGCTTGCGGTCCGGCGTCTCGTCGCCGTGAGTGAGTGCCGAGAGATCCCGGGCGACGTTCGTGAGTTCGACGACGTGTCGCCCCGCCCGAAGGATCCTGTCGAGCTTCTCTCGTCCCGCAGGCGTCACTTCGTCTTCGAGCATTTCACCCCACGCGACGACGACGTTCATATCGTTCCGGATGTCGTGCCGGAGGACCCGATTGAGCACGTCGAGCTGGTCTCGGACCCGGCGAAGCTCCTCGCGCTGCGTGTACGCTGAACGCGACTGATTGCGGAGGCGAAAGAACGTCTCCAACTGCTCGCCGAGTCGATGCTCCGTGAGCGGCATATCGATCACCCCGTCGATCGCGTCCCACAGTTCCGGGTGTTCGTCTCGGAGCCGGTCGTGGATCTCCCGGTGTCTCGGTTCCGGGACCAACAGGAGATACGGGAGAATGATCTCCTCGCTTTCCTTCCGCTTCAGGAGTTCGGACCGCTTTTCGCCCAATTGTCGCGTGTCGAACAGACAGCAGTCGAACGCGGCCTCGGCGATATCCGTGGCTTCAGCGAGCGTGTATCGATTGTGTCCGTTCACCCACGATTCAAGTACGCGCCGATTTCCCTCGTCGGCGACCAAGATCAGAACGCGTCGGGTCTCGTCTGTCGTCCTCCGATCTGAGGCCTGATCAGTCATGAGGTTACTGGTCGGGGTCGACGACTACGACACTCGTTCATTCGCTTTGGTCCGACGCTACTTACCTTCGCTGCTACCGGTCTCTTCTCCGCCGTCGTTATCGTCCCACTCCGGAGTTCCGGTGAGAATGCCTCGGAGTTGTGGGAGCGGTTCGCCGACGCGGATCCCGTCCGCCGTGATCTCGAGTTCTCGGAGGCCGCGTTCGAAATCGCTCGTCCGCATTTTGAGCGTCCCGATGACTTTCCGCATCTCTCCGCGATACTCGACGTGGCGCAGAAAGACGATGTTGTCCGCGAGATTACTCGTCCGTTCTTCGGTCGCATGGAAGTTCCCGGTGATGTTGTGGACCTCGTTGATCAGGATCGTGGAGACGCCAGCGGCCCGCAGAAACCGACCGATCCGCAACAGGGCACCCGTCGTGTTGTCGAGTCCTCGGAGGTTCTCTTGGAACCCCTGCGACCCGTCGATCATCACCACTTCGGTACCGTCCTCGACCGCCTCGCGGACGAGGTGCTCGAACTGTCCGACGGTATACTCCTCCGGAGCGATCTCGACGATCGACATATTTCCGCTGTCCAGCGCAGCCTGTAGCGGGAGGCTGATCGCATCGGCCCGCTTCCGCATGGTTCGCTCCGCCTCCTCGAACTGGAACAGGACGCTTTGTTTACCCTCGAGAGCCGCCTGTGAGAGAAACTGGAGCCCGGTCGTCGTCTTGCCGACGCCCGTCGGACCACTGAATATCGTGACTGTTCCCTGGTCTAAGCCACCGTGAAGTAACTCGTCGAGTCCTGCCACGCCCGAAGAGAGCGTCCCCGGTTCGACCTCCCGCTGTTGTTCGCCGGGAACGAGCGTCGGCCAAACGGTCAACCCCTCGTCGGTGATGTCGTAGAAGTGGTTCCCTCGCCGGAACGACGACCCCCGGAACTTGGAGACGTGGACGACTCTGCTCTCGGGGGTTACGTCGAGTGAGACGACGGCGTCGACGAGGAACTGCAGATCGTCATCGGTGACCGTCCCCCGGCCTGTGAGGTGAGCATCACCGTTGCGTCCATCTCTTTGAGATAGTCGAGGAGGCCGAGAATACCCGAGCGGAACTGCCGTTTATCGCCGGCGAGGTACCGAAATTCCGTGATCGGATCGAGCAAGACACGGTCTGGTTCGATTTTGTCGATCTGTTCGCGTAGCGCCGCGATGAATCCCGGCTGTTCGACCTCTGCTGACTCGAAGACGCTGTAGGAGTTGCGCTTTGAGAACTGCTCTTGAGTCGGCGAGAGGTTATGGAACTGTATCTGATCGGTGTTCAAGCCGAACGCATCGGCTGCTTCTTCCACGTACGCCTGCGGCTCACCCATATTGACGTACAGCGCCGACTCTCCGGCATCGATCCCCGCCGAGAGGAAGTGTAATCCAAGAATTGTCTTCCCTGCTCCCGGCGACCCACGCATCAGAACGTTTCGACCCTGAATAAGTCCCCCGTCGAGAATCTCATCCAGACCGCTGATGCCAGTGGATACTCGTTCGGCTGTCATAGTATGGATAGCACGTTATCGAGAATAACGGTTGTCACTCAATTATCGGCGGTGTTCAGGTTGCTATATTAAATAGCGTCCGCTGAGCGAGGATGATACTATTAACACTCAAACTAGACCGAAATGTGTTCGGCAAGTTGCCACACTGCTTGGGTCGGCTGACGAAACGGACGACGCGGTCGCCGATCGCCACATCGAAGCAGCGATTAAGTGCTGTCCCGGTCACGACCGGTAGAGCGCCAGCGCCTACTGACAAACAATCGCTCAGTCTCCAAAACCGTCACCGACCGCGTCTTATTCCCCGTTGTTCCGCGCGGGGGTGCCGTCGCCGTCCGCCTCCACCGTCCCACCCTCCGCTGTCGAATCGGCGGCCTCGACCGGCGCACCCGAGTCCTCCGCGGCGGGAGCCCCGTCGAGGACGGTCACGCGCGCGGACATGATCCGCGTGTTGTCGACGCGCTCGATGCGGATCCGGATCTCGTCGAACTCGATCTCCTCGCCCTCCTGAACGAGCCGCCCGGCGCGGTTGAACACGAAGCCGGCGAGCGTCTCGAACTCCTCGCCCTCGGGGAGGTCGATCCCGAGGATCTCGTTGACCTCGTCGATGTTCACCTCGCCTTGGACGACCGCGACGTTCTCTTCGAGGAACTCCACCGGGGCCTCCTCGTCGCCCTCTAAGATTTCGCCGACGATCTCCTCGACCATGTCTTCGAGGGTGATAATCCCCTCGGTGGTGCCGAACTCGTCGATAACCGTCACCATCTGGAGGCGGTTGTCCTGCATCTCCGCGAGCAGCTCGTCGGCGTTCTTCGACTCGGGGACGTGAAGTGTTGGCTTGACGACGCGCTCCAAGGAGGGCTGCCCCTCGGAGTAGCGCAGCTCGCGGACCAAGTCGCGGACCGTGACCACGCCGATGATGTTGTCGAGGTTCCCCTCGTAGACGGGGACCCGCTCGTGGTCGGCCTGAATACACGTCTCGATCGCCTCCTCGACGGAGTCCTCTTTCGCGACCGCGGTGACGTCGAGCCGGGGCGTCATCACCTCCTTCGCGATGGTGTTGTTAAATCTGAAGATGCGGTCGAGCATCTCGCGTTCCTCCTCCTCGATGACCCCCTCCCGTTCCCGGTCTCGATGATGTCCTGGATCTCGTCGCGGGTGACGTAGGTGGACTCGATCGCCGCCGAGCCGCCGATGATGCTGTTGACCCCCTTGACGATGTAATCGAAGAGGACGACGAGCGGGTACAACGCGTACTCGGAGAGCTTCAGCGGGCGAGCGATCCGGAGCGCCCACGACTCGGTGTTCTCGACGGCGTACGACTTCGGCGCGCTCTCGCCGAAGATCAGCACGAGCGTCGTGATCCCGAACGTCGTCGCCAGCACGGCCTGCCCGCCCGAGAGGTAGATCCCGAACAGCGCGGTCGCGATGGAGGTCATCGCCACGTTGACGATGTTGTTGCCGACGAGGATCGTCACCAGCAGCCGGTGGGGGTTCTGTTTCATGTCGCGGATCGTCTTCGCGCCCGTCACCCCCTCGTCGACGAGGCTGTCGATCCGGTGTTGCGGCAGCGAGAACATCGCGATCTCGGACGAGGAGAAGAACGCCGAGAGCCCGACTAAAAGGAGGATCGCGACGGCCCCGAGCGCTGTGATGACGCTCTCGCCCGGCATCGGTATCTGAAGGAGGTCAACCACCGCTGCGCTGGACGACAAGCCCATGTTCGTTTGTCATCCGTCGCCCCGCGATTAAAGCGTTCCCTTCGGCTATCCTCGACGCGGCCCGATCGTCGGCGAGGCGCGCGCCCCGTCGGCCGTCCGCACGAACGCGCGCCGAGGGTGCCGCTGTCGACACGATTACCCGTCTCGCGGGCGAATCGAGGCGCATGAGCGAGCCACAGATCACCCTGTACCGGCTCCAGGCGTGTCCGTTCTGCGAGCGCGTGGTCCGGACGCTGAACGAACTCGACTTGGAGTACCGCTCCCGGTACGTCGAGCCGATGCATTCCGAGCGCAACGTCGTCAAGCGCGTCTCCGGCGCGCGGAGCGTCCCGGCGATCGTCGACCGCGAGACCGGCGTGACGATGTCGGAGAGCGCGAACATCGTAGAGTACCTCAACGGAACGTACGGCGAGGGAGGTGCCTGAGATGCCCGACTTCGACGTCGTCTCCCTGCCCGAGACCGACCACGTCGCCGAGGGCGACACGGCACCGGACTTCGTCCGGCCGCTCGTGAACGACGAGTACTGGGAGGACCGCGCGCTCGCCGACGTCGTCGACGGGCCGACGCTCCTGCTCTTCCACCCCATGGACGGGGCCTTCCAGGGGACGTACCTCTACAACACGGTCGACGACCACGGCTGGGCCGACGACGTGGACGTCCTCGGCGTCTCAATCTCGACGCCGTACGCCCACAAGCGCCTGCTCGCCGACCGCGGCGACGGCGTCCGGGTGTTCTCGGACCCGGCCGCGGGCGTCATCGAGGAGTACGGGCTCGCCCACGACATCGACGGCATGACCGGTATCACGGAGAGCCGACCGGCCGTGTTCCTCCTCGATTCCGACCGCACCGTCGAGTACGCGTGGGTCGCGGACGAACACCCCGCGTTCCCCGACGCCGAGGCGATAGACGACGCGGTCGCCGACCTCGTCGACTGATCGGTCACTGATCTCATCGACCTCTCGGTCAGCGATTCCGTCGACCGGTTCGTGAGGCCCACACGCGTCACCCTTTTTCAACTCGGAGCCGAACGAACGCGCGTGACCGCCGACACGAGCGACGACCCCCCGGACCGATCCGACGAACTCCGCGCGGCGGCGGCCGCCGTCGACCGCGGCGACCTCGTCGTCTATCCGACCGAGACGGTGTACGGCCTCGGCGCTGACGCGCTCGATGCCGCCGCCGTCGGACGCGTCTTCGAACTGAAGGGCCGCGACCGCGACAATCCCCTCTCCCTCGGCGTCGCAGTCGTGGGAGGCAAGGCGACACACGGGGGAGTAGG
>NZ_CBVY010000005.1:39043-41703 GCF_000513435.1 Halorubrum sp. AJ67 | reverse complement strand
GGTGACCGTCGTCGTCGAGCGCGGCGACCGGGTACCGGACGCGCTCACCGCCGGGCGCGACCGCGTCGGGATCCGCGTGCCGGACCACGACCTCGCTCGCGATCTGCTCGCCGAGACCGGCCCCCTCACGGCGACGAGCGCCAACGTCTCCGGGACGGGCAGCGTCACGCGTCTCGACGACCTCTCCGACCGGATCCGAGGGGGAGTCGCCGCCGTGATCGACGGGGGCGAGACGCCCGGCACCGAGAGCACGGTCGTCGACCCCGAGGCGGGGGAGATCCACCGCCGCGGCGCGATGGCCGGTGCCATCGAGGCGTGGCTGGCGGACCCGCCGGTGGACGAGTAGAAAGAGCGGACCGACCTCGGAAAGAGAGAGGTTCGCGGGCGTTTATACCGACAGCGCACCCTTCTCGCTCAGCACTTCGATCTCCTCGGCGTCGACCGCGTCGACGTCGAGCCAGTGCGGGACGTACTCGCGTTTGTCGTACGCCTCGCGCTCGTCTTCGGTGCCGACGGTACACCACAGCTGGGGCTCGTCCGGGCCGTGCCAGCCGCCCTGAACGTTGATACCGAAGCAGACCAGCTCCTCGCCGTCGTACTCGATCACCGCGTCCCGCCGGATGTCGGGGTCGCCGCGAATGATGAGGTGTTGCATGTCCCGACGTTCGCGGGTTCCGTGCTTAATCGCTTCGATACCGCAGGTCGGGTCGCCGCGGGTTCCCCGTCGCGCGAGGGGAAATGCCCGCTCGCCATTCCGGGTCGGGATCTGCGACGAGCGCGTCGAAAACGGAGGCGGCCGGCTCAGCCTGAGTAGTAGTACTCGCCGTCGCGCTTCTGCTGGCTGTCGAGCTGCGACCCCGGCTTGTTGATCCGGGGACGCCGGTGCGCTCGTCGCGGCGGAAGGTGATGTCGAGGTCGGCGAGGAACTCGTTCATCCCGGCGCGCATCTCCTGTGGCGGCGCGGCGCGGCCGCGCTCGGCCGGCTCGCCGTCGAACACCATCAGGCGGTCGGCCAGCAGGTCGATCATGTAGATGTCGTGGTCGACGACCATCACCGTCGCGTCGTGGTTCTCGGCGTACCGACGGATCGCGGTCGTCGCCCGCACGCGCTGTTCCACGTCGAGGTGCGCGGAGGGCTCGTCGAGGAGGTAGAGGTCGGCGTCCTCGGAGAGACACGCCGCGATGGCGACGCGCTGGCGCTCCCCGCCCGACAGGTCCGAGAGGTTCTGCTCCATCACGCGTTCGAGCTGGAGCGGCTGGGCGACCTCCGTGTTCCAGTAGGAGGAGCCGAACTCGTCAGTGATGGAGGCGAGGAACGCGTCGACGCGCATCGGCTGGTCGATGTCGATGTACTGCGGCTTGTAAGAGATGTCGAGCGCGAAGTCGAGTTCGCCCTCGTCCGGCTCCAGATCGCCGGTGAACAGCTTCGCGAGCGTCGACTTCCCGATCCCGTTCGGCCCGACGACGCCGAGCACCTCGGAGCGGTTGATCTCGCCGCCCTCGACGTGAAGCTCGAACTCCCCGTCGCCGTACGACTTCGTGAGGTCGGGGTACTCGATCAGCGTCTCGCTCCGGGAGGCGACGCGGGGCGCGTGCTCCTCGAAGGTGATCGCCGACGGGCGGATCCGCATGTTCTCGTTGTCGAGGTAGCCTTTGAGGTACTCGTTGATCCCGTTTCGGACCGACTTCGGGTCGGTGATGACCCCGTACGCGCCCGGCTCCCCGTACGCGACGTGGAGCGTGTCGGCTAAGAGATCGAGGATGGCGAGGTCGTGTTCGACGACGAGCATCGACCGGTCGGCCGTGTCGTCGTCCGCCAGCTCGCGGATGAGGCGGGCGACGACCATCCGCTGGCCGATGTCGAGGTACGGCGTGATCTCGTCGAGGAAGTAGAAGTCCGCGTCGCGCGCGAGACACGCCGCGATGGCGACGCGCTGGAGCTCGCCGCCGGAGATGGAGTCGATGTCCTGGTCCATCACCGGTCGGATGTTGAGCCGGTCGACGAGGGAGTCAAGCGCGCCCCGCTCGTCGGTACGCTCCAGCAGCTCCCGGGTGTTCCCGTCGAACTGGTTCGGGATCTGGTCGACGTACTGCGGCTTGCGCGCGACGGTCACCTCGCCCTCCTTCAGCGATTCGAGGTAGTTCTGGAGCCCGGTCCCGCGGAAGCGGTCGAGCACGCGCTCCCAGTCGCCGTCGGCCGCGTGGTCGCCGAGGTTCGGGACCATCTCGCCGGCGAGCGCGTGGACGGCGGTCGACTTCCCGATCCCGTTCGGCCCGAGGATGCCGGTAACGCTACCCGGCTCGGGCGTTGGGAGCCCGTACAGCGAGAAGGCGTTGTCGCCGTAGCGGTGGACCGGATCGTCGTCGAGTTCGGAGGGGAGGTTGATGATCTCGATGGCGTCGAACGGACAGGAGTTGACGCAGATGCCGCAGGTCTCGCCGAGACAGATCTCCTCGGAGATGTGGATCTGATCGGGGTCGCCCTCCTCGGCGTCCTCGCCCCGCTTCGTGATACACTCCTTGCCCGTCCGGTTGGGCGGGCAGTCCTTCATACACTCGTAGTTACAGCGGTCGGGCTGGCACCGTTCGAGGTCCACGACCGCGATGCTGTCGTCGGCCATCTCAGACCCCCAGATCGACGGCCGAGGTCAGCAGCACCG
>NZ_CBVY010000005.1:35861-37040 GCF_000513435.1 Halorubrum sp. AJ67 | reverse complement strand
GATCGGCCTGCTCTCGTTCGGCCCGATCGCGCGGCGGGCGGCCGAGCAGCTCTCCGGGTTCGACGCCGACCTCGTCGCGTACGACCCGTTCGTCGACGCCGACGAGATGGCCGAGCACGGCGTCGAGAAGGTCGAGTTCGAGGAGCTGTTCGACCGCGCCGACCACGTCGGCGTCTACGCGCCCCTGACGGACGCGACGCGGGGAATCGTCGACGCGGACGCGCTGAGCCGGCTGAGCGAGGACTCTGTCCTCGTCAACGTGAGCCGCGGACCGGTGGTCGACGCCGACGCCCTGCTCGACGCGCTGGAGGCGGACAAGATCAAGGCGGCCGGGCTCGACGTGCTTGCGGAGGAACCGCCGGAGGACGACCCGCTTGTCGGGCGCGACGACACGGTGATCACGCCGCACGCGGCGTGGTACAGCGAGGAGGCGAAAGACGACCTGAACCGGAGCGGCGCGGCCGACGTGGCGGCCGTCCTCAACGGCGAGACGCCGGACGGCCGGGTCGATCCCGACGCCGACTGGCTGTAGCGCGGCGTCGGTCGCGGAGTGCGGAAAAGAGGGCTACAGACGGTCGAGCGCGTCGAAGTCGCCGCCGTCGTCTCCGTCGGCTTCGTCTCCGCCGTCGGAGTCGTCGCCGACAGAATCGTCCCCGTCGGTCGGATAGCTCGCGTCGAGTCCGGCGGCGAGACCGGGACCGAGGTCGTACGTGTCCCGGACCGTCTGCGCGAGGACGCCGTCGCGGTCGAAGACGACGTAGACGGCGACGAACTCGTGTGCCGCGGGGCGCAACACGAACACTTCTCTCGGGTCGTCGTCGCCACGAGAGTCGTTCACGCGCGCGACGAGCGGTTCGATCGGGAGCCGGCCCGACCGGACCTCGTCGAAGGTGTCGCTGCCGGGGCCGTCCGCGAAGAGGTACAGCGCGCCGTTAGGGTCGCCGTCGTTCGAGCGGGTGGTGATCGAGCCGACCGGCTCGCCCTCGGCGCGGATCTGCTCCCAAGTCTCGACGGCCGCCTCGAACATCCCCTCGATCCCGTCGGCGAAGCGGAACCGCGTCTCGCGGACGGTCTCGACCTCGCGGAACCGAGCGGAGCCGTCGGTCCACGCGAGCGTCGCGTCGACGACGAAGCCGGGGCGGAGCGCGTCGACCGCGTCCGCGAGGTCGCCCTCGTACC
>NZ_CBVY010000005.1:33515-34892 GCF_000513435.1 Halorubrum sp. AJ67 | reverse complement strand
CGGAGGCGACGCCGCTCGCTCGGACGCGACACCGTTCGGTGCGTCCGTCGGGTGTGTGTCGCCGCGGGCGAGGCGCGCGCGAGCCGAATCGCTGACTGACTGGTCAGTCCAGCGGGTGAAATTCGGCCTTTATTGCTGGTTTTCGACGCAAAATGCGGCGTATATCTCCGGTAAACGGCGTTTTGGCGGGGATGCTCCATCAACATTTATGAGCGTGTGCGGTTTCGAATCGTAACGATGGAAGGAACCCAAACGGAGGGTCTCGACGACCTCCCGCCGAGCGCCAAACTCGTCTTCAAGGTGCTCGAATACAACGGACCGCTGACCCAGAAGGGGATCGTCCAAGAGTCGATGTTGTCGGCGCGCACCGTCCGATACGCGCTCGAACGGCTGGAAGGCATCGGCGTCGTCGACGAGGACGTCTACTTCGCGGACGCCAGACAGAACCTCTACAAGCTCACGGAGCCGGCACAGGAGTTCACCGCCGACGAGGGCGAAGCCTCCTGTACCGCCGACTGACGCGTCACCGTCGACCGCCCGGTTCGGTCTCTTCGTCTCCCCTCCCGACTGTCACGAGCGGCGCGTGTCGATCACTCCGGACGTTCCGACGGACTACTCCGGACGCTCCGCGTCGGTCTCCCGCGCGCCGCGGACCGCCGCGGCGACCGTGAGAGCGATCGCGACCGACAGCGCCGACGTCGCCGCAAGCACGAACGCCAAGAGGAGGAACCAGACATCCGGTCCGAACAGCGGATAGTCCCGCGTGTCGATCACCGGACCGAGCAGTTCGAGGGTGCGGACGAGGTACAACAGGACCGCGAGCAGCGCGCCGACCGCCGCCCCGACCCTGACGTTGCGGTAGAACGACAGCGACTCCAGCAGGACCAGCATCGGGGGTTTCGATGGCTCGTCGCTCACGGCCCACGATACGGCCGGCGGCCGCAAAGAGCCATCGGAACGGAGCGGATCGACCCGGTCCCTCACGATCGAAACGGACGTATGACGGCCTGACAGCGTTAGTGCCAGCCGTCAAGTGGGGCGGCTGAGAAGCGTCTCGTATGCCCAGAGTCGTGCTGTCGGCGTTCCCGATGATAGACCCGGAGACGTATCGCGAAGTCCTCGCCAGCGCCGTCGACGAACCCGTCGACGTCGAGGTCGCGGAACTGGGGTCGACCGAGCGGCTGATCGAGGCGGCCGCCGGCGCTGACGCGGTCGTCACCGACATTAACACCCCGGTCACGGAGGCGGCGTTGGACGCCCTGGACCTCAGCGTCGTCGTCCGCTCGGCCGTCGGCGTTGACAACGTCGACGTCGCGGCGGCGGCGGCGCGCGGCGTCACCGTCACCCGCGTTCCCGACTACTGCACCGAGGAGGTGG
>NZ_CBVY010000005.1:28651-30125 GCF_000513435.1 Halorubrum sp. AJ67 | reverse complement strand
GACGGTGCCGGGTCGCTCGGCGCGTCGAGCGCCGCGGTCGCGACGCCGCCGACCAGCACGACCGTGATCGCGACGAGCAACACGCCCGCGACGGGTGCGATTCCGCGACCGTCGCGACGAACGACTGGTGACACGGCGGTGGTGGTGCGGGTTCGTACATAAGGAGTCGCACGCCGGGGGGAGACTCAGTTCGGGAGGACACTCACTCGTCGCCGATCGGTCTCGGCGTCGGGAGCGGGTCGATGTCGCCGACGACGACGACGCGGGGCTCGTCGACGACCGTGATGCGGTACGTCTCGGACGGGGAGAGCGTCCGGACGACGCCGGCCGCGTTCGTCGTGCCGATAGCCTGACTGTCGCCGTCGCCGATGGACTTGGTGACGGTGACGTTGGGGACGGGCTCGCCCGTCTCGTCGTCGAGGACGGTGACGGTCACCGGGCCGCCGGGGTAGGTCCGCTCGACGGTGACGTTGAACCCGTCGCCGCTCTCCGAGACCGACTCGCTGTCGGGGAACGCGGCCAGCTCGATCCGTTGGTGTTCGACGAACACCCGCTCTGTCCCGCCGCTGACGAAGGTGCGGAGGGTGCCGAACTCGTGGGGGATCGTGATCCGCTGGACCGCGCCTGCGCCGAACGCGTCCGGCTCGCGGAGCGCCGTCGTCTCGGGGTACGCGGCCTCGGTCACTTCGATCGCCAGATCGTTCGAGATGGGGCCGCCGCCGCGGTCCCAGCGGTCCGTCCGGAAGACCTCGCGGACGTACTCGCCGTCGACGACGGTCGCGAGCACGACCGTTCCCTGACTCGACGCGACGTACATGTCGGTCGGGGGCGACTGTCCCCTGGCGGTCGCGAGGGCCTGCTCGCGGACGGGTCCCTCGTACACCTGTAGCGCCACCTGAAGCTCGTCGAGCCGACTGGGCGAGCTGAAGCCGTCCGTCGCCTCGGCGAGCGCGTCGATCTCGTCGAGCCGCTCGTCGTACTCGCGGGCGATCGCGGCCACGCGGACGAGTTCGTCGACCAGTTCGCGGTCGGACACCTCCCCGGCCGCGTGCGCGGCGAAGGCGTTCGCCTGCCGACTTTCGAGTGCGACCTCCGCGCGCTCGATCCGGTTGATCTCCGCGAGGATGTGCTGTTGCCGCTCGACGGTCGATTCAGCGCCTTCGATCCGACGAACGACGGCCGCGGTCTCCACCGCGGCGTCGGTGTCCGCGGTCGCGAACCCGAGCGACGAACCGAGGTCGGGACCGCGCGCGTACGCGCTGACGCGCGTCTCCGCACCCGCCGGCGTCGACAGGGTGCGGAACGTGAGGTTCGCTCGGTCGACCTGCGGCGTCGACGTCTGCTCGGTGACGGGCGACGACGAACCGGCGACAGCGTCAGAACCGGCAAGAGCGGGCGAGTCGGCGACAGCGCCCAAACCGGGTGGAACGGCCGAACCGCCGGACGACGGGGCCGAGCCCGGCGCGGCGACGGT
>NZ_CBVY010000005.1:26312-28631 GCF_000513435.1 Halorubrum sp. AJ67 | reverse complement strand
GTCGCTCTCCGTCGAGCGCCGGGGGACGGCGCTTCGACAGCAGACCGACGACGCCATCACGTCGCCCTCGGCGACGCGGATCCGCCTCGAGTTGAACCCCGACCGCAGCGCCGACTGGACCGTCGCCGTGCGGTACTCGCTGGCGGACGGAAACGAGACGGCCGCGTTCGAGACCGCCGGCGATCGGTTCCGGGACGGCGATATCGGCCCGAGCGCCGACCTGTTCGAGGGGTTCCGTCGCGAGGCGAACCGCAACGTCGGCCGGTCGATGTCGATCGGGGACGTCGACCGCGAGGTCGTCGTCCACGAGGACCCGGAAGAGTTCGACGTCGCGACCGAGGAGGCGGTCGCGGTCGGCGAACTGCGGCTGACGTTCACGTGGACGGCGTTTCTCGCGCAGGACGGCGAGAACCTCGTCCTCGGCGACGCGTTGACGACGCCGGGCAACGAGACGTGGCTGCGCAGCCTCGAATCGAGCCAGACGCTGGAGGTGGCGACGCCCGAGGGATACACCGTCACCGGAACGCCGAGCACGGCCGTGACACGGCTCTCCGACGGCGACGTGATCATCGAAGGCCCCCAGACGTTCGACGGGGGCGAGCCGGTGGCGATCGTCTACGGGCCCGCAGGGTCGCCGCCGTGGGAGATGGTTGTGGCCGCGATCCTGCTCGCGGCGACCCTCGTCGCCGGGAGCGTCGTGGGATACCGCCGGATCAACGCCGCGGAGGCCGAAGCCGGCGAACCGGTCGCGAACGGCGACGAACGGGAGGCGAGAGCGGAGGCCCGAGGTCCCGTCACCGGTCCGAACGGGGGCGGCGGACCCGAGACGGACGCCGGGGGATCCGCCGATACCGACGGGAGCGAGGACGGGACGGACCTCTCGCTGCTGTCGGACGAGGAGCGCGTCGAGCGGCTCCTCGACGAGAACGGCGGTCGGATGCGGCAGGCCGACATCGTCGCCGAGACCGGGTGGTCGGACGCGAAGGTGTCGCAGTTGCTGTCGGCGATGGCCGACGAGGGCCGCGTCGAGAAGCTCCGGCTGGGCCGCGAGAACCTCATCTCGCTGCCGGACGGCGAGGACAGCGAGGGCGGTGACGAGGCCGAACGCGTCGACGACTGAGCGG
This sequence comes from Halorubrum sp. AJ67, assembly GCF_000513435.1. Classification (NCBI taxonomy): domain Archaea; kingdom Methanobacteriati; phylum Methanobacteriota; class Halobacteria; order Halobacteriales; family Haloferacaceae; genus Halorubrum; species Halorubrum sp. AJ67. Next base: position 27,507 of record NZ_CBVY010000005.1, on the reverse strand, counting down.
CCCGACCGGAGACTGGAGTCCGACCGACCGCGACGAAAACCGATTGTCCGCCGTCGACCGTTCCGAAAACCATTACAGGGCGAGCGCCGCAGTATCGATCATGAAGGTTCTGGTGACCGTCAAGGAGGTCGCGGAGGCTGACGACGACTTCGCGATCGAGGGGACCGACATCGCCGAGTCCGACCTCGAATACGACCTCAACGAGTGGGACGACTACGCCGTCGAGGCCGCCGTCCAGTTGGCCGAGAGCGGGATCGCGGACGAGGTCGTCGCCGTCACCGTCGGCCCGGAGCGCGCCGAGGAGACGATCCGGATGGCGCTCGCGAAGGGCGCGGACCGGGCGGTCCGGGTCTGGGACGACGCGCTGGAGGGCTCGTTCCCGGACGTCGCCTCGAAGGTCGACCTGTTCGAGGCCGTCGTCGCGGAAGAGAAGCCGGACCTGATCCTCGGCGGCGTTCAGGCGGCCGACACCGGGTTCGGCGCGACCGGCGTCGCGCTCGCCGAGCGGATCGGCTTCGAGCACGCCGCGGTCGTCAACCACCTCGGACGTCGACGCGGACGCGGGCGTCGCGCACGTCCACCGCGAGCTGGAGGCGGCGTCGAGGAGCTGACCGACGTCGACCTCCCGGCGGTGTTGACGGTCCAGACCGGACTCAACGAGCCGCGGTAGCCAGCCTCCGCGGGATACGACAGGCGCAGCGCAAGGAGATCGCCGCGAAGGATCTGGCCGATCTCGGTCTGACCGCCGCCGACGTCGAGAGCGCGCTGACGATCACCGAGATGTACGAACCGGAAAGCGAGTCTGACGCGGAGATCATCGAGGGCGACGCGGGGGAGTCCGCGGGCCGCCTTGCGGAGGTCCTGCGGGAGAAGGGGGTGGGCGCGTGATGAGCGTGCTCGTCGTCGCCGAACACCGTCGCGGAGACCTGCGGGACGTCTCGTACGAGGCGATCACCGCCGGGAGAGCGCTCGCGGACGAGCGCGGGAGCGACCTCCACGTGGCCGTGATCGGCGGCGACGTCGACGCGTTCGCGGCGGACCTGAACCGCGAGGGCGTCGACGCGGTCCACGCCGTCGACGACGGCGAGGAGTTCGACCACAACGCCTACCAGACGGCGGCCGCGGAGCTCGCCGACCGGCGTCGACGCCGGCGCGGTCGGTGCTGCCGAACTCCGTCAACGGGCTCGACTACGCG
>NZ_CBVY010000005.1:21888-23422 GCF_000513435.1 Halorubrum sp. AJ67 | reverse complement strand
GCCGAAGAACCGGCAGGTCGGCCAGTCGGGGAAGGTCGTCACGCCGGACGTGTACCTCGCGATCGGCATCTCCGGCGCGGTCCAACACGTCGCCGGCATGAAGGGGTCGGACACGATAATCGCGATCAACACCGACCCGAACGCGCCGATCTTCGACATCGCCGACTACGGGATCGTCGGCGACCTCTTCGACGTGGTGCCCGCGCTGATCGACGAGTTCGCCTGAGCGGCAGGTTCGCCTGATCGACGGGTTCGCCTGATCGAGAAGTTCACTTGAGGCGGCTCGGGGACCAACCCGACCACGCCCCGTTCTCGGTTCGTTTATCACCCCGCCGACCCTCGGATCCGGCAATGAGCGAGGGCGACGAGCAGACGGCCGCGACCGCCACCGGCCGGGAGATCTGGATCGAGAAGTACCGGCCGCAGACGCTCGACGACATCCACGGACAGGAGGAGATCGTCGAGCGACTCCAGAGCTACATCGCGCAGGACGACGTCCCCCACCTATTATTTTCAGGTCCAGCAGGCATCGGAAAAACCACCGCAGCCACCGCCATCGCCCGCGAAATCTACGGCGAGGACAACTGGCGCGGGAAATTCCTCGAACTCAACGCCTCTGACCAACGCGGAATCGACGTGGTCCGCGACCGGATCAAGGGGTTCGCGCGCTCGTCGTTCGGCGGCGACTTCCGGATCGTGTTCCTCGACGAGGCCGACAGCCTCACTGATGACGCACAGTCAGCGCTCCGCCGGACGATGGAGCAGTTCTCCGACAACACGCGGTTCATCCTCTCGTGTAACTACTCGTCGAAGATCATCGACCCGATCCAGTCCCGCTGTGCCGTCTTCCGGTTCTCGCCGCTCTCGGACGAGGCGGTCGGCGGGATGGTCCGCGAGATCGCGGCGGCGGAGGAGATCGAGGTGACCGACGCGGGCGTCGACGCCCTCGTGTACGCGGCCGACGGCGACATGCGCCGCGCGATCAACTCCCTTCAGGCCGCGGCGACGACCGGCGACATCGTCGACGAGGAGGCGGTGTACGCGATCACGGCGACGGCGCGTCCGGAGGAGATCGAATCGATGGTGACCGACGCGCTGAACGGCGACTTCGCGCGGGCGCGGTCGACCCTCGACACGCTGCTCACGGAGACGGGGATGGCCGGCGGCGACGTGATCGACCAGCTCCACCGCTCCGTCTGGGAGTTCGAATTAAGCGAGCGCGAGGCGGTGCGGCTGATGGAGCGCATCGGCGAGGCCGACTACCGGATCGCCGAGGGCGCGAACGAGCAGGTCCAGTTGGAGTCGCTTCTGGCCGCGCTATCCTTAGACGAGGAGTAGTGGCGCGGTTCGCGGACGGTACGTCGGGTTCTTTCGTGTTCTGGTAGTGTCGAATACAGGTGAGGGTGCTGCCGAAGCCCCAGCCGCTCGATACTACGGAACTGACTTGATGACTGAGACCGCCGAAGCCCCAGCCGCGAGGACGACGCACGCTCGGTGCGCTCCTCACTCGCTCGCTATCGCTCCCCTCGTTGCG
>NZ_CBVY010000005.1:17177-18999 GCF_000513435.1 Halorubrum sp. AJ67 | reverse complement strand
CAGCAGCGCCTCGTAGGCGTCGTGGACGCGCGCTCCGGTCGGCGTCACCCGGTAGGCGGCGTCGCGTTTCACCACCCAGTCGCGCTCGCGGAATCCCGCGAGGATCCGCTGGACGGTCGTTCGCGTCGCGTCGACCGCGTCGGTCAGCGCCGCCGGGCGTCGCGGCTCCTCGCGTAACGCCCGGAGTATCGCGACCCGAACGGGCGAGCCGGCGAGATACTGTGCGCCGTCGTGTCCCTCCTCGGCCGTCATCGTATGATCCGTGTGTACGGGTACCGACCTGTTAATCGTACCGCGTCGCAGCGCGGGACCGAAGCGGCGGCTCCGACCCCGAAAACGGCGTCAATCCCGGTACCGGAACGACACGACGGTGCCGACGGTGTCCTCGCCGGCGATGCGCTCCGTGGTCACGGTCACGGCCGCGAGGGCGTCCGCCCCGAGCGCCTCCTCGATCACCGCCCGGAGCGCGTCGGGGTCGGCCCCCTCTTCGATCACCGGCACGCGGACCTGTCGACGGTTGACCGCGACGTCGCCGAGGTCGTACTCCGTGTGTTCGAACGCCTCTCGGATCGCGGCTTCGATGTCGGTCATGGCGGTTCGACCTCCGCGCTCGGCGGTGAAAAAACGGGGTCCCTGACCGGACAGATGAGCGAGTTCGCGACGAGTCGCGGCCTTTCGATCCTCTCATGTCCGAGCGATCTCACGACTCTCAGTTGGCAGAGATATTTAATACATAGTTAATATAGTTCAAATATCTCTATTGTTTTGCCGCAGAACAAGCTCGGATATTTATTTATCCTGATACTTCTGTTGTATGCACGAAAGTGTCGCGGACTACGTGGCAGAGCACCCGAAAATGGCCGGCGTCCTGTTCACCGCACTGCTGCTGTTGACGCAAGCGGCACCTGCGGCGGCGAATGCTGCCGTTTGTAACCCTGGCCCTTAATTAAACGAAATAGTATCCGTCCAAGATAACCTTTCATTCATAAATATTGGTAATGTTTCCAATTCCAAAAAATTCTGGAAATCATTCTTTGCGACGTTGAAGGCCTCGATTTCAGCCGGTACGTAGTAATTTGAAGAGACTGTTTCCAAATTGAGCGTGCTTAATGTACCAACCCCATACGGACCATTCGGATAAATATTTGTTGATATATTTACTTGTTTATTTTGTCTTTTAGCATTTATCACCACCGCTCCTCCACTCCGACTCTGACAGATCGTCGTCGCCCCGTCACCCACCACGATGTACTGGTGCCCCGTGATCAGTTCACGTTTCGCGACGTGAAGCGCGGTGCGAAGGTTGAACCCGCTGTTCATCAGGCGAGCGATGATCCGGCCGAGTTTCGTCGCGGGCGAGTTCGCTACGTCGGAGAGCGTGACGATGCCGCCGCGGGAGCCGCGGTGGACTAAGGCCTCGCCCTGCCGGTACGACTGACAGGCGTTGAGTAAGAAGGCGCTGACGCCGATTTCGAGGTCCTCGTCGGTCAGATCGAGGTAGCTGTCGGCGCACTGCATTCCACGGTCGTCGACGTGACCGATGTAGTGGAGGAAGTCGACATCGGACGCGAGCGCCTCGCGCATCTCGCCGCGGTCGAGGTCGTGTCGCACCTCGATGTCGAACTGGACCATGTCGCGGAGTCCGTACAGGTCGGCGACGTCGCCCTCCTCGCGCATCTGCTCGTCGTTACAGACGACGAGGACGGAGATCCGCGACTGCTCGACCTGCCCGGCTTCGAGCCGGCGGTGGTACGCGTCGAGGGTGGCCTTGTTCGCGTCGAGAGGGACGCCGTCGCCGACCCACGCGTGTTCGACGGTGTCG
>NZ_CBVY010000005.1:14887-17157 GCF_000513435.1 Halorubrum sp. AJ67 | reverse complement strand
GGGACCGGGCGGAACGCTCGCCGCCGGCGCGTCGTCAGCCGACGCTCGCAGGAACCCGACCCCGCCGCCGGCGTCCTCGTCGGCCGGCGTCACCGTCTCGGGCGAGCGGACGATCGACAGCTCCCCGGCGACGAACGGGAGCATCTCCACGTTCTCGGGGTCGGGACGGACGTCGGTCGTCAGCGTCCACTGCGGCAGCTCCGGCTCGACCGCCTCGAAGGGAACGTCGAGGTACTCGCCGAGCCGCTCCGCGAGCGGGAGGTCGTACAGCCGCTTCCAGTCGAGGTCGAGGTCGGTCGTCTCGCGCTCGTGGAGGTCGACGGGTAAAACCCCTCCGCACGGGTCAGACAGTCCATGTGGAACGACTGCCTGAGCACCTCCGCGGTCCGCGCCTCGAAGCCCGGTTCGAGCGGGTACGTCCAGCCGTCGCCCTCGATTCGCGGGGCGTCGCCGGGGACGACCTCGGCCGCGAAGTAGTACGCCAGCGAGACAACCGGGTACAGGTATCGATACTCGGGCGGAACGACGATCCGGACCCCGCTGTCGACCGGCTCGACCCGCTCGGGAACGCGGAACTCCTCGCCCGGTTCGATGAGCGGCGGATGCCCCCGCAGCGTCGGGAACGACCGCTCCGGGCTGGTCGTCTGGAGCGCGGACCCGAGCAGCGAGACGGCGTCCATCAGCGACTCCGGGTCCGTCGGGGTGGTGATGGTCCCCGCGGGGGTCTGGTGAAGCGACCGGAACCCGAGCGCGACCGTCCCGGGCGTGTCGAGGTCGATCCGCGTCGTCCGGTCGGTCGTCGAGACGGAGAACCCGGACTCGAAGGCGAAGTACAGCTTCGTCGGGGCCGGGTTGATCCCGACGTGGTACGTCCCGTCCGGCATCGCGTAACAGTCCCCGTGCGTGAGGAGCGTCCCGTCGCTGGCCCGCGTCTCGACGACCGCGACGCGCGGGATCTCGATCGATCCGGTCTCGACCGCGACGCTAGCGTCCACGGGGAAGTAGTGGTCAGACCCCGGGCGGGGGCGCGGGTCGACGGGGCGGTCGGTGTACACCTCGAACTGCGTGTTCTCGATGTGGTCCGTGACGGTGATGCCGTCGGTCTCACGCAGCGGGTCGATGTCGATGCTCATGGGGACTCGCCGCGACGGTCATCGGAACGCGAGGACCGACGCCGCGGCGGTGCGTGCCACTCCGTAGTGTGATAGCGGCGATAAAGCTTGTGTCGGTCGGATCGCCGCGGACCGAACGGATAAAGTCCCGCCCGCCCCACCTTCGCGTAATGATAACGCTGGGAACGGCCCGCGCCTCTCCGGGCGAGACGGACACGGGCCGTCTCGAGGTGGGAGAGATGCGGGACGGGAGTCCCGTCCGGCTGCCGGTCGCCGCGATCAACGGCGCGGCCGACGGGCCGACGCTGTACGTTCAGGCGGTGAGCGACGGCGACGAGCTGAACGGGTTGGGCGTCGTCAACCGCGTCGTTCCGCGGATCGATCCGGCGGAGCTGTCCGGGTCGGTCCTCGTCGTCGGCATCGTGAACCACTTCGCGTTCCAGGCCGCGGAACACCGGAACCCGGTCGACGACCGGAAGATGAACCGCGGCTACCCGGGCGACGCGGACGGGACGACGAGCGAGCGGATCGCCCACGAAACGTTTCAGGTCGCCTCCCGCGCCGACTACATCTTGGACCTCCATCAGGGGTCGACGAGCCGGATGATAAACGAGAGCCGCGTGCGCTGCGGCGTCCGCCACCGGCTCCACGGGGACTGCCTAGAGCTCGCGAAGGTCTTCGGCTGCGGGCACGTTCTCGATATCAAGGGACCGGACGGCCAGCTCGCGCGGGCCGGCCCGGAACACGGTATCCCCACTATCGACCCGGAGCTCGGCGGCTGCGTCGGCTGGGACGAGGAGTCCATCCAGTACGGCGTCGAGGGCGTGTTCAACGTGCTCCGCCACTACGGGTTCCTCGACGGCGACACACCCCTCGAATCGCAGACGCGCGCCCGCGGCTTCGACCAGTACGGCTCGCCCGCCGGCGGGCTGGTCCGATTCGAGCGCGAACTCGGCGAGCGCGTCAGCGCCGGCGACGTGCTGTTCGAGGTGACCGACACCTTCGGATCCTTGGAGGGCCGCGTGACCGCCGACGCGGACGGGATTTTCTGGCGCACGCGCCGGCTCCCGCAGGTGGCGCAGGGGGAGTACGTCTGCTCGGTCGGCACCAACGTCGACCAGTACTGATGGGGACCCGCGACCCAGCCGAGCGGGGAAC
>NZ_CBVY010000005.1:8993-11185 GCF_000513435.1 Halorubrum sp. AJ67 | reverse complement strand
GTCGTCCCCGACGACGCGGCCGCGATCGCCGGGATGCTCACCGAGGTCGACATCCTCGAAGTCGCCCGCGTCGTCGAGGGCGAGGCGAGCACGGGCGACTCGATCGCGGAGGAGGACTCCGAGTGGTCGTGGGAGGGGATCAAAGCGACCGGCGCGCGCTACCTCCCGACCCGGAACGTCGAGATCCCCGCGGAGGCGGTCCGCCACTTCATGACCGACGACCTCGTCACCGTCAACGCCACGCGGACGGCCAAGGAGGTCGCACAGGAGCTCATCAGCAACGACATCGAGCAGGTCCCGCTCGTCTCCGGCACGGATCTGGACGGCATCGTCCGGGACGTCGACCTGCTGGAGGGGCTGTAGATGGCCGCCGACGCGCTCGCCGAACTCGCGAAGCGTCGGGGGTTCTTCTTCGGGTCGAACGGCGCGTACGGCGGCACGGCCGGCTTCTACACGTTCGGGCCGCAGGGGGCCGCCCTCAAGCGAAACGTCGAGGACGCGTGGCGCGACCGGTTCACCATCCGCGAGGGGAACCGCGAGATCGAGGCCCCGACGGTGATGCCAGAGGCGGTCTTCGAGGCCTCCGGCCACCTGGAGGGGTTCGACGACATGCTCGTCGAGTGCCCCGAGTGCGGCGAGTCCCACCGCGCCGACCACCTCGTCGAAGCGGTCACGGAGATCGAAGACGCCGAGGCGCTGCCCGGCGAGGAGGTCGAGGAGCTCATCGCCGACAACGACATCGCCTGCCCCGCCTGCGGCACGCCGCTCGCCGGCGAGCCGGTGGAGGCGTTCAACCTCATGTTCGCAACCGACATCGGTCCGGGCGACGCCCAGCCGGGCTACCTCCGGCCGGAGACCGCACAGGGGATCTTCGTGGAGTTCCCGCGGCTGAAGGAGTACGCCCGCGGGAACCTCCCGTTCGGGATCACCCAGATCGGTCCCGCCTACCGCAACGAGATCTCGCCGCGCGGCGGCCTGCTTCGCCTCCGGGAGTTCACGCAGGCCGAACTGGAGCAGTTCATCGACCCCGAGGAGGACGAGCCGCCGCTGGATCGGGTTCGGGACGTGGAAGTGCGGCTCTACCCCGCGACCGAACAGGAAGCCGAGGACGGCGACTACCTCGACACGACGGTCGGTGAGGCGGTCGAGGAGGGCGTCATCGGCTCCCCGTGGGTCGGCTACTACCTCGGCGTCGCGCAGGAGTGGTACGAGCGTGTCGGCGTCGACACCGATCGCTTCCGGTTCCGTCAGCACCTCGCCGGCGAGCGCGCCCACTACGCAGCCGACTGCTGGGACGCCGAGAGCGAGGTCGACGGCGACTGGATCGAGATCGCGGGCTTCGCGTACCGCGGCGACTACGACCTCTCGAAACACGACGAACACGGCGACGACTCCTTCACCGTCTTCAAGCGCTACGACGAGCCGAAGACGGTCGAGCGCGCGACGGTCGACCCCGACATGTCGGTCCTCGGTCCGGAGTTCGGCGGCGACGCCGCCGCGGTCGCCGAGGCGCTCGAAGCGCTCGCCGAGCGCGACCCGGACGCCTTCGACGGCGAGACCGTATCCGTTGACGTGAACGGAGAGCGCTGCGAGGTCGACGTCGACGTGGCGAACTTCTCGGTCGAGGAGGTGACCGAAAGCGGCGAGCACATCACCCCGCACGTCGTCGAGCCGTCGTTCGGCGTCGGCCGGACCGTCCAGACGGTCCTCGCGCACGCCTACGAGACCGACGAGGTCGACGGCGAGGAGCGGACGTACCTCTCGCTGAAACCCGAGGTCGCGCCGCAGGACGCCGCCGTCTTCCCGCTGGTGACGAACGACGAGCGCCTGACGGGTCTCGCCGACGAGGTCGCGGCCGACCTCCGGGCGGCCGGGCTGGCGGTCGCGTACGACGACTCCGGCTCGATCGGCCGCCGCTACCGCCGACAGGACGAGGTCGGCACCCCCTTTTGCGTCACCGTCGACCGGGACGGGATCGAGGGCGAGGGCCCGGACACCGTCACGCTCCGCGAGCGCGACTCCGCGGAACAGGTCCGGATCCCGGTCGCCGACCTCGCGGACGAGCTGACCGCGCTGCGCGAGGGCGAACCGTTACGCGTCGGTCGCCGACTCGTTATAACTTCGTAGTAAATGTATGCTATACGAAGTTATTACGTTAGCCCCGCCANCGTCGGACGGACCGCTCCGGTCCG
>NZ_CBVY010000005.1:7258-8972 GCF_000513435.1 Halorubrum sp. AJ67 | reverse complement strand
CGTCCTTGCCCTCCCACGACTACCGTCGGCGGACGAGCTCGACCGCGCTGCGCGGACGGGCGAACCGTTCGCGTCGGTCGCCGACCGGTACGACGCGGTCGACACCGACGTCGAGACCGCGGGGAACTGAGGGCGTGCCCCTCCCGGCCGCGGCGTGGCGCGAGCGCGTGGAGTTCGAGCGCCGGCTGGTCCACGCGAGCGGCACGCTGTACCCGGTCCCGTACCTGTTGGGCTGGATCTCGTGGGAGGCGACCGGGCGGTTGATGGTTCTCAGCGTCGCGGTCGCGACCCTCCTCGAAGCGCTGCGGCTCACCGACTCGGTCGGCCCGCTCGACCCGCTGTACGACGCGCTCGTCCGCGAGTACGAGGCCGACGGGGTCGCGGGCTACGCGCTGTATCAGGTCGGCATGGCCGCAACCGCGCTCCTCTTCGCGCCGGTGTTCGCCGTGCCCGCGATGTGGATGCTCTCGATCGGCGACCCGATAAGCGGCGGGCTCGGCGAGAACGCGGCGACGGAGCCGAAGCGGCTCTCCGTGGTCGCGGCGATGGTGTTCGTCTGCTTCGGGATCGCCGTCCCGTACGCGATCCCCGAGTTCGGTCCCGACCCCGGCGTGATCGTCGCCTTGGCGGGCGCGATTCCGGCTGCGGTCGCCGACGGCCTCCCGCCGCTCATCCGCGGCGTGGCCGTCGACGACAACCTCACCATCCCCCCGGCGGCCGCGAGCGGAATGTTCCTCGCAGCCGCGCTGATCGCGTAGCGCCTGCTCGGGCACGTTTCACTGCCGGGCGCGGCGACGCCGCGGATTGTGGAACATGACGACGCCGCTGCTCACCGAACGAGACTGCGAGAAGCGCCGAGGCGGAGATTTGAACTCCGGTGTCCGAATGGACAGTAGATTTCGAATCTACCGCCTTGGCCAGGCTAGGCTACCTCGGCTCGTCTCCACGTTCGCCGGTTCCGCTGTTATGCGTTTCGATCGCGCCCGCGACGCGTCCCGTCCCTCCGGCCGACCGTCTCGCAGTCCCGGACTCTTGATCACGGCCTCGCCGCCCTCGTCCCGGCAACGTTTTTCGCCCCGGCTCCCGTGCGGTCGGTATGGATGTCCCCGAAGCGGCCGACGCCTGCGCCCGCGTCGTCGACGAGGTCGGCGGCGCGGTCGTGGCCGACCGCGAGTTCTTAGAGCGCGTCACGCTCGGTATCCTCGCCCGCGGCCACGTCCTCCTCGAAGACGTGCCCGGGACCGGAAAGACCCTCTCGGCGCGCTCGTTCGCGACCGCGCTCGGCTTGGAGTTCTCGCGGGTCCAGTTCACCCCCGACCTCCTCCCCGCCGACGTGACCGGGACCAACGTGTTCGACGAGCGCGACGGCTCCTTCGCGTTCTCGCCGGGACCGATCTTCGCGAACGTCGTCCTCGCCGACGAGATCAATCGCGCCCCGCCGAAGACGCAGGCCGCGCTGCTGGAGGCGATGGAGGAGGGACAGGTGACCGTCGACGGCGAGACCCACGACCTCCCCTCGCCGTTCTACGTCATCGCGACGCAGAACCCCGTCGAGAGCGAGGGCGCGTTCCCACTCCCGGAGGCGCAGCTCGACCGGTTCACGATCAAGACCTCGATCGGCTACCCGGACGAGGACGGCGAGCTGGAGCTGCTGCGGCGGCGCGCCGGCCGCGTCGAGCAGTCGCCGAGCGTCGACCGCGTGCTCGATCCCGAC
>NZ_CBVY010000005.1:0-3324 GCF_000513435.1 Halorubrum sp. AJ67 | reverse complement strand
CTCGCCGTCGCGGTCGTCTGCGTCGCCGCCCGGGACCGCCCCGCGCACCGTCTCTCGGCAGTACGTCAGCTCCAGCGGGACCATACCGTCGGCGTCGAGGTCGTCCGCCGCGAGCGAGTCCACGAGTCCGACCGGGTCCCGGTACCGCCGGAGCCCGATCCGGTCGCCGTCGATCCGGGAGGCGTAGCCGATCGACAGGCCGAGGTGGTCGCGGCCGAGGTCGAGCAGCGCGTCGACCATCGCGTCGAACTCCGTGGACCGGTCCGAGATGATCCGCACGAAGGGTTCGAGGAACTCGCGGTCCGGTTCCGATTTTCCGGACCCGTCGTGCTCCGGCTCCGCCTCCTCGGATTCGACGCGGTCGCCCCCGTCGGCGTCGGGCTCGTTCCCTCGCTCGGCCCTCCTGATCCGGTCCGCGAGCGTCTCGCCGTCGGCCGCGAGCCGCCGCCCGGAAACGTACTCGATCCCGAGCCGGCTCGCGTCGATGGCGGCGTCGGGGCGGTCGCGGACGGTGTACGCGAGGACTCGCGCGTCCGGGTACCGCTCCCGGACCGCCTCGATTTCGACCGGCTCGGCCGCGAGACCGGCGACGCGCTCGCCGGCGTCGGTTCCGTCGTTCCGGCCGGTTCGGTCGCTCTCGTTACCCCCGGCGCGTCCGTCGGATCCGACGGAGTCCGCCACCCGAACGACGACGGCGCTCGTTGCCTCGTCGCGGCCGGTTTCGGAACGCGTAACCTCTCCGACCGTTCGCGTCCCGTTCGGGAGCGTCCCCCACGCGGCGTCGACCGGCTCGCCGACGTGGACGATCGTCCCCTCAGGCGTCATCTCCGTCGTTTACCCGTCGTTTCGCGCGGGCGGTCGGCCGTCCCCCGGCGGGCCCCCGCAACCGGAACGTCGGCCGCGCCCGCCCGTCCGATCCTATCACCTTTCCGACTACGAACGGCGTCGTAATAATCGTTCGCTCGCGTTCTCACAGGAGATATCCACGTTCCCGACCGTCCCGCCGCCCGCTCCGCCCGCGCCGCTCGTCCCGACACGATTTAGGCGGCCCGCTCACAACGGGCCGGTAATGAGTACGCAGGCCGCGACGGCGGACCGGACAGTCGTGATCGGGCTGGAGGTCCACGTCCAGCTCGAGACCGACACGAAGATCTTCTGCGGCTGCTCGACGGAGCCGGCAGCCGACGAGGAGCCGAACACGCGCACCTGCCCCACCTGCCTCGGGCTGCCGGGCGCGCTGCCGGTCCTCAACGAGGCCGCCGTCGAGGCCGCCGTGAAGGTCGGGAAGGCGATCGACGCCGACGTCCCCGAGACGACGACCTTCCACCGGAAGAACTACTACTACCCCGACCTCCCGAAGAACTTCCAGCTCACCCAGTACGACGCCCCGATCTGCCAGTCCGGGGAGCTGGAGGTCCGCGTCGACGACGAGACGCGCACCATCGGGATCACCCGCGCGCACCTCGAAGAGGACCCCGGCAGCCTCCAGCACGCCGGCGGCTCCATCGAGTCGGCGACGCACACCCTCGTGAACTACAACCGCGCCGGGACGCCCCTGATGGAGATCGTCACGGAGCCGGACTTCCGCTCGCCCGCGGAGACGCGGGCCTTCTTGGCGAAGCTCGAAGAGGTTCTCGAATACCTCGGCGTCTTCGACCCGACCCGCGACGGGAGCCTCCGCGTCGACGCCAACGTCTCGCTCGTCCCGGACGAACACGTCGCCGACGACGGGACGATCGCGGACGAGGCTCTCGAAGGCGTGAACCGCGCTGAGGTGAAGAACATCTCCAGTCACAAGGGCGCGGAGCAGGCGCTCGCCTACGAGGTCACCCGACAGGAGAACGTGCTCCGGCGCGGCCGCGAGATCGAACAGGAGACGCGCCACTGGGACGAGGCGCGCGGCGTCACCGTCTCGATGCGCTCGAAGGAGGCCGAGAAGGACTACCGCTACTTCCGGGAGGCCGACCTCCCCGCCCTGGAGGTCTCCGACTGGAAGGAGCAGATCGCGATCCCGGAGCTGCCCGACGCCCGCCGCGAGCGCTTCCGCGAGGAGTACGGACTCGACCGCGAGTCCGCCTCGAAGCTCACCTCCACGAAGGCGGTCGCCGACTTCTTCGAGGACGTGGCCGAGTCGTTCGACCCCGGTCTCGCCGCGACGTGGGTCGCCGACAACCTGCTCGGCGAGCTCAACTACCGCGAGATGTCGATTACGGACGTCGAGGACCGCCTCGACGAGTTCACCCGTCTGATCGAACTCGTCGCCGACGAGGAGCTGACCGTCAAGAACGCGGAGGAGGTTGTCCTCCGGGAGATGCTCGACGAGGGCGACGACCCCGAGACGGTCATCGACCGCGAGGGCCTCGGGAAGGCCGAGAGCGGCGAGGTCGAGGCCGCCGTCGCGGCCGCCATCGACGAGAACCCCGACGCCGTGAGCGACTACCACGACGGCGGCGAGGGCGCGATCAACTTCCTCGTCGGGCAGGTGATGCAGGCCACCGGCGGCAGCGCCGACCCCGGACAGGTGAACGGACTGCTCCGCGAGGAGTTGGACGGCTGAGCCGGTCGAGCGTCGAACGACAGCGGGGACAAGCCGCGTTTTTCGTCGTCAGTTCGATATTTAATTGATCGTGAGCGGTGGCGACGCTTACTTATAAAGAATCACGCGGTCGGCGCGTGCCTGCGAGCGGTCGCCACCGGCGACCGCGAAGCAGCACCGCGCGAGGGAGTCGCTGGCGGCCGTCGCTTCGCTCCGGCCGCCAGCGACGAGGCTGGGGAGGCGTGAGGTGCGGTCGCTATGCTGTGCGGGGCGGGACTCGAAGGGGCAGTCGGGAGGTAGGCGCAGGCGACGTAAGCACCGCAGGAGCGAGTGAAACGAGCGACGAGGAGCGCAGCGAGCGTGCGCCTACCTCCCGGCTGGGGCTTCGGCGGTGTTCGTGTCGATCAGCGATTTATATACAGATCTACTCTCGTATCACCTCCCGACTGGGGCTTCGGCAGAGTTCGTGTCGCTCAACCATTTATTAGGCATCTCTTGCTCCAATTCACTCGCTCCCGCCGGACACCTTTATTTCAACTCCGCAACGTAGCCGCGCACATGGCCCTCGCTTCCACCCTCCCGTACGCCTTCCCGATCGGAGTGTGTCTCCTGCTCGCGTGGGCGATCCGGTTCCGCGGCGCGGTCGGCCTGATCGCCGGCTACGACGGGGACCTCCTGCCCGAGCGCGAGGCGGAACTCGCCCGCGACGCGGCGGTCATCCTCGTCATCGCGGCGGCCGCTGTCGGACTCCTCGCCGTCGACGCGTGGACCGACGCGGTCCCCCGGTC
>NZ_CBVY010000004.1:201073-204176 GCF_000513435.1 Halorubrum sp. AJ67 | reverse complement strand
GGCGATCCTCGGGCTCGGTGTCGCCCACCCGGGCGTCGTCGAGGGGTTCCACGGCGCCGAGTTCGAACGCCCGCTCCCGCGCATGGACGAGTACATCGAACTGATCCGCCGGTACCTCCGGGGCGACCCGGAGGGGTTCGACGGCGAGTTCTTCTCGCCGTCCCGGACCGCGTTCTGGGAGGCGTTCGAGCCCGAACGCGCCTCGATACCCATTTATAACGGCGCACTGGGGCCGGCAAACGTCCGACTCACCGGGCAGTTCGCCGACGGCTGGGTGCCGAACCTCTACCCGGACTCGCAGTTCAAGGAGGCACGCGGGTGGCTCGCTGACGGCGCGACCCGCGCGGACAGAGACCCGGAGTCCATCGACGTGGCGATGTACGTGTTGACCGCGGTCGACGAGGACCCCGAGCGCGCACGCCAGGCCGCGGCCGAACACGTCGCCTACTACCTGCGCGACATTCCGGGGTATTACGACCGCGCCGCCGAACAGGCGGGGTACGAAGACGTCGTCGAGGCGGTCCGTTCGGCCCCCTCGATGGAAGCCGGCGCAGACGCGGTCGCCGACGGGCTCCTCGATCACCTCGCCGTCGTCGGGACCCCAGACGAGGCGCGGGCGCAACTCGACCACCTCCGGGAGCTCGGCGTCGACCTCCCCATCGTCCGCGCCCCCGCCGGGAGCGACCGGGAGTGGGCGGAGCGCACGCTGGAGACGTTCGCACCGTCGAAATGACGCGTCCGACCGTCGGGGCGAGTCGGCGCACAGTCGGGCTGGAGTCGGGGGATCGGTGCGACTCTCCCGCACCCACAGAATTATGCGACTCCTCGTCGTACTGGCACCTGTTACCATGACAAATCGCATCTGGGAGGACCTGCTCACCGAGCGCGACGAGCAGGTCATCTCCGCGGCCGGTTACGACAAGGAAGGGGCGTCGTCGTGGGAGTCCCGCGGGATGGGGACGAACCCGATGGTGCTGGTCATCGACATGCAGCGCCTCGTCGTCGGCGAAGACGAGCCGATACTCGACGCGGTCGAGGAGTATCGCACCGCGATGGGGTCGATCGCGTGGGACGCGATCGACCACATCGGACCGTTCCTGGAGTTCGCCCGAGACCACGAGGTCCCGGTCACGTACACCCGAGTGGTCCCGTCGAGCTACGACGACCCGCATCACGAGGACCTCGACATCGTCGACGCCGTCGCCCCCGAAGCGGGCGAGACCGTGATCGACAAGTCGTACGCCTCCGCCTTCTACGGGACCGACCTGCTCTCGCGGCTGGTCTGGGGCGGCCACGACTCCGTGATCATCGTCGGGAACTCCACGAGCGGGTGCGTCCGCGCGACCGCGATCGACGCCCAGCAGAACGGCTTCAACGTCGTGTTGCCACAGGAGTGCGTGTTCGATCGGATCGAGGCGAGCCACAAGATCGCCTTGATGGACCTCTGGATGAAGTACGCCGAGGTGCTCGAACGCGACGAGGTGGAGTCGTGGGTTGGGGGGATCGACGAATGACCCCGAGCGAATCGACGGAGGGCGCGCGATGACGCACGACCTCGTCATCGCCAACGGTACCGTCGTCACTCCCGAGCTCGGCGCCTTCGAGGCCGACGTGGCGGTCGACGGCGACGAGATCTCGGCGATCGCGAGCGCGGGAACCCTCTCCGGCGACCGCGTGATCGACGCCGAGGGGAAACACGTCCTCCCGGGCGCGATCGATCCGCACACCCACCACGGGATCTACCGCGGGCTCGAGGCCGACGCCGAGACGGAGTCCCGCTCCGACCTCGTCGGCGGCGTCACGACCATCGGGAACTACTTCCGCCGGGGGGGCTCCTACGAGGAGATCATGGACGGCTACTTCGCCGAGGCGGAGCCGAACTACTACCACGACTACTTCTTCTCGCTCGGGCTGCTCTCCTTCGAGCACATCGAGGAGATCCCCTACATCGTCGAGGAGCTGGGGATTACGTCGTTCAAGTGGTACAAGAACTACAAGGACGTGGCGCCCAAGAAGTTCGGCACGGACTCGGAGATGCACGACGACTGGGCGGACGCGTTCATCCAGGCGCTCGCCGCGCAGGACGCGCCCACGACGCTCGGCCACCACTCCGAGAACATGGAGATCACGAGCGCGCTCGGCGACAACCCCTACCTAGACTCCGCGGTCGACGAGGATCAGGAGTACCGCGACTACGACGTGTTGGTCGACCAGTTCCCGGACTACGCGGAGACGCAGAGCATGACCGCGAGCGGGTCGCTGGCCCGACAGCACGACTACGACGACAGCTTCTACGCGGTCCACGTATCGGCGGGGCGAACCGCCGACGAGCTGGCGATGCTCCACGACGCGGGCTGGGAGATCACCGGAGAGACGTGTACCCACTACCTGACGCTGACCGCGGAGGAGTGCGACGAGCGCCACAACGTCAACCCGCCGGTGCGGTCGAAGGAGGACCAGGAGACGCTGTGGAAGCGCGTCGCCGACGGCACGATCTCCTGTATCGGCACCGACCACTGCGCGAACCTGCGCGACGACAAGGTCGGCGAGGACGTGCCCGACAGCCTTCCCGGCTTCCCCTCGACGGCGACGATGCTCCCGCTGATCCTCTCGGAGGGAGTCCACGAGGGGCGCATCTCGCTGGAGCGCGCGGTCGAGGTGACCTCGACGAACACCGCGAAAGCGTTCGATATATATCCGAAGAAGGGCTCCGTTCAGGTCGGAACCGACGCGGACCTGACGGTCGTCGACCTCGACGAGACGAAGACGGTGACCCCCGAACTGCTCAAAAGCGGCGCGGACTACTCCCCCTACGAGGGACGCGAGGTGACCGGGTGGCCGACGCACACGGTCGTCCGCGGCCGGGTCGCCTTCAAGGACGGCGAGATAGTCGGCGAGCCCGGGCACGGAACGCACATCGATCGCCCGATCTGACCGCGACGACCGCACGCAGGGGCCGTCTGCGGCCCAGCACCACGCGGACCCCACCGGATCGAACCACACAGACCCAGACATGACAGGACACGACACCGGAACGACGACGAGACGAACGACACGCACCGCTCACGGCGGTGTCGAGACACCGAGGAGGCGCGCATGAGCC
>NZ_CBVY010000004.1:195015-200152 GCF_000513435.1 Halorubrum sp. AJ67 | reverse complement strand
GAGGCCGGATCGATGATCTCGATCGGGACGGTCGGGCGCCTGCTCGCGGACTTCGGCGCGGACGTGATCAAGGTCGAACACCCGTCGACCGGCGATCATCTGCGCCACTTCGGCCCGCAGAAGGAGGGCGTCGGGCTCTGGTGGAAGTACCTCGGCCGCAACAAGCAGTCGGTGACGCTCGACATCTCCACCGAGGAGGGGAAGGTCGTCTTCGAGGACTTGGTCGCCGACGCGGACGCGCTGATCGAGAACTTCCGTCCGGGCACCCTCGAACGATGGGACCTCGGCTACGACCACCTCTCCGACCTCAACCCCGGCCTCGTGATGCTCCGGCTGAGCGGGTTCGGACAGACGGGGCCGTACAGCGACCGCCCCGGCTTCGGGACGCTCGCCGAGGCGATGTCCGGGTTCGCGTACCTCAACGGCTACCCCGACCGGGAGCCGTTGCTGCCGCCGACCGGGCTGGCGGACGGAATCGCGGCGATGTTCTCGACGATGGCGGTCGCGTTCGCGCTGTACAGCCGGGACGCGAACGGCGGCTCCGGGCAGTACATCGACACGAGCCTCATCGAGCCGATCTTCTCGCTCATCGGCCCGCAGCCGCTTCGCTACCAGCAGCTCGACGAGATCGAGGAGCGGTCGGGGAACCGATCCACGTCGTCTGCGCCGCGGAACGTCTACCAGACGGGCGACGGACGAGCGGTCGCCATCTCGGCGAGCGCCCAGCCGATCGCGATGCGGGTGTTCGACGCCATCGAGCGTCCGGATTTAAAGGACGACCCGCGCTTCGCGGACAACGAGAAGCGGCTGGAGAACGTCGAGGAGCTCGATGCGGCCATCCAAGACTGGATGGACGACCACACCCGCGAGGAGGTCATCGACCGGTTCGAAGAGTACGAGGCGACGATCGCGCCGATCTACAACGTGGCCGACATCCTCGAGGACGAGCACTACCAGGCCCGCGACGCGGTCGTGGATATTCCGGACGACCAACTCGGGACCGGCGCGGTCCAGAACACCATCCCGCACCTCTCCGAGACGCCGGGATCGATCTCGCACCTCGGGCCGCCGCTCGGCGCGCACAACGAGGCGGTGTACGGCGAGCGGCTGTCGTACGACGAGGAGACGCTTGCTGAACTCGACGCGGAGGGGGTCATATGATCGAGTACCCCGAGGACGTGGCGCTCGTCGAGATGCTCCCGCGAGACGGGTTCCAGCGGCTCGACGAGTTCGTCCCGACCGACGAGAAGGTCGAGATCATCGACGAGCTCTCACGGACCGGTGTCGACGAGATCGAGATCACCTCCTTCACCCACCCGAAGGCGGTCCCGACGCTGCGGGACGCGGACGAGGTCGCCCGGCGGATCGAGCGACACGACGACGTGACGTACCGCGCGCTGGTGCCGAACGCGGTCGGGATGGAGCGGGCGATCGACGCCGGCGTCGACAAGGTCAACGCCCTGGTGACGGTGAGCGAGACGTACAGCGAGCACAACCAGAACATGACCGTCGAGGAGATCCTCGAGGGCGTCGAGGAGATCGTCGAGATGGCCGACGGGACGGGCATCGAGGTCGAGGCCGGGATGGGCACGAGCTTCTACTGTCCGTACGAGGGGAAGATCCCCATGGAGGACACGCTGTCGGTCGTCGACCGCGTCGTCGACGCCGGCGTCGACGAGGTGACGCTGGCGACGACGATGGGGCTCGCCGACCCGGTCGAGATCGAGGAGATGTACACGGCGGTGTTCGACCGGCATCCGGACCTGGACGCCGGGCTCCACCTCCACGACACGAACGGGATGAGCCTCGCGAACACGCTCGTCGCGATGCAGTGCGGCGTCGACCGGTTCGACGCCTCCCACTGCGGACTCGGCGGGGGCGTCGTCCTGCCGGACGGGCTCGGCGGCGTCGGGAACACCCCGACGGAGGACCTCGTGCAGATGCTGAGTAGAATGGGCCTCGAAACGAACGCGGACTTCGAACGCGTCGAGTCGGTCGCACACGAGATCGCCGACCGGCTCGAGCTGGGAGCGACGAGCCACGTCCTGATGGGCGGGA
Source organism: Halorubrum sp. AJ67 (assembly GCF_000513435.1). Lineage (NCBI taxonomy): Archaea > Methanobacteriati > Methanobacteriota > Halobacteria > Halobacteriales > Haloferacaceae > Halorubrum > Halorubrum sp. AJ67. The sequence continues at coordinate 198,094 of NZ_CBVY010000004.1, read as the reverse complement.
CCGTCGAGCGCGTGTTAGAGACTGTGGCGGAGGACGACTCATGACCGGAAAAACGATATCGGAAAAGCTGCTGTCGGAGAAATCGGGACGAGACGTACGGGCCGGCGACTACGTGGAGGCCGACGTCGACGTGATGATGACCCACGACGTGACGGGACCGCTGACGTTCGAGGTCTTCGAGGACGTGACGGGCGACGACCCGGAACTCGTCGATCCGGACAACACCGTCATCACGATCGACCACCACGCGCCGGCCGACGGCGTCGAGGCCGCGAACAACCACAACATCGTCCGCGAGTTCGCCGACGAGTACGGCGCCCAGCAGTACGAGGTGGGCGACGGCATCTGTCACCAGGTGCTCGTTGAGGAGGGGTTTGTGTCTCCGGGCGACTTGGTGATCGGTGCGGACTCGCACTCGACGACGTTCGGCGGCGTCGGTGGCTTCGGAACCGGGGTCGGCTCCACCGACCTCGGGACGACGCTCGCGACCGGCGAGCTGTGGTTCCGAGTGCCGGAGACGCTCCGGTTCGAGGTCGAGGGCGACCTCCCCGACGGAGTGTACGCGAAGGACCTCATCCTGAAGTTTATCGGCGACGTTGGGTTCGACGGCTGTACGTACAAGACCGCCGAGTACGGCGGCTCGGCGGTCGAGTCGCTGCCGATCCACGAGCGGCTTGTCCTCTCGAACATGGCGATCGAGATGGGCGGGAAGGCGGGCATCGTCGCGCCCGACGAGCGGACCGTCGAGTTCCTCGAAGCACAGACGGGCGAGCGGCCAGAGATACCGGCGTACACGAACCCGGACGACGACGCCGACTACGAGGCAGTTCACACCTACCGCGCTGAGTCGCTCTCGCCGCAGGTGTCGACGCCTTCGAACCCGGCGAACGCGGTCGCTGTCGACAAGGTCGTCGGCACCGACATCGACCAGCTGTTCGTCGGGACGTGTACGAACGGGCGGTACGAGGACATCCGGATCGTCGCGGACATCATCGAGGGCGAGCGGCTCGCACCAGACACCCGAATGGTCGTCGTGCCGGCCTCGCGGTCGGTGTACAAGCAGATGATGGACACCGGAGTGATGGAGACATTCGTGGACGCGGGCGCGATAGTCCAGAGTGCCGGCTGCGGGTCCTGTTTCGGCACCCACCAGGGCGTGTTGGGCGACGGCGACGTCTGTCTCGCCACGGCGAACCGCAATTTCCCGGGCCGGGAGGGGTCGATGGAGAGCGAAGTGTACCTCGCCAGCCCTGCCACCGTGGGCGCGTCGGCGCTGTACGGCGAAATCACCGATCCGCGTGAGGTCGAGCTGAGTCGCTACGACGACTACGTCCTCGAGGAGGTGGGCGCATGACCGACACTGACGTGGACCGCGACATCGACACGACCGAGCCCGGTCGCGCGTGGACGTTCGGCGACGACATCGACACCGACCAGATCATTCCGTCGCGGTTCCTCGTCTCCAGCGATCCGGCGGAGCTCGGCAAGCACGCGTTCAACGACCTCCGGACGGAGTTCGCTTCGAACGTGGCTGCCGGCGACTTCGTCGTGGGAGGTCACAACTTCGGGAGCGGCTCCTCCCGCGAACACGCCCCGGTATCGCTACTAGGCGCTGGCATCGACGGCATCGTCGCCCAGTCGTTTGCCCGGATTTTCTTCCGGAACGGGATTAACCTCGGGCTCCCTGTTTTGATCTGTCCAGATGCCGATCAGATAGACGACGGCGACGCGATCAGTCTACGCCTTGATAAGGGGGCCGTTATCAACCATACTGCGGATGAGCGGTACAACGCGGATCCACTGCCGGAGTTCTTACAGACGCTCGTCGACACAGGTGGGCTTAAACCGTACACGCGAGCGAAACTTAATATTGAGTGATTAAATACCTATGAAAGCCTGCTAGCGCAACAAACCACGTCTGCGATACTATATTTTTTGCCGGGGTCGGCCCGATCTTGTCCACGGAGAGAAAATCGCAAGCAGCCACGGTGGTTGCTTAGGAACCGGCCGACAGGCTGTCAGAACGTGAAGGCGTTAGCTGTGGCTCACACCCGCTGCGACCGGCCGCCGAGCCGGCGGCCCCCAGCGATCGGTCGGGGGCCTTCTTTAGCATCTGCTATCGCTAGACACCGATCGCACCGCACACACGTTTCGACCGCCTACCGGCTGTGGAAGAAGCAGATCTTCAGACGACGTAATCATTTTGTTGTTAGCCCTGGTTTGACTAGCTAGCAGTATTTCCGTACGTGAATCATCGGCCTTTGACCGCCCCAGTACCTCTTCACGCACGCTGGGGACTTAGCAGACTTTCATCCCATCAGAGCCGATGTAATTCCGAGGATCCCGACCGCGGTAAAAACCCGCTTCGAGCTGACGGCGAACAGGCAGTGTCGCGAAACGGTCCCACAGACGACTGACAACAATCGCAGTTCGAACAGTCATGGGCCCCAGTTTGCGGTCGAAATTGTCCGTCCTGTATTCGAATCCTAACGGTCGGGTTGTAACTCACCTCCTCTCCATTCACATCCGCGATTTCAGTTCGACCCGATAGCCGAACGGGTCACGAACGTACACCGCGCCCGCCTTGCCAGTCGCACCAAGTGGCGAGTCGAGCGTCTTCTCGACCTCAACGCCTACATCGGCGAGTTCGGTCTTGATCTTGTCGACGGACTCTTCGACGATGACTGCGACGTGGTTATAGTTCGTCTTCGTCGGCGCTTCGAACGACTCGGTCGGCCATAGGTGAATTACGGCAGTCTCAGAGAGTCGCACGTCGAAGAAGGGCTTATCGTCGGCGGCGTACAGTGCGTCCTCAATATCGAAGCCAAGCTTCTCGACGTAGAACTCGCGGGCGTCGGCGGCGCCGTCCGTGGGGATCCGGAGGTTGATATGGTCGATGTGGCGTGCCTGCATGGGACGACTTATGGGTCGGGCGGCAAAAAGAGATTGCTAATTCAAAATTACTAATGTGTCCCCCATGTCGACGCTGTCGCCCTCGCCGACGTGGACGCTCGCGACGGTGCCGCCGCGCTCGGCGACCACGTCGTTCTCCATCTTCATCGCTTCGAGCACGCAGACC
>NZ_CBVY010000004.1:193492-194071 GCF_000513435.1 Halorubrum sp. AJ67 | reverse complement strand
CGTCGAGGTAGGAGTCGGCCGCGCGCGGGCGGGGCCGACGTTGTACGCCTCGTCCGCGTACCGGACGTGGCCGCCGTGTTTGTCCGCGTCACTGTAGACGGCGACGGTGTCGACACCCAGCTCCGCACAGGCGCGCATCACCCGAACCGCGATCTCCCCGCGGTTCGCGACCAGAACCTTGTCGAACATTCCTGTCGGTTCTTCCACGAACTGCTACCAAACTCTGTCGGTCCGTGACGGAGCGCGACGGCGTTCGACGCCGATCGGCGGAGCGTGTCGACGACGCGCTCCGGGCGACACGACGAGGTATGCTCGACGCGGGAAACCCTACGTGCTGCCGTCGACGCTGGCCGGTGCCGCAGTCTACCTCGGTCTCACGGTCGTCACCGACGCGTCGCTGCCGATCCGGATCGGCGCGCTCCTCGCGTTCGTCGTCGTCGTTCCGGCCGTCCTCAACCGCCTGTTCGGCGGACGGAGACCGTCGGAGAGCCTCGGTGTGGACGACGAGCCGACCGGCGACGAGGGAGCGCGACTAAGCGCGCGACCGAGGGACGCGTTACCACAGGCATAAATGTCAGC
>NZ_CBVY010000004.1:188092-190188 GCF_000513435.1 Halorubrum sp. AJ67 | reverse complement strand
TTTGCGGGGAGGTATGAGAGTAGGCGCGCGATGTTGTCCAGCGCCTCCTCCTCGCTCTCCTCGGCGAAGTGCGCGACGCCGGAGGTCGACGTGTGGGTGACCGCGCCGCCCAGCTCCTCGAAGCTCACCTCCTCGCCGGTGACCGTCTCGATGACGTCCGGCCCGGTGATGAACATGTGCGAGGTGTCCTTCACCATGAACGTGAAGTCCGTGATGGCGGGCGAGTACACCGCCCCGCCGGCACAGGGGCCCATGATCGCCGAGATCTGCGGGATCACGCCGGACGCCTCCGTGTTGCGTCGGAAGATTTCCGCGAAGCCGCCGAGCGCCCCGACCCCCTCCTGAATGCGGGCGCCAGCGGAGTCGTTGAGGCCGACGACGGGCGCGCCGACGTCCATCGCCTTGTCCATCACCTTACACACCTTCTCGGCGAACACCTCGCCGAGCGAGCCGCCGAAGACGGTGAAGTCGTGCGCGAAGACGAACGTCTTCCGCCCGTTCACTTCGCCGTACCCCGTGACGACGCCGTCGCCCGGGATCTGCTGTTCCTCGGTACCAAACTTGTGGTTGCGGTGGGTGCGGAACCGGTCGAACTCGTGGAACGTCCCGTCGTCGAGGAAGTAGTCGATGCGCTCGCGCGCGGTCATCTTCCCCTTCTCGTGTTGGGACTCGATCCGGTCTTCGCCGCCCCCGAGCGCCGCCCGCTCGCGGCGCTCGCGGAGGTCCTCGATGCGGTCGTCCATCGTCACGCCGGACCACCCTGAATCATTATATCGTGGGTCGGTGAGCGGCATCAAAAGGGTTCCCCTATCCGCTGATTTGGTGTTCAGTACAAGGCGAATCACTGAGTGGTGGTGGAACCATTCGATCCGCTCGGCTCGGCACTCAGTCGGTACTATACTCACTACCAGCTCACTCGGTGTCAAGACTCGCCCGCATGTACGGTTTGAGTCTGCCACGAGCGACGAGCGACTGCAGGAACTCGGGGAGCAGGTCGCCGTCGTACCGCTCGTCCGGGTCACTCATCCGCTCGAAGAACGCCTTGACCGTCTCACGTGGCGTTCAGACATGGTTGAGAAGGCTCGCCAGTTCTAACAGCCGGAGAGACAACGGAGGTGGTCTCATCAGCACTTCTCCCGTACGGGTAGTGCTTAGCTGAGAACCGGATTCTCGTGGCGGCTATGAGTGGCAATACCGTCGCTTCAGGGACAATTCCGGTCATTTCTCCGTTTTCTCTCCAGATCTTCTTGGAGATCTCAGACTGCCAGTGAGTGGACTGTTTTGAGAGGCTTTTTTCAGGTCCTTCACTCTTGGAAAACAGTCTATTTCTGGCTATCCTCCGAAACGGTGCCACACGGGCGGGTGATGCTAGTTGAGACTGGCTGTCTCAATGCATATGGTGGCAGGGACTGGATTGCTTCAGCGTGACTGGCCTCAATCGACTGTCCTACAGGAGTGCGAACTCCTAGCCTGTTTAATAATAAACTTTCTTCTCAAATAAGGGATGAAAATTAAACAGTGAGGGTTTTGACTGTGTAGCAAGGAGTCATCAACATGAATCCCTCACGTGGCGCTGTATTCGGATTCGTGATGGGTATTCCTCTCCACGTATGAATTCTAACTGCAAGAGTGTCGTTGACGATTCAACTATCGTTGTCGTCGGCGATACGGCGTGGATAGCCGCGTACACCGACCAACTCGATGCCCAGTATGATGCGATTGTACAGTCAGTCTCGACAGCTACAGCCGCGCAAGAGACACTCCAGCAAACCACTGTCGACTGTATCGTTACCGACTACAGTCTCCCCGAAACTACCGGTATCGATCTCGTCCACGAGATTCGCGACACAACGACGATACTTCCGCTGATAATGGGGACAGCGGACGGAAGCGAAGCCGTCGCAAGTGAGGCGATCCAAGCCGGTATCACCGACTACATCGCCGTTGCTGACCCACCCGAGGAAACCGTTCCTAATGCGCTGCAGCGGACCGAACAAGCTCTCCGAGACGCCCAGCGGTCGGCAACCGAGCGCGAGCGTGCGCGACAGTTCGACACCATCTTCCACGATACCAGATCGGCAACCTGGGTGCTCGAT
>NZ_CBVY010000004.1:186086-187015 GCF_000513435.1 Halorubrum sp. AJ67 | reverse complement strand
TGCTCTGTTGAAGAGCGATCTTATCAGCCGATATCACCGGTTTAGAAGGGTAAAGCCGAGGAGATCGAACCTACCATGGAGATCGACATCCTCGACTTCATTGAGCAGTGTCGTGACCTAGCTAAACAAGCGTTAGGGAAGCACGCGGGCGAGCCCGCCAGCGGCGGGTTCGCCCGCTGGGTTCACGTCGTCTTACACTGTTTTCGGGTCGAAGACGAGCGCAGCTACCGTGAAACGCCGAATCGGCTGAAGTACATGGCCGAGGTTCGTGACGCTCTCGACTTAGATCAGGACGATCTCCCCGATCATACGACGATCTACAAGTCGTTTGATCGGCTGAAAATGTGGGTGTGGCGGGCGCTGCTGCGCGTTTCCGCGCAGCAGCACCCGCAGTCTGGTCACGCTGCGCTCGACAGCACGTTTTTCGACCGCCGACGTGCGTCATCGTACTTCCGCCAGCGGGCAGGACGGACGATACAGACGCTCAAAGCGACGACATTGACTGATGTGGAATCACTTGCTGTTCTTGATGTTCACATCGCAGCACGGTGGAAGCATGACACGAAGACCGGACCGCAGGTCGTCCGCCGAAATGCGGACGACCTGCAGTCCGTCGCCGCCGATAACGGCTTCCAAGACTGGCATACCGAGTACGAAATCGCCGCACATGACGTTGAGTACCTCGTTCACTACCGTGGTTCGTCAGCGAAAGCAGCTGCGAACAACGCGCTCAACCGAGCAAACGGCTACTCTCAGCGGTGGATGGCCGAAACATCCTACTCGACAACAAAGCGCTCGCTCGGCGATGCCGTGCGAGCGCTGAGCTGGTATCGACAGTTCCGTGAAATTGTCCTAATGTTCGCCATTACTAACATAGAACCACTGTGTGAGCCGCTGTAACTGTGACTCAACGTCTATTCAACAGAGCA
>NZ_CBVY010000004.1:154713-184156 GCF_000513435.1 Halorubrum sp. AJ67 | reverse complement strand
TGACGCGTTCGACGAGACCATTCAGACGGTCGTTTCGGAACTCGGGGAAACGGTTGCTGCCGCGATCAGCGCGACCGAGCGCAAGCAGGCGCTGCTCACGACGTCGATGACGCGAATCGAGTACGAGGTCAGCGACCCGTCGTTCGTGCTTACGCAACTGGCTACGGCGGCTGACTGTACGCTGACGTACGACGGCGGCGTCCAGCAGACTGCTACCGAGAACTATGTGTTCGTCACCGTGGATGACGCACCACTCGATACCGTCGTCGACGCAACCGATGGGCTCACGGTTGTCGAGGATGTCCAGCGGATTCGTGGCGGCGATTCTGGCGGTGTCTTACGACTCCAGCTGTCGGATCCATTCCTTGCGACGGAGTTGGCTGATCACGGGGCCGTCCTTCGGAGTGCGACGGCAACGACGGCAGGTACAACGCTGGTCGTCGATCTGCCGGCGAGCATCGAAGTTCGGCATGTGACCCAGTTCTTGGCTGATCGGTTCGGTGATCTCGAATTGGTGTCGAAGCAGACCCGTGAACAGGCATCCGAACACGGGTTCTACGCGTCCGTCCTCGACCGGCTGACGGACAGACAGCTAGAAGTCCTCGAGACGGCGTACTATAGTGGCTTCTTCGAATCACCGCGGAAGGCTAACGGTGAGGCTGTTGCGAACTCGCTAGATATTTCGCCGCAAGCGTTCTACCAGCACATTAGAACCTCACAGCGAAAATTGTTCGCGGCACTCGTCGATGACCACACACCGATAGCCACACAACACGCCGACTGACGACCCTACCATATCTGGAGATCTGCCAAGCATCTATCTGACCAGCGAGTACTCCAACCGTATCGACAGCGCCCAAACGGTTGTATAGTAAACGTCGTCCCCCGAGTCAAGGTTCGGTGTTAAACTACTGAATACTTCCTTATATTCTCATTATAGGTAGGTAGAGCACCCCGCCTAACGGTGCTGGGTCTCACAATCAATGAGAGATACCGATCAAGCCCCAGACGAGGAATCGCCATACGAGTGTTTCGAATGTGGAAACATCATCCTTGCAGAGGACAACCCTGGCTCGTGCCCTGACTGTGGCGGCGAGATGCGGAATCGACATACACCGATCGAATAACGATGGCTTCGACAACAACGACACCTGACGAGCCGCAAGAAGAACCGACCGAGGAAGAGTCCGCTCTGGAGACCGCGCGCCGCCAGCTCCAGCACGCTGCCGACCACCTCGATATCAACCCGAACGTCGTTGAGCGCCTGAAACACCCCAAGAAGGTCCACGAGGTCACCGTCCCCATCGAGCGCGAGAGCGGCGACGTCGAGGTCTATACGGGGTACCGGGCGCAACACGACAGCGTCCGCGGCCCGCATAAGGGCGGGCTCCGCTACCACCCGGGGGTCACACGCGAGGAGTGTGTGGGCCTCAGCATGTGGATGACCTGGAAGTGCGCCGTGATGGACATCCCGTTCGGCGGCGCAAAAGGCGGTATCGCGGTGAATCCCAAGGAACTGACAGACGACGAAAAAGAGCAGTTGACACGGCGGTTCACTGACGAGATCCGATCTGCCATCGGTCCGACGAAAGATATCCCCGCGCCCGACATGGGGACAGATCCGCAGACGATGGCGTGGCTGATGGACGCCTACTCGATGCAGGAAGGCGAAAATATCCCCGGTGTTGTCACCGGAAAGCCCCCGATCGTCGGTGGGAGCGAAGGCCGGGAGGAAGCACCCGGTCGAAGCGTCGCGATTATCGCCCGTGAGGCTATCGAGTACTACGACCGGGATGCCGAGGAGACTACTGTCGCCGTACAGGGGTACGGTAGTGTCGCCGCGAACGCGGCGCACCTGCTTGACGACTGGGGTGCGACAGTTGTCGCTGTCAGTGATGTCAACGGTGGAATCTACGATCCGGAGGGCTTCGACACGCACGCAATCCCGTCTCACGACGAGGAACCTGAGGCGGTCACCCGTCAGGACGCACCAGAGGCCATTACGAACGAGGAACTGCTGGAACTCGATGTGGATGTCCTCATTCCGGCTGCGATCGGGGATGTCCTGACAGTAGACAACGCCGACGATATTGCAGCAGATATGATTGTCGAGGGGGCGAACGGGCCGACGACGACTGCAGCCAGCGAGATCTTTGCTGAGCGAGAGATTCCAGTAATCCCGGACATTTTGGCGAACGCTGGCGGTGTGACGGTGAGCTACTTCGAGTGGCTCCAAGACATCAATCGGCGGTCGTGGTCGCTGGAGCGTGTCAACGACGAACTCGAAACAGAGATGCTGGCCGCGTGGCAGGACGTCCGCGAGGAATTCGAAGAACGGGACGTGACATGGCGTGACGCGGCGTACATCGTTGCACTCTCCCGAGTTGCCGAAGCTCACGAGACGCGTGGGCTCTGGCCGTAGCACCCCGTCTCCGGATACGGCCACCTCGTCGGTGATTCCGTACCACTGGTTCTCGACGCACGTCCCGTCCGGAAGGGTGACACTCGCTTAGAGATCGTCGAGGACCTCCTCGACTCAGCAATGGAGCTCGTCGATGTTGACCGCGTGTTCATGGACCGGGAGTTCGACAGCCAGCAGATTCTCGAAGCGATAGCCGACCGGGGCGTCACATATGTCGTACCAAAGCGGATGCACACCAGCGAGAAAGCTCAAGCCAAACGACTGCTTCAGCGTGACCAAGACCACTACGTCACCGACCGCAAACTCCATCTGGGGAACAACGAGTGGCACGAGACGACGCTCCAGTACCGTCGAAAGAAGAACTCAGACCGGACGGATTACGGGCAGTACGCCGTGTTCATGACCAACGGTGACCCCAGCGCAATCACAGAATATGGGAAACGCTGGGACATTGAGCGCGGCTACAAGTCGATCAAGCGGTTCATGGCAGCGACAACGTCGAAAGATTTCGTACTGCGATTCTTCTATTTCGCGTTTGCGTGTCTCCTGTATTCGATCTGGCGGGGGATCGATATGCTGTTTCAGTGTGAGAAAGGTGGTGTGTACGACCGTGAACCCGTTGTAACGGCGCAGAACACGTTGACACTGCTCCGGCAGGAGACAGGAATCGGGTAGCGACCATCTAAGACTCAGAGGGTGCCCCATCTCGTGAGCGGCAGCGCTCTCGTGATACTCGGTCAGTTCTCGTAATGGTTCGATAACCGATACGAAACCGCTCTCGGAGGCATCGCTCAACCGAGGTTTGCGCACCGATTCAGCCGAAATCACGCATTTCACACCCGCTAAACCCGCTGTAGTCTCAACTTCCCACGAGGAAAATTTTATATAGCGATATACAATATACTTCGGCTACCGACCGGTGTAAAAGCACTCTCTCACCGGAATTCGGCCGATCTACACTCAACATCAAACAAATCACGAGGTATAATTTACTTTGTCTTAGCTGAGTAAGACAGAGTAAACTCTTAGTCACCCCACCCGTGACCGCAACCATGGCAGATTCAGAACTATGGCCGACGCTCTCTGACACAGTCGCTCCAGCCGGATTGCCGCGTCTACAGTGGTGATCGGAAAATACAACCCCTACACTTCGGAGGCCCAATGACGGGTCGTTGCTCCGTCTAGACGCCGATCGAGGACACGTTCACGAAGTACCTCACGGACAAGGGGAAGGGTGACGCCGGCGCTGGCAGCCACAAGTTCGTGCGCGGCGTCTCTAACACGCTTGTCGACGACGGAGAGGCCATCATCATAACTGATGTAGCCTACGTCCTCGAGACGGTTCACGACCTGTCTTACCGTCTTGTACGGCGTGTGGAGGCGTCGGGCGACACGACGGATCGAGTCACCGCTTTCGATAGGCAGGATGAGCTACGCTGTCGTGTCATCGAGAATCTCGTACATCTGGTAGTCACCAATAATTTAGTAACTATTAAAATTCTTACTCGATTGGCCATGAAGCCACGATCTCTCCACTTGTCTCAAAGGTAGCTCTAATTCCTATCGAAGCCACTTGGAACGAGTATAACGAACGAAACGATCAAAAAGAACAAAATGAGATAAACGAATGAGTTGAACGCATTTTGAGAAACGAAGTGGTTGCGGATGAGCTGGCTTCACTGTACTGGATAAAGAGAACAAAAGAAACGAATAAAACGAATAGAACGAACGAGTTGATAATAACGAGTATATTTGCTTCAACGACTGAAACGAACAGTTGGTTTTAACATCGTAGTAATCCTTTCACCGGGTGAAACACCCTCACCGAACGCACCGAACTAAACGATCAAAACGAATTCAACGAGAGAAACGAACACAATGCCAGACACCAATACCGCACGAATCACGGTGGCGAATCAGAAGGGAGGCGCGGGGAAGACAACTGACGTCATTCATACTGGCGGCGCACTCGCCGCCCGAGGCCACGAGGTTCTCTTGGTCGATATCGATTATCACGGAGGGCTCACCTGCTCGCTCGGCTACAACGACCTCTACTACGACACCGACCGTACAACGCTGTTCGACGTCCTCGACTTCGACCAGATGGAGTCGGTGAACGACATCATCGTCGAGCACGAGGAGTTCGATATCCTCCCCGCGAGCGAGAAGCTCGCGAACAACAAGAACATCCAGACGCTGCTTGAGGCGCCGAAGAGTCGGGAGCGGCTGGAGATGACTCTCGACGAACTCGACAAGGACTACGACTACATCATCGTCGACACGCCGCCATCCCTGAATGTTCTCACCGACAACGCCCTCGTCGCGACCGGTAACGTCGTCATCCCCGTCATTCCCGAGAAGCTCAACGCCAACAGCCTCCAGATTTTCGCCAAGCAGCTGAGCTCTCTCGAACAGGCGTACGGAGACATCAATCGGCTCGCGATTGTCTGTAACCGTGTCGAGCAGAACTCCGAACACCGTGACACCATCGAGGAGATCAAGTCGGCGTACTCGCTCCCTGTCTTCGAGATCCCAAAGCGGACCGACCTCTCCCAGTCGATTGGCGAAGGCGTGTCTGTCTTTGGCTTCGGAAAGGAGAACCAGCGCGTCGAGGATGCACGCAATTTGTTCAACGAGATCGCCGACCTGTTCGACGAGACGTTTGAGAAGACCGCACCTGAGGAGGTGGAAGCATGAGCGACGGCTGGGGTGATGCTTCGGGCATCGAGGGCAACTACGAAGAGGAGGACGATGAGGTCGATTCCGGCGAAACAAGTGAAGTGAGTGAAACGGTGGAAACCAGTTCATCGACTGAGACGAACGATTCGAATTCAACGAGTGAAACGAACGAAACAAGCAAAACGAAGACGAACATCAAGGACGAGTGGAACGGTCGGACGATCTACATTCCCGATGGTGTCCTCAACGAGATGGAGGATACGTATCTCGAGTCCCAGCTAAAACTCCGAAAGGCTGGCCAGGACGAGTTCAAGAAGAACCGCCACTTCTACCCGCTCCTCGTCCAGTTCGGTGTCGAGGCGCTCTCTGAGGCGGATGCCGAGGAAATCCAGGCTCGGCTGTCGGAACTCGGCGAGGAGTAACTCTACACAGAACGAGGCCCGAGATTTTGTATAGCGGTATACGATATACAGATTCTCATAGCGCGGAATTCCTGCGCTGAGAGGCTCCAGATGCTCGAATTCGCGAAGTGGGCCGAAAACACAATCTGGTCCTGATTATGCCCGTAATCACGACCACTTTGAAGTACCCCGCCGCCGTCGGTGAAGCACGAATGCTGCAACCGCCTCACGACGGCGCTTCCCCCGGGGTAGAGCCATCGAGACCGGGTCCACAGGAAGGTGGAGGGCCGGTAGATGCCTGATCGAGCGCTTTCGACGCCGCTCAACGACAGCTTCGAGCGCTACCTTCAGGACAAAGGGAAAGGCCGTGGTGGCGACGGCGGGAACTATCGACGCAACGCAGCTCGCGAACTCGAGCGATTCGTCGAGTGGACTGCCGGCGATCGCGGCGCAGACGACTGGACCGGGATCGTCCCCGACGACGTCGACCGGGAGCCAACCTTCGACGATCTCGACGAACGCGTGTTCCGGGAGTACGCCCGACATCTCGGTGGAGATCGGGGACTCAAGCAGAACACGGTACAAACCTACTACCGCTATATCTCTGCATGGTGTGGCTGGTGCGTCAACGAGGGATATCTCGAAGCGCATTACGCGCAGCGGGCGAGCGCGATGGCGCCGCTGCCGGAGGATGACGGTCGCAAGCCCGGCGACCAGCAGGCCTGGACGTCCGAACAGCGCCACGCCCTCACCCGGCACGTCGACGAACAGGCCCGCGACGCCGTCGAGGCGTACACGACACTCCCGGAGGATACTGACCCCCTCGACAAGCAGCGAGGACGCTACGTGGCGCTGAAGGCGGCTCGTGACCGGGCGCTGGTGTTCGTCCTCGCCTACACTGCCGTCCGTGTCGGAGAACTCCTCCGAGATCCGAACGACCCACGCCGGCGCGGCGTCCGCTGGGAGGACCTCTCCCTTGACGACGGGAGTATGGACGTCTACCGGAAGAAACAGCAGTGGGACGCCGCCAGTCTCCCCGATCCGGTGATCTCTCCGCTTCGGAGCTACCGCCAGCTGATGGACCCACCCACAGAGCGCTGGCCGGTGTTTCCGACGTTCGACCAACGGACACTCGCAGAGCTCGTTCAGGAAGAGCTAGCCGAACGAGGGGAACGCCCAGAAGCAATCGGTGAACGTCGTGCGGAGTACGTTCGCGACTTACTACTGGCGCTTGATGAGGATATTCGGCCGCCGTCGATCACGACGGACGGCGCACGGTCGATTCTCCAACGGCTCTCAGAGGCTGCAGAGATCGACATCGACCATCCAAAACACGATTATCTTGCTCCGCACGGTGGTCGACGTGGAATGGGGGAGGTACTGGTCAGAGCGTTCGGGTATACAGTCGCGGCCCGGTATCTCGATAACTCCGAAGAGATGGTCCGAGAGCGCTACTCACATATTGAGGCCGGGGAATTGGGCGATGTCGCTACGGAAGCTCTGGAAGATATCGACCAACTCGAAAGGTAGTCCTATACAGAGCGGTGAGACAGCCATTGAGAAACCTTGTCTGAAGCGGAGGGCGAGGACAACGCTAACGACGCTCCCGCAATTTCGTTCTAGTCAGAGATGCCAGCGACGGATTTGGAAATCGCTCTAGAGAAGGTAGATGCCGGTACGTTCGAGAAGCTTGCTGCGGATATCCTGAGCGAGCGTGGATACGACGTTTCGCCTACCGAAGGGGTGGGGGCAGATGGCGGACGCGATGCAGACCTCCGACGAGGTACCGACACTGGAGTTGCCCACTTCACTATCAGGAACGACTGGAAACAGAAGCTCCGAAAGGACGCACAGAAGACGGTTAACCGTGAGCTCGACCGTGATTTCGTTGTATTTGTAGTAAATCAACTTCCGGAACCACCGCGTGTCGTTGACGAGGTTCGCGACCGACTTCAGGATGAGTTCGGCTTTCCCGTAACAATCCTCACACGGGCTGACCTACGTACACAGCTTACGACCCGAAATCCGTACCTCGCTGAAGAACATCTCGGTATCGATGCTGCAAAGCCCACGACCGATCCCGTTGAGGAAATGGAGGCGCTAAAGGATGAACGCCTCTCAATGATCGAGTCGCGGTCGAACTCTCTCCCGAATACACTTCCAAGCGGTCCATGTGCAGTTCTCCATTTGTTCCCGGTTGGAATGTTCAGCACAGATTACGGAGTTCCTCCATCTGAGCTACCGTCACCTCCGCTATTCGGGGGCGGACGAAGCCATCTAGCCGGGAGACCAGTTGGTGATGGAGTTGTCTCCATCAATAGTCGAATACAAGAAGAACACCCAGAGTACGTGTTTCTGGCTGAAGACGGCTACATCGAGGCTGTCACCACTCTTACGTTCGAACAGACTACTGTAGATGCCTTCTCACCGACCGATCCGAATCACGTTGATCCAGAGGTTGGGAAGTATCTGATACAGATAGTACCAGGGTCACTTGATGTACTAGATGTACTGGGGGCACAGCCGCCAGTATACGCGTTCGTCACGCTTCTCGGGGTGGAAGACTACCAGTTCCCCACGTCATATGCTGGGGTTTCGCTGGGCGCATCACTCCGACCGTTCAGCGACCAAGAAGAACCGAAACACAGCATCCTCGAGACGATGGATGATGATGGAACTGGACTACGTCCGAGCTTGGATCGGCTATGGCAACGTGCCGGCCGACAGAAAGGGTCCCCACACTTCTCGAACGATACCTGACGATCGTATACATTCAACGTTGCCAGTTTAATGTAAGTCCTCCCGAATAGTATCCAGCAGCTCTATGGCTTCACTGCTATCTATCTCTAAAACCCCTTCTCGGATTAACGGCCACTCTGTACCTTGTTGCTCGATCTCGGCTTCGAGTTCATCGATGCTTTCCCCCCAATACGTGGTACCGAGGGAAACGACATCGTCACCATTACCTTGAGCATACCAGAGAAGATCTAGGATCACTTCGAATCGCTTGAATTCCCGTTCAAACATGGTTTCTGACGTGAAGAACTCCAGTGCTGGGTCACAGAGCGTTTCTTTCATCGAAGACCGCAAGGACTCTTCTGCGCCTTCTCGATCAAAACCACGTCCCCATTCACGGGTTAGATAGCGAGGATGGAGTTCCTCAACGAGATTCTTCTCCATAGGTTGTCGCCCCCTCGGATGAAAGACTTCGATAGGCTGTGTCAACAAGTAGGAGATCAACGACCAATTTTCGGCCGCGATGCTGGTGAGCCCGACACCATACAGCCCGAGAGTGGCAGGATATCGGCGGAGATCCCTCAGGCGCTTATTCGATTTACCATCTGGGTTCTGACTCGGAGCAAGTGTAGAAAGAGCATTTGAGATTGCTTTCTCCCCCGAATTGGCTGTTTCATTACCCCAATACGCACAGGTCATCAGTACCGTGATTATCGTCGGCATCAAGTCCCCATACTCTCGAAACCGATCATCTGCGGTGAAATCATCCGCTAATTCTTCGCCGTAGAGAGGCAACCGGTGTTCATCGAAAATGTCCTCCCGAGTCTGCCGTGCTATTTGACGAATAAGATCGGAAAGGTCGATTTTGTGTTCTTCTCGGGTGAGGTATCGTTTGACACGTTCACGGGCGATTGGGGTCGTCAATGGTTCGCCGTCTTCGGCGTCCTCGAGTGCTCGCACCCGATCTCGGAGGTCGGTGAACAGCGAGGTTGCGCCGTTATGATGGATTGTAAAAGCATTGCGGGCGGCCACGAGTTCTTGAGCGGTTTCTCCGAGGTCACTATAGTACGTCCAGTATGTCGAATACCGATGTGTTTCGCATTCTTGGAGGGATTTCCGGAGGCGTGTATCGTAGTCCCCGGACCACCCACAGATAATCAACCCGTATTCGTGGAAAACGCGGTCAATGATCTGTTGCATCGGGTCAGAATATGACTCAAGCTCCGAGCTGAGGTTCTTGACGTTTGTCTCCTTGTAGTCCCCATTTACTTTGACAACGACCGCATCTTGGTGTTGTAGCGGTTCCGCACCTCGGGCTGATTCAGGACCCGAAATCACGACAGGATTAACGCCTTGGTCACGGAGGGCCTTCTCGATGAGCTGATCAAAATTAGTCGTGAGAATGACGTCAACGTACCCATTGTCGACGAGCCACGCGGTACTCTCGTGTGCGTCAGTGGGCTGCTTTTCACCGCGTTCAGATTCTTTATCCGACGGCTCGAAGAATTCCTCGAGCAGTTTCCTACGTTCGGTCTGCGTTCTCGCGAGTCCCTCGATGAGGTTCTCGTACGTTGCAGGCTCATCGTAGGTTTCCTCATACCACTCGGTGGGATCAGCACCTTCTTCGATCGATGTATCCTCAGCTGTGGCAACCCGTTTCACGAGTTCATTGACGACCGCCCACCCTGTCGGGATCTCTGCCTCCGTGGAGACACCAGACCCAAGGAGAAGCGCATAGCGGCCTGGATTGTTACGGACAGAGAACGTCATCGACATTCGTTCATCTACCATATTGGACCCTCCGCCCGAAGATATCGAGACATGAGTCGACCTTGTCGGTAAACCGAACTAAATGTTGCCGTGAGAGGGATTAGTCCGAGATGAGCGTTTTCCGATTGTCGACGGATCGCAGCGGATCAGTCAGAACTGAACGGTATAACAACAGTACGTTAAAGCGACCGAAGTGCCTCGATTTACCTGACCGTGCCGTTCCGAGCACTCGCCGACGGGAAGATTGTTACACCTACACAGGTCGACGACCACCAGCCCGTCGAATGTCCTGAGTGCCGAGGTATCCTGTATCCTCGTGATGGCAAGCACCGCGCCCGCCACTTCTTTCACGCCGCTGATGACGCCGCAGAGTCCTGTTCAATGGCGAGCCAGGAGGAATCAGATACCCACGCTCGCTGTACGGCACTGGCGGTCGCTACGCTTGCTGACCAATATCCGAATACAGCACGCGTCGGGGCTGAAATCAAAATTGACGCGACAGGGACGCCGACGACTCCCGAGACTCGACGGGCCGATGCCCTCGTTGAGTTCAATAAGGAAAACCCCTTCTTCGGAGGCGGCCTCATCATCGAGGTTCAACACAAGCACCACAGCAAGGATATCGAAGGGACCACCCACGATTACCTTTCAGCGGGGTACTCAGTTGCGTGGTTGGAGTCTGAGGACATTGGTGACGAGCAGCTGGACTACCAGGTCGTGGATGAGGCGTTCCGAGCCGACGACGGTAGTGCTTTCAGCATCCGCGAGTACGACCCGTGGGAGTTCGACACTCGTGTCGAAGCGAACCTCAACTGGGAGGAGAAATCCCAAGGCTGCCATTTCGTCGAAGAATACGGGAGCCACAATTGGAGCCAGGTCCCAGGATATGCGCATCCGGACAGGTACGAATACGAATATTGCTGGTGGTGCGGATCACGCCGGCGGTACGATCACGAACTCACCAGATTCGTGTACGACTACGAAGGGGTGCTCGCACCAGAGGTCGACATCGAAGTTCTTCGTGACGCTGTTATCCCCTATCCCGATGTTGCGGACAATTTTGACGACTGGAAGAACAGCGACTCATTCGGCCGTGAACGGTCGTTTGAGGGAGCATTAGCAAAGCGTACCGATGTCGCACCGTGTCGCGGACCACACGGCATTCACGAATGGAGGAGGAAGGAAGTCATCGAAAGAAGGTACGACGACCGCGTCGACGTCGCGCTCTGGGAATGCCAGCACTGCCCTGTTCACCTCCTCACAAACCATACCGGGCATGGGGAGACGGAGGCGGCAATTCTGTTCGGAAAAGCTCCAAACCCGGATTGGGGATTGGACCACCTAAACGGAAATCCGCAAAAGTGTAACAACCGATCTCACCACAAACAGGCGGACTGGGACTATTGCCCGGACTGCTTTCAGATAGATCCGTAGAGGCGGTAAAATCGAGAACCTCAAAACAGCCGAATGGACCCCAAAATAGGACTTACGTAGGCTTCTCTACCTGGAGACTCATCGTAATTAGATGCTCTAAGGTCTGGATTGAGTAGACATCTGTAGAACTGGACTGCTCTATTGCCTCTGACATCGGTTCTGCTATAGTTTGTCCGCCTTCTCGTCCCATAATCAGGTTGTAGATGAGGTTCAAAATCACCTTCGACATCTGCTTGCACACCTCACTATTCACATGGTAGAGGTTCAACTCAGCGTCGTAATGTCGGTTCCCCAGCGACTCCGTTTGGAGTCTAAGGGCTGTGTTGAATCGCTGTAAGGCGTAGAGATTCACTGTTTGACGAAGCGCTTGATGTTGTAGACCATACACATCAAGGCAATCTCGCGGAACTCACGGAACCACGACTGCGCTCGCACGGCGAAGCCGAGCGAGCGCTTCACAGCCGAATTCACAGTTTCAGTCATAGAGCGCTGATTGTAGCGGTTATCGTCGATTCTAGCGTTGTGTGCGTGGTCGTACGGTGCGAAGATGCGGTGCTTGATCAGCGGTCTAATCCCGAGATTGCGTAATCCTTCGCGGAGCGATTGCTTGTCGTAGCCCTTATCGGCAGCGAGAGACCGCAGATCGCCCGCGTTCCGGCGGGCGATCTGCTCAGCGAGATCTGCGTCGCTTCCTTCTCGGTTCGTCGAGCAGTGAACGTCAAGGACAGCTTGAGACGCTGTATCGACGAGTTTCGTGACTTTCAGCTTCTGAACGCGGTAGCTGATTCGCTGGCAGTAGTGGCGGCTCGCTGCTGAGCGTTCGTAGAATGTAGCGTCTATCGCGGCGTGTTCGGAGAGATCGTGCAGCTGCGCCGACTGGCGCAGCAGCACTCGACAGACGCTCATACTGATCCGGTCGAACGCCTTACACAACGTGGACGGCACGGGGAGATCGGCCGCATCAAGGCCGATCTCCCCGATTATTTGTGGCATCTCTTTGAGTAGATCGATCGTCATCCGATAGGATGTGTCGAGGTAAATTCGCAGACAGTGGAGGGAAACGAGTGCGTAGTCGGCGAATCCGCCGCCGCCTTCCGGGGCGGCGGATTCGCCTCCATCGCCAGTAACTCTTTGAGCAACCGGCACAACTTCCCCGATGAAGCGGGAGATTTGTGTCATAGGCAACCAAATCTTCCCGCTTCAACGCCTTTGATTTAGCGACCTACCCTGCCGCCGTATGGCGATTCAACACAGCCAGTCTAAGGAAAAAGAAGCCCCATTGGTCCTGCTGTACAGCTTCCATGTCGTCTATTAGATCTTCAACCTCGGTATCCAACTGTCCGAAAAGCCCCTCTTCCCAAAGCCACTCGATATCCGCGATCGTGACTGGTAGAACGCGAAACCCGTGCTTCAAATCATTCAGTAGCGGTCGGAATCCTCGCCAAAAATTGAGGGCGGCATTCGCAGCTGCGATATGTAGGTCGGGATCTTCAACGAAGTCTAATTCATTTGTTTCCTCGTCGTAGACTGCGGAGCACCCTAAGAACTCTCGTGCGATCATCTCCCGGTCTGTTGCCTCTATTTCATCGATAACCTGCTCAAAGTCAATTAGATCCTCCGGCTCCTCCGCTAAGCGGCTGACTGACACCATCTCGCCATTATCAATCTCAACTGTAAGCTCATCAAGAACACTGGCGATATCCCGTGTATAGGTATCCTCTTTCACCATCATCCAGGGCTGCTCTGGATTCCGAGCATTCACCGCGAACAGGTGGGCATATAGATCAGATAATTGAGCTAGAATATAGAGCGAGTCCATCCCGTCGTAGCGATTGTAGGGGTTGAGTTTCTTGATTCGGTTATCCCAGTAGCCAAATGCGAAATTGCGACGCCATAAGTCTGCCAACGGGTTCTCTAAATCGAGTTCTTCCATACTAATCCTCCGAGAGCTACGAGATACAAAGAATGACTGTTTATATAGAAGCTGGTGAATCTTATGACGGAATGTCTGACCTGATCGTCAAAGCAGCTGTAAAGAATGCACTGTCGGAGAACAACGTCTCGGCCGATTTCTACGACGCCCTCAACGAAGAGGTCGCCGAACTGCTCGATGATGCCGCCGAGCGTGCCGAGTCCAACGACCGGAAGACGGTCCAGCCCCGCGATCTGTAGGCCTGCGTAACGCAGCCCACCCCGTCACTCGAACGTAGCTTTTTGAGGTTCCTGCTCAGAAATTAGGAAACGAAATGGCGGACGTACCGGATACCGAACGGCAGGCGGTCGAACCTGATGCGAGAGAGGTCCTTAGCGTGTCCCAGCTAAACGACCGGATCGCGTCGGTCGTCCAGGACACGCCTGCCCTCAACGGCGTCCGCTGTATTGGCGAAGTCACTGACCTCCACCAGAACAGTACGGCGCTCTACTTTACGCTCACCGACGACGACGCCGAGCTCCCCTGTATGCTCTGGGCAAACCGCTATCGGGAGATGGATGCCGACCTCGAAGACGGCAGCGAAGTCATCCTTGAGGGTGATATCGACTACTGGGTCGAAGGTGGGAAAATTGACCTCAAACCGTGGGAGGTCATCGTCGTCGGCGACGGCGACCAGGCGGCGGCCGTCGAGCGATTGCGAAGCGAACTCGAGGAGCGTGGCTGGTTCGACGACGAACAGAAGCAGCGCCCGCCGGCGTTCCCGGAGCGGGTCGGCGTCGTCACGTCCCTCCGAGGGGACGCCCGGTACGACATCCAGAACGCAATTCACGAACAGGAACCGACCGTCGACATCGTGGTGAAGGACGCAACCGTCCAAGGGTCAAACGCGCCGACGTCCATCGCGAACGGCATCCACCATCTCGACCGCTCGGAGGACGTCGACGCGATCATCGTCGGCCGTGGCGGTGGGAGCGATTCGAATCTCCAAGCGTTCAACACCGAGCGGGTCGCGGAGGCGATCTTCACCGCGAACACGCCTATCGTCACGGCAATCGGCCATACTGACGACCGGTTAATCGCGGATCGGGTGGCGGATATGGCCGCGATCACCCCGACAGCCGCCGGCGAGTACATCGTGAAGTCTCGGAATGACTTCCTTGCCAGCGAAATCGGCCCGCTAGAGCAGCAGCTTGACACTGCCTACGAGACCTTCGAACAGGTACACGAACACGAACAGGAGCTGGCTGAAGCCGTCGAGAAGGCACCTGCTGCTGAGGGCCTCCCACCGGTCTACTACAAGGCCGCAATCGTGGTGCTCGTTCTGCTGCTATTACTCATCACCGCACTCTGGCTGGGGGTGATCTAAGGATGGCAAAGGATTCCGACATCCGACGAAGCATGGATCGCGTCGAAGAGATTATCGAGCAGCTCGATACGGACGAGGTATCGCTGGACGACGGCCATGATCTCTACAATGAAGGGCAGGAGTTGCTGTCCGAGATCCGGGAGCGGCTCCAGGAAGGAGACGGGGAGATCACCGAAATCGAGTGACTAGCCCATCAGTCGACGTGAGCCATCAACTTAACCAACATACCGCTGGTTATATTCCATTTTGTTGCTTAACCCTGTGCCAGTTCAGGTTCAGTCTTCAGGCTTAATTACGACCTCCGTCCAATTTGGGCTGTGTAGGACTGAGCCACGATGCTCCACGAGACAGTGCTGATATTTGGTGTCTATCTGGTGGCCTGCGGTATCGCGTGGATTCTCCACGAATCGGCGCATTACGTGGTTCATAGCCTCTACGCGGAATCAGTCACGTTTGGTGTGAATCGCCGCGGACCGTACGTCGACGCCATCTACGACCCCGATGCGCCCACGTTTGCGATTCGGGTTGGATCAGTCGCTCCGACTCTTCTCTATACCCCATTCGTCTTCCTCGGGATTGCTGGGTATCTCTCGATATATTCACTTCCTCAGCTGGACCCAGTTGAATGGTCACTGGTAACTATTCCACTCCTGATTTTGACTTTCCCGACGGGTTCTGACATTCAATCGTGTCTTGAAGCGGCAGACTAGATTTTGTATTCGATTCTATTTTCGTCATATAAATGCTACATTTGCTATCTACTCGAATTAATAGAAATTTCTGGCCCACAATATTTAATAGACTTGGCGCAAGTATGTGGATATATAACATGGCACAAGCAAGTCCCCGCAATAACCGCCCCGAAGCTGACTCGGATGAGCGGTCCTCTGTGTCAGTTGAGGCGTGGCTTGAGGTAGTGAGTAAAGAGCTAGATCCGACTGAGTGTCAGGGTCTCGTCGAACTCGGTATTTATTCGATCCACGACCACAGTAGCGCTCGCACAATTACCCTTCCTAAAGATGCGGAGACATTTCACGACGCAGCGGCAGTGAAACAATTTTATTTTGAAGGTGAGGATTGCCCGTTGCTTATCGTTGTCCCGCTGACGGTCTAGCGTTGTTTTTCTCCCAGTGGCCGATCAGGTACAGTCAGTTTCGTCTCCTTTGTGGTCAGAGTAGAACTAGATAAGATACTGAAATCGAGCAGTATCACTTGTGAACGAATCCAGTTCTTGTTGTAACCACTCGTATTTTTCTTGTGGGATTCGCATATTGATCCGAGCGACATCGTCACTGGTCTCGGCGCTAGTGCCACCAGTATTGGAGGTTGTATTAGTGTCTGCCATTAGGCCGACTTAGGCAACGCGGTCGAATATAGTCCTGTAGAATTGAAACTTCTCTAAAGAACTTGGAGAACTTTGAAGACCTCCAAATTCATTCAAATTTTCTGACTATTTTTTGTCCCCCATGTCGTTACGACAGATGATGTGTACTCAGGGCTGCTCCGGTGGGACGCCGGCTCGTACTGAGGAATCGCCATCCCCAGTCCGTATCATCCACGGCTCAATCGGTCTGATGCTGTTGGCACTTCTCCCGCTGTTCCTGTTTGTGGGAACGGCAGCCGCACAGTCGGATCCGGGGAGCGCATTTTGCGATTCAAACATGGCCGGTACCATCCAGAACATCTTCACCATCATTCAGTTTGGTGGACCGCTTATCGGCGGTGTGTTGGCACTTGGGGCGACAGTCGCGATCCCGTTTGCCCGCCGATCAGACTGGAAGAAGGAGATGAAGTCGGTCCGAAATCAGGGCCTGCTTTGGGGTGTGATCGTCGCGCCGCTTGGCACGGAGATCGTCCAGTTCATCCTGAACAATGTCGTGGTCGGTGGCACGAGCTGTGGATTCTAACTACGCACTTGGGTTCATACTTGTCATGTCCGCGAGCCTCATCGCAATGACAGCTGCTGTTCCAGTGAGCGCTCATCCCCCAAATAGCACCGACCATGGCGTTCCAGAGGAGACCTTTCACAAACTCTGGTCGGGAGATCGAGACAACACGACTGACGGCGCAAATCTGAGTACTAGGTCAGCGGTTGAGCAGCTTGGCAAGGGAACCGATATCCCGTTCGATTCACCGCCCCAAGCCGCAGAGCAATGGAATCGGGGCGACCACCAAGAGTTCCCTTCGACCAACAGATCCGTGTCGATCCACCCGTCAGATTCGAATCTCGACAGCGGACAGTTCATCAAGGAGGCCTACGCTGAGGTGTTCGCCGTCCAGCCCTCCACGCGAGCACGTCTGTCACCGTCCAGACAGCCGCTCTACGTCGCTCCAAACGGGACACTTCGCGGAACTATCGACTATCGAGTGGCAGTACCGCCAGACGACACCTCTGGCGATCGTCGCGTTTACTGGAGTCTCGAGAGCCATCAAGTCGAGGAGACAGTACTGCTCGTCAACGGTAGTGAAGAGACGACGGCTGGTGGCTCGCACACGCCGGCGCTATCGTACTCCCTAGGTAGGTACGCTGGGGAGAAACACCAATTCACGCTCCAAGCGGACATTTCGGTCCGGCTTCGGAAGGAGGTCGAGATCTGTACCACCCACAACGACGACGGCGACTGTACCAGCTGGCAGGGTTCCGTTTCGTATCCCGCTGAGAGTGTTACGGTGACTGATTCCATCGCGATCACGGAGTACGATCTCGAAGTCTCTGGGTTCATCGCCGAATATCCGAACGATGATCTCGGTCTCGTCGTTTATAAGAACCAACCGTGGCTGGGATATCAGCTCCCCAACGGTGATGTCCGAGGAGTCTGGCGGTTCTACTCGACCCGAGACACAGACTGGGATACGCTGGTCTACAGCTCGAACGATGGACAGCGAACTGCCCAGTCACCGCTTCAGCCACTCCAGGTGAACGCCTATCCCATCGAGACGGGTCCGACGCCGTCGCCTCGCCAAAACGTGACGATACTGGACGTGTACGGCACGTCGACGTCGCCACCAACACTCCCGTCAAATATCCACTTAGACGTTCTAACAGATCAGTACACTGCCAGTTACGGTATCGCGACACGGGCTACGACCGACGAGCAACCTGAAACCGTCCGCGCGTGGGGGCTCGTCAGAGGTGTCAGGGCAGAACGGCCAGCAGATGAGTTTGCTCAGATCCAGATCTCCGAGAGCAATCTCACCCTAGAAGTAGTGAATCAGACCGAAAATACCGTCACTGTCCGGGTCACCCTCCAAAACGCGAATACTGGCGCTCCAATCAACACCAACGAACGGGGCGGAGAGATCGTCGTCAACGGACAGCAGGTGAACACGAGCGGCAACGGAACCGTCACAACGACGATTGAACGACCCCCTGGCGGCGTGTCGACGCAATACGAACCCGGTCACTGGTGGCTTAATTCACCCGGCTATGCCAGCGACTCGGACACCGTCCTGCTACAAGGCTCAGTGCTTCGGTTAGTGTCGACGCTGTTCCGAATCGGCGTTCCCGTCTCGCTGTTCCTCCTTGCGGTGTTCCTTATCGACCGCATCACCGGCTGGCGGATTTGGCCCCCATGGAGGTCACTATGATGTCCAGAGACACTTCTACACCCAACGACCGGAAAATAGGACAGTCTATCAGCCGCCGTCGTCTCTTAGCCTGCTCCGGGACCGCTCTCCTGTCCGGCGTCGCCGGGTGTTTGGGGACGAACACCGCCCGCAATGGGACGGAATCTCCGACAGGATCACCGTCACCACCTATTGATTCCGTCTTCGAGGAGATCGAATTTGTGGGACCCAACCTCGTCGTGACTCTAGCTGAAGATCACGACGTCGATCGTCTCAATCTGATCTCTCCAGACGGAGGAACGTTTGAACAAGTAACAGTTACAGAAGGAGTAACGACAGCAGAATTCCAGATTCTCTACAAATCCGGTGGCTCCTACGATACTGGCAACTATGAACTGGTCGCCGTCCGGGGCGAGTCTTCGGATACGATGTCGGTTGAGCTTCGACCGGAGATTAGTGTCGTTGATGTCGAACCAGACGTTGACGTAGACGACCAGAATAGTACCGGGCGGTTGTTCGTCACGGTTGAGAACACCGGCACTGGACCGACATGGGTCTACAATATTGGGTTCCGAAACGCCCCATATTCGAATGCCCCGGAGGTTATCGAAGGTGATGGGGTCGCTGATACGAGATTTGAACGTCCCCAGGACCCACAACAGGAATTCCTTCAGCCCAACACTGAGCAGAGATTCCTGAAGGGGCGTGGGGTCCTGATCATCAGCGATGACGATTCGATTTCGTGTGAGGGAGGGTCTATTGAGCTAACCGTCGTCGTCCAGACACCACATGGCGATATTGAACAGCCGATTCGAGCTGATCTATCCGGCGGGTATCATGTAGATGATCAGGCCGCTGTTCAGCATCCTTGCGAGAATGCTGACATCGAGCTACTGAGTGGAGGGAGTAATAATGCGTAGAGTTCGTCGACAGGTGCTCTCGGCTGTCATCGGATTCGTCGGATTACTTGGTCTCGGACCAGCTTCGGTGGCCGCACAAGGCGACGGGAGTAGCGAGAATGGTGCCCTCGGCGATACCATCGTCGGGGCAATTCAGGAATTACTCCGTGTTCTGTTTAGCCCGATCCGGACGATCATCGAGAATCACGGCGATGCCGTTCTACGAACTGTTGTAGGGACTCCACATCCTGATTCTGTGTTTAATTCCCCCTCAAACGGTGCGTGGCCCCAGATCTATGATTTCTACTGGGAGACGATGATCCCGCTAACTCTCACACTGTATGGACTCTCTATTGGAATTGTAATTTTTTTCGAGGCGACCAGCCACCTGTTTAGCGGATACCATCGTTCGAAGCTGAAAAAGCGGGCCTTCTCGGGGCTGCTTGGAATTCTGTCGTGGTGGTGGATCTCAGCCCTCTCACTTCGACTTATCGACGCTTTAGGGGGGTTCCTTGTCCCCTCTGTCTCCGATATTACGCTCTTCCAGACGCTGTCATTCACCGGGATGGGAGTTCTCGGTACGGTCCTCGCCCTGTCGACGAACCTCATCCTGTTTGTACTGATTGGTCTCATATACCTCGCAAGGCAGCTCGCTCTCTACTTGTTCGTGTTCCTCATGCCGTTGCTTATTGTCTTCTGGATTCCCGGCGTGGGGCCGTTTTCGCTAGTTTCGAAATTTATGAAGAAACTCGCCGGCTTCTACGTCCCATTCCTGTTTATGACGGTGCCAGTCGCACTACTGTTCCGCCTCGGTGATATCCTTGGTACGAGTTTCGGCCTCTCTGCGGGCGAGTTCGGAGCCTGGCTGACGGCGCTCATTATTCCGCTGGCTGCCGTAGCGTCGCCGTTTATCCTCTTCTGGCAGGCAGGAGCCCTATTTTTTATCGCCGGACGGGCAGCTCAACATGTCTCAACCCAGACGGCTCGTGGGCGGCTGTCAGGTGGTCGAGAACGGTTACGGTCAGCGACGCAGGGTGGCAAGAACTTCGTCCGGGGGGTACGCGACGAGCCAGCCGTCAAACCCGGCGGGCAGTATGTTCTGGATTCCAATGACTCGAGAGCGCACACGACCGGCCAACGACTCAATACGACCGGCTCTCGTCTTCGCAACGCGATTACAGACAGCAACGAAGACGGGAGCCAAGGCAAGTCCGGTGGCGGCGGTAGTGGTGCTACCACCAGTACCCGCTCTAGTGGCGATGGCAACAGCGATGACGGGAGCGAAGAGGTCAATCGGGACGACGCCTTCCGTGACCCACAATCCCAGAGCCGGAGCCGAGAATCGAGAGATGACCCTCCCCGGTACATTCAGTAACCCATGAGCTCCGCAACTGATCCCACGAAACGAATTCCGAAGTCGCTTGGTACCGACACCCAGTTCCTCGGGAAGTACTCGCTCACGGACCTCGCAGTCGCAGGTCTTCCAGGCGTCTTGGTGGTCTTAGTGACGCAGGTTGCTATCCCACCGTCACTCACCGTACGCGGGATCCCGGTGTCCGCGCTGACCATCCCAGTCGCAGCGATTGCGATCGCCTTCGGGGGCCTGTTCGTCTACCTCACACCCAGCTACACCAACAGCCTCGACTGGCTCGGGACGTTCGTGGGGTTCCACCGCAGTGAGACGGAGATCGCCCACGAGGAGGCGAAGGAGTACACTCACGTCGAACGAGTGTATCCGCGACACGACGCCATTGAGCGTACTGACCGGGCTCTTGTGGGCGCAATACAGGTGTCACCGCCGACGATGGCGCTCGCCACTGACGAGGAATGGGAACAGAAGACGGAGGCGTTCCAAGACTTCGTCAATACAACTGTCGAGTTCCCGATTCAGATCTATTCCACGACGCAGTCGTTCCCTGCTGACGAGTACGTTGGGCGGTACGAGGACCGATTGAGCGACCCGGACGTCAAATCCAACGAGAAACTCCAAGCGCTCATTGAACACTACGTCGACTGGTACGACCGGGAGCTGGCACAGCGCCAGATGACCATCCGTGACCACTACGTCCTCATTCCGGTTCGTCCCGAGGAAGTTCGGTACGAGCGGGCCAGCCTGCTCGAAAAGCTCGCTGGAATCCCCGTGCTGGGTATCCTTGTCCAGATCGTCACGGCCCCGCCGGAGGAAGAAGAGCGCGCCGCGATGCTCGAGGAACTAGACGAACGGCGTCGGCGAGTCGAGCGAGGCCTCCGCGGTATCGAAGGATGTGACACCCGCCCCGTCGATTCGGACGAACTCACCCGCCTCATCGCGGAGTATTGGATCGGCAAGGAGATCGAGTACGGCAACCCTGAACAGGTGCTTCGCACCTCCCCCGTCATCACCAACTCATGATTCGAAATCTGCTCCCCTTCACGGGCTCGAACAATTCGGAAGCCAACGGCGACGATGAGGCAACCACAGACGAGACGCCTGACGACCAGGATACAGTTGGTGGCGAGTCGCAGTTGACCGTCACCTACGAGAGCGACGGTGAGGCAGTCGACGGCATTCCCGAGATCCACCAGACAGTCGTCTCACCATCCAGCATCGAACGGACGCCCAGCGCTCTCCGGACGGACGATCAATGGGCGCAGAGCCTGTGGGTCGGAGAGTATCCCGATGCGCCGATGGACGGGTTCCTTGAGAAGTTGTACGCCGCTGCCGAGACCCAGCAGACGGACATCAGCATCCATATCGACCCCCGCGACACGCGGGAGACGCTGGATTCGCTGGAGAACAAGATCGAGGATCTCGAAGCCGATTACGAGTACCTGACCGAGAAGCATCGTGCGAGCGCCCGAGGTGTCGAGAAAGATCTGGAAGACCACCAAGAGATGTACGACGTCCTCCGAAACACGACGATGCAGGCGTTCGACATCTCGACGTACCTCACGGTCAGAGGCGACGAGCGCGATAACGTCAACACTGAGTCGGTGTCAACGACTGCCCGACAGGCCCCTGCGAATCTGACGCCGGTGACGCCGCGGTGGTCGCAGCTGAAGACATTCACCTCAGCCAGTCCAATTGCCCTCGATCAGTTCAACGAGACGCTCGACAGCAAGACGCCGATGCTTGGCGGTGCTGTCGGCGCGATGTTCCCGTTCGTTTCTGGTGCGTTTGCTGAACCCGGCATCGAGTATGGAACGTATGCGCTGAATTCGAGCCCGCTCATTCTCGACCGATTCAACCGGCAGACCGGCTACTGTATGATGGTTGTCGGCCGCCTCGGCGCGGGCAAATCGTTCGCAACAAAGCTCCGGCTGGTTCGGCGGGCGATGTTCGACGAGGATACGGTCATTATTATGCTCGACCCGATGCGGGGGTTCGCCGGTGTCAACGAGGCGCTTGATGGCGAGCGGGTGACGGTCGGTGGTCGGCGTGGATTGAACCCGCTGGAGATCAAGCCGACACCCGACCACGTCCTACAGGAGGTCGACGACATCGACCCGTGGGGCGAGCAGATCACCTGGGTCATGACATTCTTCGCGACGTTCTTCGAGCACGTCGCAGACCACCCACTCGGCGAGCGTAACCAGACACTCCGGCGGGCCGTCCAAGAAGCCTACGAGAAGCGCGGCATCATCCGGGATCCTGAGACGCACACACGAGACTCACCGACAATCCACAACGTCATCGAAGTCCTTGAGGAGATGGTCGAAGATCCAGAGGAGTACGGCTACGTCACCGATGGCGAGCAGGAAGCCGTCCAGTCCGATGCGCAGTCGCTGCTCAAAGACCTCCGACCGTCGTTCCGTGAAGGCGGTGAACTCGAGAATCTGGCTCAACCCTCCGAATTCAACCTTGATTCGAAGGTCATCTACCTCGATCTCCATCAGGAAGAGGGCACCCGTGGCCGGGCGGAGACCAGTCTGATGATGCAGGTGCTGTTCAACAGTGTGTACGAGCGGGTCAAGCAGACCGACAAGCGCGTCGTCTTCTGTATCGACGAGGCGCACTACCTGATGAACGACGCCGTCTCGCTGGACTTCCTGGAGACGGCCGTCCGGCACAGCCGCCACTTCGACCTAAGTCTTGAATTCATCACGCAAACGGGAGGTGAGTTCGCGCTGACGCCGGAGGCCCGAACCATCGCGAACCTCTGTTCACTAACTGTTCTTCACCGGGTCAACGAGGAGAAAGAGAAGATCACCAAGTGGTTCGACCTCAGCGAACGGCAGGTGAACTGGGTCACCTCCGCGAAAGCCGGTGAGGACGAGGACGGGTACTCAGAAGCGCTTGTCGGCATCGACCAGGAAGGGTGGTTTCCGCTCCGGATTCGGGCAAGTGATTACGAAGCTCATGTCATCGACGGCGGTGCGGCGGACGTGGTCGACATCGAGCCCGGATCCGGCGCAAGTGTAACGAATCCCGACAGCCCAGCGGCCGGCGCTCGTGCCGACGGCAGGGGTCAAACCAGTACTACCCAACAGGAAGATGAGTGAGAAGTGCCCACCAGACCACGCGGCCACAGATAGTGGCGTCGAGTACATCCGGATCACACCATCGCGGAGTGACCTCGCGCCGGAGACTGTCGTCCGCCAACTGGCCGGCCTCCACGGAATCGACGCCAGCAGTGACGGACTTCTCGAGAGTATCGGTCTCTTCGGTGATCCGCCACCAAGATTCGAGTTCCTCGCGGTGAGCGAGGGAGCAGACGAACGGGTCGAGTTCTATTACGGTGCCGATAGACGAGTAGATGCTCTCGAGGAGCGGCTCCGTACGCTGTACCCACCCACGGTGACGTTCGAGCGGGTAACGCTCGACCTGGAGGCGAAACTGCTCCCGTCACGAGCAGAGCCCGCTCACGGCAGCAATGTCGGTGACGACGACCGCCACGAAACAACTACCACGACAACTGAGGAGTCCAACGGTACCTGTAAACCAGACTCGGAACCCGTGACGTCGCTCGACAGAACAACCCAGGAGCCGGTTGGTGACGGCGGAGGTGCGATCTCAGAGAACGCGCCGCCGCAGGACGACGCCGAGGTACTGTTTGGAACCGAATCGAGTGACGAACCTCTGACGAGTGGTTCCTCCGACTCAGAGCTCGATGACGATCACCAACTGGAGCGTCCCCAACTGAGTGTCGACGACACGATGCCGCTCGGAATCACCTGGCATGGGCGGGCTACCCGTCGCGAGGACTGGATGACGACACTACCTCAGTTCACGAACACAGAAGACGAGGATGACGACCACGCACGGGCCCCGCTCACTTCCCTCATCGACCAACTGACTCGAGCAGAACACCCTATCGCGTTTCAGGTGCTCTTCCAGCGCAAGCCGGACTGGACTCACGAGGCGCGGGAGCGCCAGCGGAAGCTCCGTGAGGGCGAGGATCGGGTCATCGACTGGTTCTTCGGAGAACTCCTCGGAAACACGGAGAATGAACCACAGAGTCCCTCCAACACGGGGCGGCAGCGTCGATATCTCGACATCGGTGGCCGAAAACGAGTCGAGTCGATCGACGAGAAGGAACCCCAGCACACGTTCAGCATGAATATGCGAGCGCTCGCCTTAGTGAGCGGCAACGAGCAGCGCGAGCGTGTCGACCACCGCCTCGACGATATCGGGTCGGTGTTCGACCACCTGAACGGTCCCCACTATCGCCTCCGTCCGAAACGGATGCGTCGTGGACTCCAGAAGGGACGGAGAGCCAAGAAGCACGCCAGCCGAGTATTCAACGCCAAGATGGTAGCGAAGAGCGACTGGCGAAAGAGTCGTCCCGATCTCGTCGTCGGGCCAAGCGAGTTGGCAAATTTCGTTGTCGTTCCGCCAGCGACCGCCCTCACGACCGAAGGCGGACGTGGCTCCGATGCCGAACCAGAGAGTCGGACACCACTCCCACTCCCGTCACAGTACCATATGGAGGCGTTCACGGACCGTGGCATGGCGGTCGGCCATGGTCTCGGCGAGGATGGTACGCCGACAGCCGAGCCGATGCGGATTCCCCCGCATCTGCTCCCCTTCCACGTCGGCCGATTCGCCAAGAGCGGTGCCGGCAAGTCTGTCGCGCTTGGCAACGATGGCCTCTCACTACACGACCAGACGAGCGGGCCCGTGTTCATAATCGACTCCAAGGGCGGGACTTTTCCCGAGAACTACATGCGGGCTCACGCGAAGCGCTTCAGCGTTGAGGACCTCGAGGAAAACGTCCTCCACTTCTCGGTGCCAGATATCCTGCCCGGCTTCGCGTTCTTCGACATCACGCCGGCGCTAGAGGACGGTGTCCGACGCGTCGACGCGATCCAAGACAAGGCCGACCACTACGAGGAACTCATCAAGCTCGTGATGGGCCCCGAGCGGTACGAAGATGCTATCGCCTCGCCTACGCTCATCAAGTATCTCATTAAAACGATGTATGACGAGGAGTACGGCCTCGAAAACGGGCACTTCCGGCAGGATACGAACTATTTCACCCACGACCAGCTCGAACATGCGGTCACCCAGTTCCACGCTGCCGGGCCGCCAGATCCGACACTAGCGGACGCACCGCAATCGAGTAACCCACAGGTCGCCGATAAGCTCAACCGACACCTACGATCGAATCGGACGACGTTCTCGAACGTCGTGAGCGGTATGAGCAACCGGATGGACTACATCACGCAAGACGCCCATCTCCGGCGGATCTTCAACAACACCGAGTCGCAGTTCGACTTCCGCGAACTCCTCGATGAGGATAAGGTGGTTATCTTCGACCTGGGCGACCTTCGTGACGAAGCCGCCCGCGTGATGACCGGCGTCATTCTCACGCAACTGTACGATGCCGTCAAGCGTCGCGACGGCGACGAGTTGGCCCGTAAGCCGGATAACTACGTGGCAAATCTGCTCATCGACGAGGCGTCGTCTGTCGTCGTCTCGGACACGCTGACAACCCTGCTCGAAAAGGGGCGGGAGTTCCGGCTATCCATCGAACTCGTGACGCAGTTCCCCGAGCAGATGAAGGAGGCCGGAAATCGGGAAGTCTATCTGAATGTCCTGAATAACATCGGAAGCCCCCTCGTCGGGAAGATCGCCGTCGACGCCGACATCGCCGAAGCACTCTCGCACGAGGCGATGGATCCAGTCGAGTTCAAGAACCGTATTAGTTCACTCCCGCGGGGCGAGTGGATCGCTCAGCTCCCGAGCCCGCAATTCGGCGAAACGGGGCCCGACCCATTCAGTATCGAGCCGCTCCCGATTCCGCCTGGTCATCCCGACAGCGACCGGCCGCTGACAGAGGTAGAAGAAGAACAGTTCCAGGACGCGCTGGAGACGGTCCACGAGCATACCCGCGAGGAGTATGGTGTCGCCGGCGGGACGACTGTCGAGAGTCGTGACGCGGCGACTGATGTCGCCTTGGAGAACGCTGACGAACTGCCGCTCGAAGTGGCGATGGCCCGTGCGATCCGTACCGTCCAGCTGTCCAACGAGATCCGCGAGACGAACGGCTGGGTATCGGTTGAGGCTGTCGACGAGGAACTCCTCTCCCGCATCGACGAGAGTACCATCGAGGCGCAAGGCTACGAAGCACTCCCGGATGTGCGGGAGGCATCCTCGCTAATCGAGGTGGACCTTCCAGATGGGGCGTCGGCAGTCCAGTGTCGGCTCACAGACGAGGGCGAACAGGCGGCGCAGGCAGATACGTCGACGTCGCCAACTGGGGGTGGAGAAGCCCACGACGCAGCCCTCGCAACGGTTGAACGATCCCTCGTCACAGCCGGGTTCTCCGTGGAAGTGCTGGATCAGAATGGAGACGCTCGCCCCGACGCCGTCGCGACCCATTCAGACCTCGACACCGAGGTCCAGATCGAGGTCGAGACCACGACCCACGTCCGACCCGCGAAAGTCCTCGCGAACCTCCGGAAGGCCCAAGAACACGACCGGGTCCCGCTGTTCGTCGTCGCAGACCACGACGGCCAGCCTCCAACCGATATCGCGAATCGCCTCGCGAAGATCCTTCAGGAGCCGCGGAACTCCCTCACATCGGGCGAGATGCGGCTGTATACAACGAACTACAACGTCACATTCAATGGTGGAGCCAGAGCAGCGGACGGCGTGACTGCTGTCCGTCCCGCGAGCGACGACAGTCGCCATACACGTTGGTTCGAGCGTGACGGTGCTCTCGTCCTCGAGGACGGCTCGGGCGACCAGCACGCACGGGTCGACTCTTTCGAGAGCGTGTCGAAAGATCAGTTCCCGGCGACGTACAGTTACGATGCCGAGAGCGAGAAGTATACCGTTTTCAGACCTGGTGAGCTTCCCGAGACCTACGACTCACGGGAGGCATTCGAAGCGGACTGGGTGCCTGTCAAGCGCCCGTTCGTGCCCCGTACTGACCTTCCTGTCCCGGACTACACAGAGAGCTCGTTCGCTATCGGTATCCTCACCGACGACAAAGAACCGGCCCTCCAGCTGTGCGCGCCAGAATCGGAGACGACCACGGATCTCTCCACGCTCAAAGAGGCAATCGATGCTGGGGAGCTTCATCCGGCTGGCGTGGAGCCGAGCCAAGAGACTGACGAGGAGTCAGTCGCGCAGGGTGACCAAGAGGACGACCCGTACGGCATCGGTGCGTTCGGTCGCGAACACATCATCGAATCCAACGACGGGTTCGTCGCAGTCGCCGACGTCTACGACGCCTACGAGCAGTTCGCGGAAGCAGAGGACTACGACGTGAAACCAAAAAATCGGTTCACGCAAGCGTTCCGCGACTGGGTCAAGTTCGAGCGCGATAAGAAATGGCTGGACGGACAGACGCGGCGCTGTTATGTCGGAATCGAGCTTCGCGACGCCGGCGACCAGAGGGAAGCAGGTGATGCCAGTGAGTAGTCGTTTCACTCCCGCTCAGGAGGTACAGGAGTTCACGAGATGACGCTATCCGAGTCAGCCATCCGCGAACACTACCGGCACGCCGAACCGGTCTACGAGGCGCTGGCGACCGTCAGCGACTATCCGACCATCGGCCTGAACGACTTCGTCGGGTGGTACATCAAGCGCGACCACGACGACGTCGAGGCCATCAAGGCGGGGTATCCGCAGCGCGGGCGGGTCGCCCGCCTCGATTGGGATTACGACGAGATCCACGACCGCTTGGAACGGACGCTCTACGCCGTCACCACCTACAAGACACCAGCTGCCTTCCAGCGGTGGGAGCCCTGTCGGTACGACAAGTCCGAGGGGACGACCGTCTGGCAAGATGAGCCCCCGACTCCCGGCTATGTCGATCTCCGAGCGGTGCCCGCGTGGGGGGACATCGACCTCGCCGACGATATCAAGCCCCAGCGTGGCGATCTTGATGCCCAGACCCGAGAGCTATTCGAGCGAACACTCGACGCCTACATCGACGTGTACGCGACGCTCTACGGCACCCGTGACGCGGTGTATGCGCTGGATTCCGTCGGAGGCGCGTACGTCTTCGGAGCACCGGAGGCCACGCTCCCGATTGCGGATCATTTCAGCGACGACCCGGACGCGCTGGAGCGGGTGTTCGACGAGTTCCTCGACCGCTCGAACACGTGGCTCCAAGAGGCAGAGACACGGGTGAACGAGCGCATCGACAGTGCCGGGGATGTCATCCAGCCCGATTGGGTGAACAACAAGAACCGCCAGTACAAGCCGCCGCTCTCGATCCACGCCGACCACGACGCCGTCGTCACCCCTATCTCGACCGACGACGTCAGATACGAACTCCGTCCCTTCGAGACCGTCGACGATACCCTCATCGAGCAGGCGGTCAGCTGGGCCGACGACCTCACACGGGTCGAGCATACGGAGTGTGTCGACTCGCTGGTCGCGACGCTCTGGCCGGATCTCTACGAGGAGCACGGCGGGTGGCAGGCCACGTTGCAGGCGTGGGTCGATACGGAGCGTGAACGGGAACAGGAGCGGCAGCAGCGCCGCGAGGCAGCTCTCCAGCGACGCCAAGAGCGATTAGAAGAACTCGATGGTGCCCTAGAAGGGCGGCCCATTACCCCATTCAAAGAAGACGTCTACGAGGCCGTCGAGAACATCGACATCACCGAAATTGCCCGCCACTACGCGAGCGATGCCTACGATACGGATTCAAATCAGCCGCGTCCGCAGTTCGACCCATGCTGGCGGCACAGCGAGAGCGGGCAGTCCTGTTTCGTCGACGAACAGGCCAACACCTTCGGAGATTCAAAAGTTAACGCTGGCGGCGGGCCAGCAAAACTGATGGCTCTCGGGACAGGAAT
>NZ_CBVY010000004.1:153637-154571 GCF_000513435.1 Halorubrum sp. AJ67 | reverse complement strand
AATTCTTCCCGACGCCGATACAGACCTTGATGGGGAGGACTACTGGACTGCCGTCGACGAACTGCGAAGCGCAGGGTATGACATTCCAGTGTGGATTCCAGAGGCTGAGTCAGACTGTGTCGACGGCGAGACCTACGGCCAGATGCCCTTCTGGGCCGTTCGGAAAGCAGCTGTCGCGCTCGAGATCTGTCCTGAAGGTGCGTTCATTGAACGCGAGGGAGAGAATGGGACCTACAAGGGATTCCCCGGCTACGAAACCTATAATGAGACGCTAAAAGCCATCGGAGACGCGGGATTAAGACACGAACGCGATCCAATCTCACCAGAAGAAGTGACTGATTCTGAGGGCCGAGATAAACAGGACACACGTAGTGATACGGCTTCGCCGGATAGTCAGGTTTCACAACTCGATCAAGCTCATGTTCGCGAGAGGAATCGGCTCTTATCGGCCAAAGTTGATCAGCTCGAATCGGAGTTAAACGAAAAGACCGACCGGATCAACATGCTTGAGACTGAGGTAGAGCATCTCCAGAAAGAACTCGAGACAGTTCGGTCGGAACGTGATTACTTGGAATCCGCTCTCGAGAATAATGTCTTGAATCAGGGTTCCGAACAGCAGACGGAAGAAGATCCTGCTAACGACCGATCCACACTCGAGCGGGCGAGACAGTTCATCTCCTTCGACCAGTAGGGTGTATTTGTTTGAACGGATCGATGAAGAAACTATAACATCTCAACCACACTACCCGGTCCACCTGACACCCAGCTTAATACAGCCTGACACCCGACAAGCATCACTCCATCTGAATATGAGAAATCGCCAGACGGCAGCACTTGACAGCTGTTTCCCGAATCCATACTTTCGATGGACTTCAAAATCGGCTGTCAGGGCACGCAGTCATGCGATTTGAGGGGTCCTGACAGGCAAAAAATC
>NZ_CBVY010000004.1:148207-151651 GCF_000513435.1 Halorubrum sp. AJ67 | reverse complement strand
CAACAGAGCAAAAAATCAACCGTTATATGGTGGGGGTGGCCGCCCAAAGGTACGTTCACGGCCAGCAGGGCCGAGGTGCCAGGCCGCAGGCCACGTGAGCAGGGTTGCCACCCGGACGATGGCGTGGGGCGTGGAGGGTAGAGGACCACATCGCCGTCGTGACGGAGAATGAGCGCCAGTAGCGCCTGTTTATTGTGCCCCAGAATGGGTACGGGGCGATCCCTCTACTGCCCCTAGTACATATGTCTGATCCGGATAGATACGACGAGACGACAGACGATCACGAACGGTTCGAAGTGGAACTGCTCGCGCAGGATCGGGATGCTCAGTCACCATCGACGGCAGATCTCGACGACGAGACAGCCCACCAGATGGTACGAGAGCTTCTCGATGCCGGGACGGTCACACCGGTTGTCGACCAGCGGATCCTCATTCACGAGCCCAGCGGGACAGCGTTCAAATCGATACAACAACTTGCCGTCTTCCACGAAGGGTGGACGGCCGCCCACGATGCCGACGAGGCGAGTGAGTGAGCAACAGACATTGTGCGGGTGTGCCTTTTGCGAGGCCGTACCCGGACGAAGACTGTGACCGCCTACACATGGGGGAAAGTAGAGCGGGTTAGCCACCCGATCTGTATCGACTGTGCGATTCAGGCGACGCCAGATCCCGAGGAGCGCAACCACTACGCCTGCGACAGCTGTGGGCTCGTCGTCGACGCGTTCGCGGCGCTGACGCGCTTCCGCGTCGAACTCGGTCATCTCGAAGGCCCGGTACACCTGTGCGCCCGCTGTAGCCCGGGTGGGCTCGCGACGTACTGGACGCGTGACCTCGAGCAGCACCTCGTCAGAACGCCGGCGGAGTGACCCAAACACTCTTTACTGTTTCGCTGTAAACTGTAATCAATAACGACCCGTGTCACGCACCTCACATCGCGCCGACGGCGACATCGTCCGGGACTTCCTCTCGGTCGCAGACCTGCTGGCGGAGCCACAGCTCGCCCAGCTGTACGCCTACCTCGCTCGTCAGGATGCGGCGACCGTCCAAGACGTGATGGACGACCTGGCGCTCGCACAGGGGACAGCTTACAGCTACGTCAACCGGCTCGTCGACGCCGGCGTCGTCGACGTCACCGACGACGACCAGCCCCGCAAGTACGCCGCCCGAGCAATCGATCTGACTGTGACGACGGCCGCTGGCGACCGTGAGTACACGATCACGCCGGCGCTCATCGACGCCGTCGGGCGGCGCGAGACGGACGCCGACATCGACACCTACATCGACCGCCACGGCGTCGCCGGCCTCGCGACGGCGCTCACCTATGCAGTCGCTCGAGAGCGCGGCGAGGTGACGCATCGGCTGATGGCCGACGATCTCGATATCTCCCCCCTAGCCGCGGAGCTGATCCTCCAAGCGCTCCGGCCCGTTGTCCACGAACACTACGACATCGGTGAGGATGTACGTCATGATACCGAAGACGGAGCCAACGTATGAGTATCGAAACGGACGTCTCGACACAATTGACGCAGCGCTTTGTTTATCGGCGTTCCATAGAGAGAACTGATGGAACTCAGTGACGACACACTCACGGTTTCACGGGAGCTTTCAGCGCTCGATAAAGATGTACTCGAGTTCACACAGATCCTCGACACCTGCGATGTGAACTACGTCATCGTTAGTGGGTACGTCGCGATCCTCACTGGGCGATCTCGATCGACCGAAGATATCGACGTCATTCTGGAATCATTATCCGAGGAGGAGACTGAGCAGTTAGTTACGAAACTCAAAGATCGAGAGTACTGGGGGATGGCAATGCCACTTGCTGAGATGTATTCGATGTTGAGCGAGGGCAGCCGCATCCGGATTGCCGAAGACGGAGAGATGTACCCGAACTTCGAGACGTGGTTTGTTTCAAACGATGTTGAGCGTGAGGCCCTCTCGAATCCCCTCACGGTGACATTCGAAGAGGGGCAGATTAAGATCAGTCCGCTTGAACTCCAAATCGCGTACAAGCTCCGACTTGCGCAAGCTGCAGACAGCCTCAGTGGGAAGGATTTCGAGGATGCACTTCACCTGTACCTGACTTTCGAGGAACGATTTAACACAGAGCAGCTCGAAACGTATGTCAACGAACTTGGAGTGGAGGACTACTATGCTGAACTCAAACGCGTTTGAAGCCGATCATCGGCGGAATACCGAGCAACGGCGTGCGATGATCAAACAGTGGGCCGAGTATGTTCGAACGCACGATGATCGTGAGTGGTCACGCCAGCAAAATCGGCTCATTGACTCGCAGCTCCAGTCGGCTAACGAGATGGCTGCAGCTGGCGACACAGACCCCGTTCGGTTCGCGGCCGCTCGCGATCGGCTGCGCGACCGATGACCGACGAGGATGCGGTTACCCAAGAGATCGCGACCGCGTACGACGTTGACGAAATCACCGTTGACAGCGAGACGTTCCAGAAGGTTGTGGCGACGACATACTACGATGGCCAGCTCGAGTACGAGTCGGTCACACAGTTGGTCGGCACCGAGACGGCTCAGCGACTGTGTCTACTCAACGCTGATCTCAAGAACGAGCCCCTCGATCTCGCTGCGCCCGACGACGTCGACGTCTACGATGGCGACGCGACGACGGTCGAGACCGCAACCGACGGCGATCGATGAGCGGTCGACGACTGCGAACGGTCGTCGCCGACACCAGCGCACTGGTCAGTCTTGCGGTGCCCCGTGTGGACGCAGCCGTCGGCACCGACATCGCAGACCCGTTTCAGTATCTCCTCACCTCCTGTGAGGTGTTCGTGCCGACAGAAGTGGTCGCGGAACTCCGCGACATCACGCAGTAGCAGGACATCCACGCCGCGGCTGCGAACAATGTTCTCGCAGCCCGTCGCCACTACACGGTCGAGGACCCCTACGAACGCGAGGAGACACCAGATTCGCGGCCGACGTTCGGCCTCGACGACGGTGAAACCGACAGGATCGTCCTCGCGAATGCGCTCGCCGTCGACGGGTTTCTCACCGATGAGTTCGGCGGGACGAACTTCCCGCTGATCCACGCCGTGCTGGAGGGCCCGCAGATCGTCCCGACACCCCGGCTCATCGTCGACTACGCCCGGAACGGACATCTGAGCCACGACACGGCTCGAAGCTGATTACGACGATCAGCCCGCATCGGAGCTGGGAGAATAGCCCCTATGTCACGCAATTGCTCCACCGTCTCGACGGGTAGCCGGCATCCAAGTAGCAATGCTGAACATCTAGCGCCGGCGACGAGTCCTGAAAGCCCTCGGCCGCTCGGCATCCCGCGACCACCGCTGCGCGCCTCGTGCCTGCGGTGCTTGCGGGGTCGGGGGACGACCGAGACGGCCTCGCCCTTTCTGAGTCCACCAGGACGAGCGTAGCTGCGCCGAGCGGTGGAGCCAGTTGGATAGGTGTGTACGT
>NZ_CBVY010000004.1:131457-147550 GCF_000513435.1 Halorubrum sp. AJ67 | reverse complement strand
GAATGCGCTGGCCGCTCGCTCCGGGCGGGTCGGCGCGCGGTGCTGGTTGGGTCAGCCGCACTTGGGCGCGCTCTCGCTCGCGCCCGTTGGGCGCTCGCGAAGGCGCGAGCGAGAGCGCGCAGTCGGTGCTATCGGTCGTCGACGTCGTCGGAAAACCGCGATGTATGAGGCATCGCGGTGGCGGCGCGCGAGCGCCTTCGGAGTTAGTAGACTCCAATGTCTAGTAATAACTCAAGTCGAAAGGTCGTTACGGTCGATGAACAGGCATTCGAGAACGTGGCCGAGGAGGCGGTCGACGAAAACGGCTTCCCGGTCGTCGACGAGACGCCGGAGTTCGAGGCGACGGTCGAGGAGGAGACGCAGGCGAAGGTGGATGCGAACCACCCGGACGGGATCGCGGACACGAGCGAGGACCGGATTCACAGCGTCACCCTCGAACAGGAGGAGCGCATTCACGCACGGGAAGCCGAACTGGAGCGCATCAGTGCCCAGGCCGAACTCGGGACGCAGGATGGTCGGGAGCAGCGCACGCGGGCAGTCGCGGCGAAGCGGAGTGCTGAGCGCCGAGCCGAATTCCAGACGCGGGCGGCAAGCGTGGACCCACGAGTCGATCCCGACCGGGATGACCCACGCACGAAGCTCTCCCAAGACGAACTGGCGACGGTGAACACGGAGGCCAACAGACTCGCAGAGCAGTTGGATGGCTGGTCTCGTGCAGCGATCAGTCGACATCTCGCCGACGCGGTCATCGGCGGGACAGACATGATGAGTGCGGTCGTGAAGGTGTTCGAGGAGTTACAGACGGCGCCAGGACAGGTGATTCCCATCGGGAAACTCGAAGATGTCACTCGCAAAGAGGTGAGTATCGAGGGTCAAATCGAGGTGCTCTGGGAGAGTGATTCGCCGGCCATCGCGCAAGTCGGACTAATTGCAGACGACAGTGGAAAAACGAAAATAACGATTTGGGAAAAATCAGATGCCCCGTGGGTCGCAGAGGGAGAACGCGTTCGCATTCACGGCGCAGCCCGGAATTGGTACGAAGGACGTGTCTCACTGGCCGTCACTGGCTGGTCAACCCTTCATTTCCCCGAGCGCGGTCGGTGGTGGGCATAGCCGGTCGTCGCACCCCTTTTTTGCTGGTGTGTACGCGGTCACCGCCACCTCCCACCACCTCCACGGTCCGGGCTGCTCGCGGCGCATAGCGCCGCTTCGCTGCCGGGCTTTCGCCACCACACACCATCGGTGTTAGCGCCGAACCGTGTAGTGTGTATGTGCCCCCTGATGGGTGAGGGGCATCCCGAGAGACGCGATCCCCATGAGTCCCCTCGTGCGTATCAATGGCAACCAGAGACATCTACGAGACGAGCTTCGACGAGGACGTCCAGACCGACGCGGAGTCGAATCAGTGTCCCGAGTGCGACGGGCAGGTCATCACGAACACAGTCGAAACCATCTGCGAGGAGTGTGGGCTCGTCATCGACGAGCAGCGGATCGATCACGGGCCAGAGTGGCGAGAATTCGACGACGGCCGTGAACGGACTGGCGCTCCGTTAACGGCAGCGCGACACGATCGGGGGCTGTCGACAGAAATCGGCCGCGGGTCCGATGCGAACGGAAACGAACTCTCCGGCCAGAAGCGACGCCGACTTACTCGGATGCGCCGTGAACAGACGCGTGGGCGGTTCCAGTCGAAAGCCGAACGCAACCTCGCACACGGGCTCAGTGAAGTCCGCCGGATCAGTAGTGCGCTCGAACTCTCCGAGACGCTCCGTGACCAAGCCTGTCGACTCTTCCGGAGCGCCCAGAACGAGGACCTCCTCCGTGGGCGGTCGATCGAGGCGATAGCCGCTGCGAGCGTCTATGGGGCCTGCCGGTGTAACGGGCGGCCGCGAACGCTCGATGAGATTACTGAGGCGGCGCGCCTCGAGCAGTCGCGGATCACAAACGCGTATACGACCCTGAACACGGAGCTTGGCCTCCCGGCCCAGCCTGTGACCCCCAGTACATTTGTCCCACGATTAGCGTCAGATCTTGAGGTCTCTGATCAGGTCCGGCAGCGAGCTCGACAGTTGGCGGAGGCATCCGAATCGACCGGGGCAACAACAGGAGTTCAGCCGTCCGGATTCGCCGCAGCCTGCCTGTACAAAGCGGGACTCGAACAGGGGAGGTGGCTCACTCAGTCGGACGTCGCTGAAGTTGCGGACGTCTCGGTGGTCACCGTACAGACCCATCGCGACACTCTCAACGAATTGGCTGTGTAGAGCCCACGCTATTACACCGTGTTCTTGTTAGAT
Source organism: Halorubrum sp. AJ67 (assembly GCF_000513435.1). Lineage (NCBI taxonomy): Archaea > Methanobacteriati > Methanobacteriota > Halobacteria > Halobacteriales > Haloferacaceae > Halorubrum > Halorubrum sp. AJ67. The sequence continues at coordinate 145,256 of NZ_CBVY010000004.1, read as the reverse complement.
GAGTGATTTGAGAACCACCGTTTAAATTCGAAAACGAAGCATGATACGATCAGACTACTCTATGACCGGGCGTTACTCTGACGATGAAGCCCTCCGGCCGATTGGCGAAGCGACCCATGTTCCCGACGACCGACTCGCCAGTAGTGATGAGCCTCGACGGCAGCGATCTGAGAGTATCGATTCGGGCTATCCAGATACCCCGACAGCGACTGAGACCGAGTGTGCGTCCTGTGGCGCGTCGATCCCCGCCAGCCAGTCGAAGTGCCGGTTCTGTCTCACGAATTATCTCGGTGACGAAGCCATCGAGACGAGCCAAGCATCAGATCTAACGCTCCTCGGCATCATCCATCTAGTCGTCGAGTCGACCACGTTCTACGGCGCCGTCGCGAAGGGCGGGGCCGCGGCAACCCTCCTCACTGCCAACGAGGCGGAGCCGGCCGTCGACGACTATACACTCATCTACGACCTCAACGAGACCCTAGCGCGCCAGGTGACAGACCGATGGCCCTCACTCCCCGACGCGGTACAGGTGTCATCAGAAGAGGGAGCACAGCTTCTCAGCGCCGCCTGTGACCGAGCAGGGTGGCACGGGCGAGAAACATCAGAGCGTCAGGAGCAGGTTCAGACGCCGCTCTACGACCAGCGTGGGGCCGGCATCCGTGAGGAGACACGTCTCAAAGCGATCGTTGATGAGGCTAACGACGAGCTGTGGCTGGTCCCAGCGATCGCCCTCACCGCGACAACAAGCGAGCGCGACTCACAGAGTCGACCGTCGCCAGTACCGACGACAGACCGACTCGAATGTCAGGGCTGCGGTCGAGCGACCGACCACCAGTTCGATACTCCTGAATCGATTCCTGACGAGACGTGGTCGGGGCAGCCGATCTGGGAGTGTCGGAGATGCGGAACTGCTCGCTACGGGCCGGCTCCCGAGTAGGGCAGGCAGCAACCAATTGATGGGTGTCACAGAAGTATTCGGCCACCTAGGTCAGACTTCACTCCAGCCGATTGGGCCGGTCAATTGCTGGCCATCTCTGAGACCGCTGCCGGTGTCGTCCTGCTCGCGTTGCTCGTATTCGTGTTCGGCCGGCGAGCAACACGATAAACAAATAGACGAGATCTCGCTTAATTCGCACACTCGTTCTCACGGCTGATTCGTCCGCGAGATTGCGAAACAAATAGCGTGGCAAGAGTTCTATGACGCACAGAAGCGGATTAACCAACACAGACTGGAGGTTTTCGAGTCATGTTGGTTAATCGGCTGCCCACCGGCGACACCGAAGAGTATGACACCGCGATGTCTATCCGCGCCAGCGAGCCCTGAGGCGCTTCCGATGGATCAACACGTCAAGCAGGGCTACCGGATGCATTGCGCGCTCAGTAACCTGAATCGGCTAGATGTCGACCGACTCGACGACGCAGATCAGGAACGCATCGAACGAGCGAGAACTCTTCTAAAGGAGGTGAGCCTGCTCACTCAACCGGCCGACGGTGACGGAAGGGACACCCGAGTAGATTCCTGACCGACGTCTCCGGTCCGTTCACTGAGGGCTGCGACCTATTTTGTCGCCCCTGGAAGGGGTGCGGGGGCGTTCCCGCGTGATCCAGAGATGGCGACACTACAAGCTGCGACGACATCGACCGGCGCAATCGTATCGAATCCACAGGCAGTCCGTGAACTCTGTGAGTCCCACTGCTTCGGGACGCTTGACTGGGAAGTCACCGAAGACGGAGAACTCACCATCTGGGGACACGACGACTTCGAGGTGTACGAGGCACGGGAGAACGGCCTCCCAGACTACGAGGGCGGCATCGTGACCCACGAGTTCTTACAGGAACTCGCTGGTCATCTCGAAGGTAACGAGGAACTCGATATTCAGACGGCCGGGTTCACCAAGTGCCGCTTCCCAGTCTTGGCGAAACGGTACGTCGTTCGCGACGGGGAGGTCCTCCACGCGGACCTCAGTTCCCCCAACCCGATCGACGAGTAGTGTTGTTCGTCCCCCAAGAGGGGTGCGGGGCGACACGCGACATGCGTCGTCCCGTGGAGTGATTTCGAATGGGTCACCGCGCACTTGTTGCGTACGAACGGACAGACGGACAGTACACGCTCCACTACTCTCATTGGGGGGCGGCAAACCTGAAGCTCAACCATCGAATCTCGGCTGCGTCGCCGTTCGGTGGCGAGGATACCGACTCCAGGTGGGCGAAACAGCTCCTCGCGGAGTTGGTCGATGGCCTCGAGGCAGATGCCGTCGACGGCTACCTGGTCGACGAGGACCGGCCGTCGACGATCGTTGAGCCGAAGCCCCGCGCTACCGGCCTCACGCTCGAGGAGATCGTCGCTGACCACCTCGACTACCTCCATCACGAGGCGTTCTACGTGGTGTCACCGACGTTCAAAGTGACCGCCTATCGGACGCTGTGGTTCGGGCTACAGTACGACTCGGAGACAGTCGAAGAGGGCGAGACAGTCGGGAACGGCGCGCTCGCGACTGTCCGCTGGGACGACGGTGAGCCAGTCGGCGATGGTCACCTACAGGGCCAGTTCGCGGCCCTCAAAGACGTCGTCGGTGACATGCTCGACAAGGGCGTGTTCACACCGTCGGCGGCGAGGCAGTACCTGAAACGAAAGCTCGCTGAGCGGGTCGGCGATCAACAGGAGCTGCTCATTCCGACCGGAGAGTCTCCTTTCGAGAAGGCGAGCCAGAACCACTCTTAGTACGATCTGCTGAAATCCTCAATCACTGATGGTTTGCTGAGGCCGTGCTGAATACAGCGCGCGAGTCGGTCAGCGCCATCATCACCGTTTCACGATCAAACCATACTCGTCTCAGCGGTGGGTGCGCAACCCCCACAATATTTGAACGTCGCCGGAGACAACATCACTGATGCCCTCCATCATCGATGAGACCGTGTTTGGCGAGCCCTCCAGAGAGCTTGGACTGGTTTTCCTCTGTGGCGCACTTCTGATAGCCGGGCAGCAAGCGTACTACGTCATTCTAAAAGGGGCAACGCTCTACTATGCCACACTATTTATTGGTGCTGGGATGGCCCTCTCCGGCATTGCCGAGTCCTTGCCGAAATCTCGACGACGGGCTTCTGGTGCCCTGCGACTCACAGCGATCACTGTACTGGCGAGTATTCTCGTGATCGGCTTCGCCAGGCCTGAGCTCCTCTTAATATGATTAAGCCTGTTGAGTTGTGTTTACCGCTCTTGTAAGGAGTTCATTCGGACGGAGGACTCATTGGGAGTGACCGAAAAGACAGGAGGTGAAGTTGCTACACGCACCCTCTATATTCACACGCGGCATTTGTCAGGCCCTGAGGGTTACAACAGAGCCTCCTAATTCGATCTGCTTCGTGGCAGCTGCTGTTTTTCAGGGGCCAAAATAGGTGAGCCCCGCCGTAGGCTCGTGATTTGATGACCGACGAAACAGCTGACAACCCATTCGACGATTGCGAGTTAGCCCCCGATGCGATCCTCGGGACGCACACCTTCGAGGACGTCCTGTTCACCGACGAGACGGAAACCCCGGTGAACGCCCTCACTGGCAAAACACCAGCACATTCGCAAGCGACCGTCGAGGAGGCCACAGAGTTCGCGGCGAGTATCGACACTGACACGCCACAGGTCGCGCTTCCGGCATCGGTTGAGACGCAAATCGAGACCCAGAGCAAGCCCTACACGGGGGCCGCATTCTTCCACTTCAAGGCGACCGGGTCACTCGAACTCCATCGTGCCTATCACGCCGCTTACGACTCCGACGCGTTCAACGTTGACTTCGAGGCGGACTACGAGTCCGGGGATCTGACCATCAGCGTCGACCGAGCAGACGAATCCTGAGAACCGACCGCCAGCACGAGTTTTTCGAGCGCCGGCGATGGGTGCCGGCGCAGTAGGAGCGAGCGGACAACGGCTCCGGGTGCGTCGGCGTTTCGAGGTGTTCGAGATGCACATCGTGATTTACACGCTGGTAGAGGCATCGACCCACGACGACGCGCTGGCCACCGGAAAGACGGTGTTCGATCAGCTGGTTGGCGCAGACCCGCACGCTAGCGCCGTCTTCGATTACTATGTGACCTTCGATGAGGAGGACACGTCCGTTGCGGGGAAGGCTCGCTGGGGTGAGTTACCGACTGCGGCTCCGGTCGACTCCGATGACGGCCAAGACCTGCTTGAACGTGGCTGGGAAGCGACAAACGAAGCGTTCGAGCGGAACCTTGAGCGAGTGAAGGACGCGCTCAACGAGCTCTCCGACGAGGCGATCATGCGGGACAGAGACCTCGCCCGCCACGCGTTCCATCAGGTTGGTGCGTACGACGGGCCGACGATCTTCCTGTACGATGAATACGCGAACGGCATTCGCCACCGCGGACAGCTAGATCGAGTGCTTGAAGCAAGCGAGGAGCTCTGGATCGTACCCGCCGACGTCCACTTCTAACAGAGGTTACGAATCACAAACTGGCGGCGTGAACGTCGTACGCCGACGTTCGTGTATCAAAACATCGAGGTCGGTTCGCGAGCCGTCCTGTATCGAGCCCCCGACTCCTACCGGTACAAGTGGCGTGGCGGAATCCTCATCGGTGAAAAGTCAGCAGATGGAATAAACGTTCAGCGCTGGTTCGACTGCCCAGACGGAGGTAGAAAGCTACATAGTACACAGTCTACGACACTAAGCACTGATTAAGTGTAATTCTAGTGAATATAGTCCATTAGATAAGACAGCTGCCTTCTCAAAGGTTTTAGTCAGTCGGTCACAAGTGGGTGTATGGAATTTGACTTCGCCCGCTCGGTGGGCCCACTCGTCGTAATTGTCGCTATTGCGACAGCCGCACTTACAGCAGTAATGACTCCATCAACAGTCTTCATGATGGTCCTACCCTCAATGATCGGCTTCTCGATCATCGCGTTCTTCCTAGGAATGAAACACGGTGAATTTCAAGCTAGGCCGTAACAGTCTCGCTCTTCGTACCCAAAATCAACAATTAAGTCCACCCCCGTGGGCCACTCCGATTCGGTGTAACAGCAGTGTTCGATAGACACACCAACTCAGCAACCAGATTATCAGTTCGGTTGGAATCCTATTCTTCTAATATATTCTCAACTGAAACAGCGGGTCGATGAGAGTTGCGTATTGACCGCTGGAATGCCTACTAGTTGGCCTTGTTTGACGCAAAAGTCAATCGAACGGAGTAGCCACTCTTGATGAGTGAAATCAGCCCCTGAAATGTGGTTAGTTCAACTGTATTTCAATCGGAGCTACTGGCGTCCCAGTATGACCGGTCTGCTGTTGGGGAATACCTAGAAGTATTCTTCAACGACGAGCGCTCCAGCAACCCCGAGAAGCCCCCCAATGAAGAGTCGCATTCCATGGGGTAGGCTATTCTGCATATGCCCGAGCAACGACCGTTCTACTCCACTACCAGACACAAAGAGGTTAGTCACCGCTACTCCAAGAATTGCGTTTCCGATGATAAAGACGAGTCCTCCGATCAAGAACCCCATGACGACGCTTCCCGGAGTGTACTCTCTCGTCGTCAAATAATACGCGATCACTACACAAGCAAGGGGAATCCCAACGGAAAATACGAATCCCCCGACAGTCATAATTGGTTGCGACCATGTCTCTATGTAGGCGTTGCTTGCCGTTGAGGACATCAGTTCTTGCGGAACAACAAAGAGCAAGATAGTGGTAAGCAGAAGAAACAACGCGCCGAATACACCGATACCGGTACCAATTTTGACGGGTTTCTGTTCATACATAGATGGAAACTGAGACTACTGAGTAATAAACTACAGGGCAAGCTATCTATTATGATAATACAAACCTAGTATTGGGTTCTATACCTGCTCTACTTACCGCTAAGCAATTCGTCTGTACTGAGCGATCAGGGCTGTAAACTATCAAATTCCAAGTAGTTCGACAGAGTCAGCCGTTGTTTTTTCCGGGCAGGAACGGGTGGCCCGGGTCAACCGGGTCGGTCCAACGATGAGCCTGGAAGTACTCAACCGACACAGTGAGGCACTGTTCGAGTTCCTCTGGTGTCCCGTCTGTGGGCACGAGATATTCACACACATTCCCTTCGAGGGAGTGTTCTGCAAGAACTGTAACACAGAGGTTGTACTCCGAGAGTCCCGAGAAACGCGCGGGTACGAGGAGGCCATCCTCGCCTGTTTCGATACTGCCCCGACGTGGAACCTCCACGTCGACGAAAAGCTCCGACGCGACTTTCCAGATGGGTCGGCACGGGTGAAGGTCTTCGGCGCACCGGACGACTACGAGGTCGACTGGTGGAGTCCAGAGCCTGATGAGTACTGGCAGCCAGTCGAACGGGGCGAGTTCGACGACATCGAGGAGCCAGACGACGTGTCACATCTCGCGTAGCGGCCGTCGGGTCAGTCGTCGCGACGAGTTTGTTGATGCGCCGGCGATGGGTGCCGGCGCGCTCGTGCCGGCGGTGATCGATGTCGACTCGAAGTCAACTCCGATTCGTCCAACGAGTCGAACAGCCCGATGAAAGCGAAAGCGACGACGAGCGGATCGCGCAAGTGTACCGCCATTCGGACGGCTACCCCCAAACTGTTCTTCAAGATCTTGCCGAACTGAAAGAGCTCCTCGATGCGACTCGCACCGAACGCGGTCCAGCCTACACGGCAGCGACGTTCGTGTTTCTCGACAAGCTCTCGACGGTCGACCTGTATCTGGACGGCAGTCCGGAGCGAACAATCGATGCGGCGCAGCCAGCAGACCTCCTCGATCCGGCCAATATGGAGCACCTCGACCAACCGCTGTTCCTGCTGGGCCACGGTATCGAGGATCCAGCTGGCGGCATCCACGGCGACGAGGAGTACCTCTACGTCGTGGAACTCCCGACGACGAACGCATTCGACGAGCCGGCCGAGTGGACGGTCAAGGTGAGCGGCCACTCCGCGTTCCCCCGCTGGGACGGCCCGACCGACGAAGCGTTCGAGCAAGCGAGGTGGCAGTTCCACGGGTCACTGGACGACGCGCTCACTGAACTCGTCGCCAAGCCGGCGTGAGAACGCGACGAATTAGATGATACCGCCGATAACGAGGAGGCCGATGAGGGCCAGCAGCGTTGCGACGACGCCTCCGCCAGCGAGGACCTTGTTCTCCATCGCCTTCTCGTGGATCGGCATAGCGGCGTACTCCTCGCGGAACGCCTCAAGATTCTCGTCGTCGTAGAAGTACTTCGTCTTCAGCGCGAATCGCTCGGTGACCGCACAGCCCGTACAGACCGGCTCCTGCTCAAGCCGTTCGGTTTTGATGTGGCTATCGCAAGCGATCGCCCCGCAGTTCGAACAGTACGTGTACGCCTCGTCGACACCGCTGGTCTCGCAGTGGACGCAGCGATGGATGCCATCCTCGGCGGTGACCCGCGAGGGGCCCGCTGCGTAGTATTCGTAGGGGTAGGTGTACTCTTGGAGGTCGGTCGTCTGTCGAACCTCGGGGAGATAGACAGGTTCGATCGACTGGACGGAGATGTCCGAGCGGTTGGGCTCGCAGGTCTTGTTGTAGGTGACGTTGTTGTCGCCGGTGTAGGTGACCGTCGTCGTGTGGTGGTCTTGGAGCCGGTCGACGGCCCACTCCTTGTACTCCGTCTGGGTCTGTCCGAACCGACCCTCTTCGATATCGTCGAACACCTCGGCAAAGCGGTCGATGTCCAAGTCGACCGTCGCGTGGAGGTTCTCCGTGACTAACGTCGCGACATCGTCGGCAGCGACCTGCGGCTGCCCGCGTTCAGCGTGGACAACGAACTGCGTCCGCTCGTTGATCCGGTGGATGACGCCGACCGACGTTTCGAAGACCGCGTCCGTGTCGGCGGTGACCGCTACGACCGGTCGAAACGTCGCATCCGAGCGGGGCGGCGGTAAGTCAGCCGCCTTGATATTCTCAATGTCGCGGAACGCCTCCGTGACGGGCGCGGCGACGTCGGCCGCGGGGTCGTACGGCCGAAGCGTGTCGTCACAGAGGATTTCGATCCGACCGTTGTAGAGATCGAGACCGATATCGTCGGCAATCTCTCGGAGGTTCTCGCCGTCGAGCAGCTCGATTGGATACGGGTCGTCGTTCTGCTGTAACCGTTGAGCGTACTCTTGGGCGGGATTGGTGAATCGGCCGGTTGTGGCGACCATCCCGCGCTTCGGGCCGTCGAAGTCGAACGTGGCGATCGCCGAGTGAAGCTTTTGGACGACCGGTCGCCCGACGGTGTCCGTGTGCTTGCACTCGACGATGATCGCGCGCCGAGTGCCGTCAATGACCTCCTCCATGATGACGTCGCGTCCCTCGTCAGCCGTCTTCTCAGCCTGACGGACGTTTTCGTAGCCGAGGTTCCGGAAGACGTCTTCCATCACGTCCTCGAACTCGAACCCCGAGAGGTCGTCCAGTACAGCCATCCCAATGTACCTGAACAGTACGTTCGAACTGTCAAATACGTTGCCGAACGCAACGCCGCTCTGTTTGTTGGGCCCCCGAGAGGGGTACGTGGGTCACCGCTCCCGCGACGGGACGGTGAGTGGGAGCACACAATGCCCCACGTCGAGGGGTATCCAGACAGAAGTGCTTGGGAGCCGTTGTAACGACCCCGTCAAATACGTCGGGGCTCGTCAGGGGAAGCGAGATATCACTACTCGCACGCCACGATCGTGTCTGTGAGCAATTCGGAGGTGCGTTCAGCGATCATTCGATCGTTATGCTTTGTTGAATCCGATGACGGCACGAGGATCACGATAGCTGAAGGAGCGATTATGTCGCTCTTTACTGCGGCTGTTATAGATCGATCCACTCGAAGAGATCTACCTTCGCACTTCTCTGCTGAGATTGCTTCTTGGGATTCCCCTGAAGGCGATACTGAATCGACACTATTGTGGCCCAATCCCAACGCCTTCTGCGGATTCAACAGAGCAGATCGTTACAAGGCACCCGTGTGGGTAGAGTCGGTAGCCCACGGCGCATCTGTGTAATCGTCCGCCAACAGCACGTAGGAACAGTCGTTAGGGATCATGGGCACCTCATTGCGAATCCGTCGGGCCACGTGGAAACGATTTGCCGAGAAAGTCAATTGTTACTGAGAATACTGCCGGCAGAGTCAATCAAACAAGTAGATTCGAGAGTGACCGAAGTGGCGGTTTCTCTATGAAGTTCCAGTTGAGTCCGAGCAGGAGCAGGAGTCACTCAATCGGTGGTCATGACAAGTGGCCCACGCGGCGGTCCTCAAGGAACTGCTGCATCCGTTTGAGTGCCGCCTACGCCTCCGCTCAATTCTCCTGTAAGTTCAACACCGTGGGCTCCAGGAGCCCTAATTTATCGGCCAAGAGACTGCCCCCGAAACCCACCAGATCCGCCTTTGCGGACGCAAAGTAGGTTTTTCGCCTGGAAAATGCCACCACTCGAACGCAAAATTCTCAACGTTGCTTTATCACCAGCGACCCTTGATTGACCTGTAGATATGAAACCACAACGACGGCGGATCATACGGGAAGAGCTGTTGCGAAGTATCGCGTGGGCCGGTCTCGGAATTGTTGGATGGCCAATCGTAATTTCGGAGGTGACATGGTTAGAGACGACGACCCTGACGGTCTTCGGTCTCCCCGCGCTCACGTGGGCATTATTGACGACAGGCGCAATCGCCATCCGCGGTGCGACATCCACAGATTTACACGTTCAGACACCGAGTTCTCTCCACATAAGCCTCCTTTTCGGGGTCATGCTAGGCGGCGTCGCCGCAGTGTACCTTGCCACAGCGGGCGGGTACTCTACGCTGTGGAGTATTGCTGCGTATGTTACAGTGACTGGTATTACGATCTTCTGGTACTGGCTCATGGAATCGGATACCGTTGATACGCCAACGACGACGTAGTTCCCTCCCGGGGGTAGCGACTTCGGAGTAGTGAAACGCAGACTCGTCTACCAATCCGAAACGCAAATATTTCCAGAACGATTTTTGACCACCAGATGTCACTCCCTCCGTGGATATCCGAGCAGTTGCCGGAGAACGGGAGGGTGAATACAAAGCTCACGCAACGGCACGTCGTCGAGACGATGTATCAGTCCGACCGCCCCTTCTTTTCACTACAGCAGATTCAACAGCGGCTCAAACCGGATGTCTCGAAGGTTACTGTCCGCAACCGGTTGGACGACTTGGAAGACCGCGGGATTGTCGCAACAGACCCCCTTGCTGACTCACTGACTCTGTATTATATCGACCATCCGGAATCAGAGTGGCCGCTCTCACCAGCGGGAGAGCGAGCATTGAACCGAGAGTCGGCCGAAACAGGGAACCCATTCCGTGAATTCCTCCAGCATCCACTAGTCAATCGGGTCTTCCGTGAAGAGCTCCTGCGGAGTATTGCGTGGGCTGCAATCGGGTTGTTCGGTTGGGCAATACTCGTCAGCTCATCCGGTCAGCTGCCCGCTACCATCTGGACGGTCGTCGGACTCCCGATTCTCACGTGGGCTTCTCTCACAGTCGGAACAATTGGCGTTCGGCTGATGACTGGCAACAACCTCCGAGTTCAGTCTACGGAGGGACTGGATACCATCTCGCTTGGTGGTGTTGTATTAGGTGGGTTCTGGGCCGTGTTCCTGATCGTTGTTCTGGACTGGTCCCCTCTGGTGACAAGTGGACTGTATCTCTTCGTCACGGCTACCTATCTGGTCTTTTACAAGCGGGTGATCCGTCCCCGATTTGATGCGTCCGTCGAAGATTGACTAGTTTTCGCGCCCATTCTAACAGCTAATCCAGCCTGGATAGAACACACGAAGTATACTAACTTCGCTCCCTAAGTCTTGTAGGATACTTATCAGAGACGCTCTTCCGTAGGAGATTGTTGATACAGTCTCTGGGTTTAGGTTTCATTCAGTAAGTAGCCGTCAAAGCTGCTGAGTCGCGCGTTCTCAATTTGCTCAATTCACCGCAAAATCGCAAGACAGCTCTTCATCAACAATGTGCTACACATGAGCGTTCCATCATTAAGGGACTATTTTCGGTATCACACCAGCTATTGTCAATACCCAGTAGAGGTTATTGGCGCTGTGGGCAATAATCGTCCCGGTGAGGTTTTCAAACTTAATACGCATCCCCGCGTACACGAATCCCGACAGCGTCGCAGAGACGAGCCCTGAAACACCTCCAATTAAAATGTGGATTCCACCGAAGAGTACACTTGATCCGACGATGGCTATTCCCACGCCATATCTAGACCGAAGCGCATCAAGAGCTACACCCCGGAACAGGTATTCCTCGACAACCGGTGCGATCACAACAGAACTGAAGATGAAGATGGCAGCTCCGATCGAGGAATTAAATGAATCAGTGGTCCCACCACCGCCACTAATCACACCTACCACAAATGTGGCTACCGGATCGAATATGAGTATAGTCACCAGTATCGCAATAACTGTGACACCTATCTCCCGCCGTCCCGGGACGTGAGTCGGAAGAATCTCAGCTGTGGTTGTCGGCGATAGCTGCTGGAGAAGTAACGCGACGATCAAGATGCTTACCAATGAGTAGATGCCAGTCGCAAAGCGTGGGACAGGCGACTGACCGCCAGTCGCCGTAAACACAACAGTAAGTACAATTGTTGTGAGAAAGAATGGGGCTACCACTACACCGATCCATCGCCAAAGGCTCACTCGAATGAGGATATCCTCTCTGGAGGGTTGGTTGGGGGCCATGCGACTGTGATTTTGTAGACTATGGATTAAAGTAACGCTCTCTAGGCTCGGGTCTCATCCAGTAGGTAGCCGTCAGAGCTGCTAAATCGTCTGTTCTCGATCTGCCCAACCCACTGTAGAATCGCAAGACGACTTTTTGCCAACAATGGAGGGCGCCATAGAACGGTTGGCACACTTGTGTTGCTCCTCTGGAATCGTCCAAGACAGGTGATTCACTGACCACGAGTGTAGAAGAATTGTGAGATGATAAATACAAACGCAGCGGAAAAGAAGATTCCCATCGTTTCAATCGCTAACTCACCGATAGCCCAATACTGGTACGAGAGAACAATAAAGCCCGCAAGAAGAGCCACTGCGAACCCGTTTCTGTAACTTCTCGCTTTACTGGCATCAAAGTCCGAGTCTAAAACTCCTTCTGCCATTCCCATGTTCGATATATATCACAGTCAGTGTTAAATATTTCTCTAGAAATACACTATCGTATGTTCAGTTCACAGGTTCATTCTGCTAGCTGATTCAGCTAGATGAGGCTAAAAACGAGACCTTGTAAAGTATTCTATGACGCCCTCAACAATGTTCTACTCATGATTATTGGTCCATATCTGAAACACCACTATCCTAAGAACTCCAAGATATTGGCGTCACTTCATGCTTCTACCACGGTGTTTTGGACGGCTGGGTGGAGTTTCGATTGTACATGTTTCTCATGGCTGAAGTACCTCTTAGGACGATACTGATGGCTGTGTGTTCAGGCGGTAGATCAAGCGCAGGACAGCCAAGAAGATCACAGCCGTGATCACGAGGGCGAGATATGACGGCAGATCTATGACGGATGCGAGAATACCGAATACGAAGGTGGCAATGCCGACTCGGAGGATCGTATTCCCCGCCATATCTTGGACGATGTCGTCAGACACCTTTGATGTGGATTTGCTGTAACCGGCCAGTAACCACGTCCAGCCAGCAAATTTGATGAGTACACCAAGGAGCGTGACAAACGCTCCACTTGCGATCCATTCGATGGCAATGGAGCCTCCATCGAGCATGTTCACCGATTCAACCCCTGTCTAAAAGAATCGGTCTGGACGGTCTCAGCAGTTGAGACGCTGCCTGTTTTTATAATCCGTGGCTGAACAAATACAGTATCGTGGGGCAGTCGGATCGGCTCAACGAGATCACACAACTGCTCGGGGATAAATGCGTCCAGACGATCCTCAAAGAGACTAGTCAAGAACCTATGTCCGCAGCTGAACTCAACGAAGCCTGTACAGCATCACGGGCTACGGTCTATCGTCGGCTTGATGAATTAACTGACTGTGACTTACTTGTCGAACAGACAAAGCCAGACCCAGAAGGGCACCATCACACCGTTTACGCAGCGACTCTAGATCGTGTGATGATTGACTTCGTTGACGGTGAATTCGAGGTAACGGTCATGACGCAGCAACGTGCCGCAGATCGATTCACGAACTTCATTGAGGGTCTCTACAATGAATAACCTACTTCTCATTCAGGTGGGTAATCTGTCTTCGACCGACATTCTTCTCCTCCTTTCGGACTATCTGACGATCGGAATCGGACTTATCATCGCATACATCGCCTACCAAGGATATAGCCGGAACAACAGTCGCCCGATGTTGTACATCGCAGTTGGGTTTGTCCTAACCTTTGGGGGGCCTGGAGTTATTTTCCTTGCCTCACTGGTGATTCCACTCCCATCACTTGTCGTTGGTGTCGCGACACGGCTCGTTGAGATATTGGGTATGGGAACGATACTATATGGGTTCATTGTACCATCGCAACGCTTTGCCTGATAACGAACACACTGGGAGCCGAAACCTCTCTGATGGGGAATACGTGAGCTACCTAGCCCAAATTGTTTTCTGGCAACCGGGGAATGGTCCCAGACAGAGACGGTGTAACCCGCAACATGACTGATAAGCCCTCCACGTCTTCCCCAGCCACCACTCGCCGGCGTGTTATCGTGGGTGTCGGTGCGGCCCACCGCAGGAGCGGTCGTTTCCTCCGCGAACACAAAGGCAGAATCTCCGCAGACAGATTCAGTCGTGGGAGCGAAGGCACGACAGGGATAGG
>NZ_CBVY010000004.1:53514-131437 GCF_000513435.1 Halorubrum sp. AJ67 | reverse complement strand
CCTATCCCCTGTGTGCCTTGCCTCCCACGACTATCCAAAGTACCTAAATCTCGTATAACTTCGTATAATGTATGCTATACGAAGTTATTACGGTATCGAGAACCGCGTTGAGGAACTGGTCACCGACAGTCTCGACGAGTACGAGATACCCGGAGCAACTGTCGCAGTCGTCAGAGATGGTAAGATCTCGATGACTAGAGGATATGGCGTTGCCGATCGTGAGACCGGGACCCCCGTGGAGGCGACGACGCCCTTCCGGGTTGGATCGGTCTCGAAACCCGTCGTCTGGACGACGATCGCTCGGCTCGCAAACGATGGCAAGGTGGACTTGGAAACGCCAGTTTCGGAGTATCTCGAGGACGACTTGGTTAACTGGGAAGACTCAGTTACGCTTGCGAATCTGGCGACACACACTGGCGGTTTTGAGTCGACCAACCGCGGGACATGGTACGCGGATCCGGCCGATATCCGCTCCCTTCGGTCACATCTCGCGCCGATGCCGGCACAGGTTCGAGCGCCCGGTACCCTCGGATCGTACTCGAATCACGGAGCTGCGCTCGCCGGACAGGTGCTTGCGTCGGTTGCCGGCGATCCGTTTCCAGCCGTGATGGACGATGAACTGCTCGACCCTACCGGCATGGAGAGGAGTAGTTTTCGCCAGCCACTTTCAGACGAACTCTACTCCGCTCACGCGACCGGGCACGATGGTGGACTCGACGCCAAATTTGCTGGCCTCGGTATCTCACCCGCGGGGGCTCTTTCAGCCAGCGCAGCTGACATGGCCCGATTCATACAGCTTCAGGTGAACAGCGGGGTTGTTGATGGCGAGCGGGTACTCAACACTGAGGTCATCGATCTCATTCAGCGTCAATGGTTCACTCACCACGAAGAACTCGCAGGAACGACGTTGGGATTCATTGAGCGACACGATGCTGACGTTCGCGTGATCGGCCACAACGGCGGAACGCCGACGTTCCACAGCAACCTGATCCTCGTTCCAGAAGCTGGGTTTGGACTCTTTATCTCATTCAACAGCGCGAACGCCACGGCCCCCAGAGAGTCGATCCCAGAGACAATACTCGATGAGTATTTCTCAGGGGACGACACCGTAGTGCCGGAAACCACAGGACTCCCGACACGCGCGAACGAGTTGCCGGGAACATACCGGTCGCTCAAAGTCGGCGAGACGACACACGACAGTCTTGTCACGACGCTACAGGCACCGACGACAGAGATACGAATCGCCGAGGGCGGTGCGCTGCTCACGGGCGACGAGGAAGACCCGTCGCGGTGGGTCGAAGTTGAGCCATTGGTGTTTCAGAACGAAGATACGGGGAGAAGAATTGCGTTCGGCACGACTGACGGGTCGGTTACACACCTGTTTATTTCTGGATCGGTCACAGCCCAAGAACGCATCGAGTGGAATGAGTCAGTACCGACACACCTCCTGTTCTTCGGTGTCTCGCTGGTCGGACTGGCGTCTGGGCACACGTACTGGTCGCCGTCCCGTGAAGACGGAGAAACTCGTCGGGAGTGGGCTGCGTCACTTCGTGAGGATCGGGAGAGCATGTCGAAAGCTGCCGTTTATGCTGGGAGTACAGCGTTTCTTGCGTTTGTGACTATGACGATGTTCTATCTCTCATTCGATACGTTCGGGTTCCTCTCTGATCCATCTGTCCTCTACCGGATGCTGTTCGTCCTCCCGTGTTTCGGTGCGGTAGTCGGGGTTATCTCAGTCGGACTCGTAGTGGATCGGTGGCGGTCAGGTGACTGGTCGTTGGTGAAGTGCGTCCATTATGCGCTTGTCGCCGGTGCCCTAGTCGCCATGACGGCGTTTCTTCGGTACTGGAATCTCCTCTTGCCACCCTAATTGATGCGAACAGGGGTGAACGTCCGGTGCGAGGCTTTCAGTCGGATTGAAGATTGTAGCTCAGCTGAGGCGCAACAAGTATTGTAGCCACAGCGAGGATACCGAGGAACACCCAGTCCGGAAGATTGGTCACCACCCTAAGAGCCTGTAGGGATCCGATTATCAACAGAATCGCACCGATAACTACTGAGATGTTCCCGATGAGACTCGCAATTACGGGTGCCGTTTCGTCATCTGCCGCCACAAGGCTAGTTGCCTCACTGATGAGCCACGTCCATCGTCGATATTTGATGAGGTATCCAACAAGGAGAAGAACCCCACCAACGAGCACGTTCTCACTGCCCGGTGTTAGGAGGGCCATACAGACGTTTACCCCCCACTGATTACTAAATCCCCGATCTATACTGAACGGACCCGGGAGACCAACCAGTAACGACACTCTTCTAACGAGGTTTGTCTTTTTGCGCCAGCGATGGGTGCAGGCGCAGTTCAGAACGCACCGCGCCTGCAGATATACCGATGAAAGACCCAGAGACAACGACGGTCTTCGCAGGCCTCGATGGACGTACCGACAGCAAACTCCCAGAGTGGTATGCTGAACGGCACGGCGGTCCCGAGCCAGTTAGTTTCAGTAAAGCCGTTCGCAATCTTCCACAAGCAATCGACACTGCAGTCGCGTACCGTAACCCATTCACCGATGAGTGGGTCAAAACGAATCGATTCAACGCACTCGTCGAGCCGTCGCGGTTACAGGCAGAAGCAAACGACAACCAAGAGATCGACTCGTTATTTCACATCCCGACGGACAGCTACGCGATTATCAACCCGGTCGATGTCTACGGCCCCTTAGAGGAGGTCCTCCGCGAGGAGACCATCGACGGAACGCCGCTAGGCGACGTGATGTTTGGTGAGATTCGGCGCTACCGGGGCGGTGGCGAGGTTCACATGGACATCATGTTCGACGGCCTCGAAGTGCGTCTCCCCGGCCGGTCGGACCCGATCACGATGGGCGTCACGTCGGGCTA
Source organism: Halorubrum sp. AJ67 (assembly GCF_000513435.1). NCBI lineage: Archaea > Methanobacteriati > Methanobacteriota > Halobacteria > Halobacteriales > Haloferacaceae > Halorubrum > Halorubrum sp. AJ67. The sequence goes on along the minus strand of NZ_CBVY010000004.1, from coordinate 128,542 downwards.
CGACTTCTTCGGCGAGCACGCCGTCTACGTGGAGGGGTTCGCTCAGGACGGATATTGTTCCAACACAATGCGCTCGCTCACCGACAAGGAGGTCATCAAGCACGTCGGCGACGTCCGAAACTTCCGGACCTGGTGGGAGGAGCTCCTCGCACAGGTCGAGCTCGTCGCCGACGACCTCTTCGAGTTCATCCGGGACGCCCAGGACATCGAGCTCGACTTCTCAGAGCTCCCGTTCACCGTCACAGAGTTCTACACGCTGCTGGGGTTCCCGGACTACCTGGCCGAGCGCGCGGCCGGCGATGCAGAAGCAAACGCGATGTCACCCTTCGAGATCGATATGTGGACGCTGCATTCCGGCGCGACGTACGCACTCACCCACTTCTTCCAGGGCAAGGAGGGCGCATCCCTCGATCAGTACGTCCGGATCGCCAACGACATCTTGTTCAACCCGGAGGGCACTATCGAGCGCGTCGAGCAGGCCTACGAGGAGCAGTTGGAGGCCGACAGCGACGACGGATCGCAAGCATCCCTCGCCGGCGAGCGCGCACTCGCGAGCATCGAGCGGGTCAGTGACGACCTACAGGAGAAGGTCGACCAGTTCGAGGAGCGTGAGGATACACTCCGCGAGCGGTTCCAAGACGCGATGGCCTGAGGCCGCGATGACGGGGTAGACGTCTAGTCTGTTTTTCTCTCCCTCAAGGGGTGGAGGGCAATAGAGATGGAGAACTCCGCGGACAGCAATGGGAGTGATGACGCATTCCCTCCCGAGAAGCGCCTCGAAGCACCGAATTACCGATTGATCAAGGCCGGGATTGCGACGATCTCAGATATGGAGACACTCCGTGAGTGCGTCGCGTACGAGAACGCCCACCAGAACCGGACACAGATTTTGCGTCGGCTCCAGTGGAAAGCCGAAGAGTTGCGTGAGAGTGAGGGATAGCGGGCTGTCTTAACCAACGTTTGAAGCCATCTACCACCCTGTGTTGGTTAACATCGAGTAGATCCCGTTTTTGGGACCCCAGAAGGGGCGCGGGGCAGCCACCAGCGGCCTCGCGAGCCCAGTCATGTCCCCCGATCTGAGTGTAAGCACTAGCACAGATAGCGAAATCGCTACCGCCAGACAAGTAGATAGAGTTGCGTTCCTTCATCGCGCCCCGTTCGTACTTGACGGGTTAGCCCTCGGGTTTCTGCCCGGGTTTCGGGAGGACTGTGGATATCAGGCAGATCAATATCTAGATCTCGATATTCCCGTCGGAATGCTCGACAACGACTTCCGGAACCCTGATCTGGACCGATTCGTCGATCGCTTCTTCGAGTACGAGCCACAGGTCGGGGTCATCGGCGATATCTACGAACGCGACGATGTCGACGCCCACGTCGCCGCTGCTCGCGGGATTCAGGCTAGCTACCCAGAGACCGATCTCATCATCGTCCCAAAGTCCCGAGCGGTTATCGACGCGATTCCGGAAGACCTCGTCCTTGGCTACTCACGAGGCTATGCTGACCGCTTGGCGCACGAATTCTCCGACCCGGCCGACTGGCGCGGTCGACGCGTCCACATCCTTGGCGGGAGCCCGCCCAAGCAACTCGAGGTCATCCGCCAGCTGACCCGACCAACGCTCTCTGCCGATCCACCAGCCGATATCGTTGGCCTCGACTGGAACGGGCTCCATCGCGGCGCACAGTTCGGCGAGTTCTGGACGGCCAACGGCTGGGACGACAGCGGTCGCGACGCCGACCACGTCACCATTCGGAAGACGGTACGACATAGCCTCGCCCGAATCCGTGAGTTTTGGAAGTCCCACGGGATCTGGCCCGAGTCGACACCCCAAGACGAAGGGGTACACATCGAGTACGAAGGGCCAACCCCGGCCGATCTCGGGCACGCCGCCTGTACAGAGTGCGGAACGAACGTCTGGCGAACTCGCCACGGTCCGTACGTCGCCGAGTACGATACCGGCGCAATCTGTGGATACTGCAGCTACGAGTGCTACTTCCGTCACCGTCACCGGAACAATCTAGAGGAAATCGCCGGCGAACGAAGCGTCTACATCCCGCCGGCGTAACGCAGCGTGCTGTTTTTCGAGCCCCGAGAGAGGGCGGAGGCTCGTTCGTGAGTCTTCAACCAGAGGTGATCCACAGTGAGTCAACAACAGCGTGCGGAAAACGTCTCCATCGACGACATCCCGGTCGATATCGCCATCACGCAATCAGACACCGTCGAACCCGACGATGTCCCCGAGGAAATCGAGTCTATCACCCGTGGGCTCGCCAGCGAGCACCCGCCGACGAATCCACTGGTCGTGCTGAAAGCGGCTCGGTGGTGGTACATTCACGGCAAGGGCGGCACGGATCCCGCCTTCCAGTGGGCCATCGAGTGGGCGCGGCACCTTGCGACCGACACGCCTAGCGACGTCGAGCGGTTCGACGAGTTCCTCAAGTACCTCGTCACGGTTGGCTTCGCGGACGAACATCACGAACTCCGCTAACCGACAGACTCGGTTTTTGAACGCCCCTGAGGGGTGCGGCGCGGTCTGAACAGACGCAGTCACCGTGAACTTGATTCGGTGAACACAATGGCTACGACTAGTGACTCGTCGGTCTCCTTCGAGGAGACCGACACGCGAGACAACGAGATGAACAGTGCGATTGAACAGTGGATCGATGAGCTTGTCGCCGGCGTCGGCGACGCGCAGGCTAGCGAGGAGTTCCAGGAGTGGCTCGACGTCCAGAGTCGCTTCCACGACTACTCCTACCGAAACACGCTCCTCATCAAGCAGCAGTGCCCCAAGGCGACTCGCGTCGCGGGCTACCGGACGTGGCAGGAGGAGTTTGACCGACACGTCCAGGAAGGCGAGTCGGCCATCTGGATCTGGGCCCCGATCATCACGAAGCAGTGCCCAGAGTGCGAAAACTCACCGGGCTACCACAAGGACAGCGACTGTAACTACGACGAGACGCCGCCCGAAGAGTGGTCCGAGGGCCTAGTTGGGTTCAAGCCCGCGCCGGTGTTCGACGTCTCCCAGACCGAGGGGGAACCGCTTCCCGACCTCGGCACGGAGGCGACTGGAGACGCTGGCGACCTCGTCACTCGGCTGACGGACGCTGCTGACGAGATCGGCGTGACGGTTCGAATCGTTCCTGCCAACGAGTGGACCCACGGTGAGGCGAAGGGCATCTGCGAGCAGCTGAGTCTCATCGACGTCCAGCCGCGTGTCGAGGTGCGTGATCGGGAGAATGAGGCCGACCTTGCGCGGACGCTGGTTCACGAGTACGCGCACACCCTGCTCCACTTCGACGTCGACGACGACACCGAGCGGGCGAAACGCGAAGTCGAGGCCGAAGCCGTCGCGTACGTCGTTGGGCGGTACTGCGGGCTCGACACCAGCGGCTCGGCGTTCTACCTCGCAACCTGGGAGTCAGACGATCCCGAGGTTGTTCGCGAGCGACTCGGTCGAATTAGTCGGACAGCAGAGGAGCTCATCGACGTGCTCGAAGAGCCGCCCGCTTGCTAAACTGGTTAACCAACTGATTGCCGGTATTACTCTCGTTCGTTGGTTAACTTCTCTGTGCCCGGCGAGGGGCGGAGGCGCATTCTCACCCTCATCAAGAGCGTCTTAACTTCTGGCAAGGGCGTATTCCACGGGGCGCAGAGAGCCACATATAACGGTGAGGAGAGATAGGTACCGACACATTGTCGTTAGTGACCACAGCTGTGTGATGGTTACTGACGACTCACAGTCAAGCACCCGCCCGAAAGAAGTACTTCCACTCCGCTCACCCGAAGTATAAGCCACAGAATCTCTAATCCTGAGCTGAGGGAGCAAAGCTGAGTCGGTCTCACCGACCGAATCAGCTCCAAAATAGTGTCACACGCTCCCTCTCCCCCAGAAAAGAGCTTCCGGTCTCGTGAGAATGACCCCCAATAATCCAGAGACGGTCCGTGGCACCTGCTCGTTCTGCGGCGAGACAGTTACTGATCGACACGCGATAATCGAGTATGAAACAGCTAGCGGTGAACCGGGCGTGTGGGCTGAATGCCCCAGCTGTGGCGAAATCGTTGATCCCATCAATGGTAAGTAAACAGTTCATCCAGCAGATTGTCAGGCTCGAGCCGTCATCGAAAACACTCTACGAATGCCGTCAGTGTGGATACAGCGTTGAGAAGGATGTCGAGGAATGTCCACAGTGTGCCGCTCACGAGATTGCGGCCTACGATCTTGAGTAATCGCTGAAGCGCTCACAGTCGGCGGAGCGGGTTCAATGCCTTATGTATCGACCGAGCGCTAAAGAGGGTCCAATTGTTACATAAGGTATGGAACAGCCGTCACCACCCACCTCGCTCCCGAAGTATCTCGCGGAGGGACTCCCGAAACAGGATACGGAAACACTCCGAGAGGTACAGCGCTACATCGAGGCGCTCATCAAGTACCGCGACCAGTCGGTTGCCGCCGAGGAGCTTCCTGAGACAGCCGAGCCCGTCGACGAGCCCGATAATACGGAGAAAGGAACGGTCGTCAAAGAGAAGGTCACCTGTGGCGACGACAGCTGTAAGTGCGCCAGCGGAAATCCCGCAGATATGCACGGCCCGTATCTCTATCGCTACTATCGTGAGAATGGGACGATGAAATCAGAGTACGTCGGCAAGCCACGCAGTGAGTAAGCGTGAGTCGAGACAGCCAGAACTTCGACGACGCCGGCCCTACAGATAGTTCCCAGTAAACCGACGTTACAGCGCCCGTGAATCCTGTTCGACGATGCTGGCAAACGCGACGTTCTCTTGGACCTGCTCGATCTCGACCGTCGGCTCATCACCGGGTTGTCCGCCGGGGACAATCACGACGTAGCCGCGTTCAACCTTCGCGATGCCATCGCCTTGATCACCGGTTGTCTCGATTGTTACGTCGCGAACCTCGCCTTTATTTACGGGAGGATCGTCCGATGTCGGAGTTGTTTCTTGAGCAGCCGATTGGTGTTGCTCTTGCTGAATCTTCTGGCCTGTCGAGGAGTCTGACGCCAAGGTCGCGATACGGTACGTTTCACCGGCAGCAAGCGCGTCGTGTTCGGTTTCACTCGCCGGAACGTCCACGACATACGACCCATCACGTTTTTCGAGTTGAGCGCTGAATACAGAGCGAAGCGAATCAGGAATTTCGATCATCAAGTATCACGAGCGTAAGCTATCCAAAGTACCTAAATCTCGCGTTTTACAGTGCTCTGAGATGGTGACCTAGTGTGTGCTGAAGAGAACGCGCGTATCTCAAACAGAAGCTTCTCGAAAAACTAGCAGGTCGGGGTAGTCAATACAGAGGAAGTACTGCTCAGGCTGATGCTGACTGTCGTACCTTGTGAACCAGAATCCCAAACGTGAGGAGAAACATCACAAGGAGAGAAACCTCGTAAGGCGTGTTTGGAATAGAGAGCCCTCCATTAATAACTCCAAGAAGAATCCAACCGACACATAGAAAGAGAAGAGAGATCTCCTCCTTCCAGCGTTTTAATATACAGACTATTTTCATATGATAATTCAATTCCTGTACTCCAATAAATACTCGCACTCACTGGTTTTTGACACCCATTAGTGGGTTATCATTCAATTCGCAGCTCTCATCGACCGGCTGTTTCGGGCAAGAATATATCTGAAAAAGAGGATTTCAACAGAGCCTTGCGTCCAAATGTTGGTCTCATTGGAGGAGATCCACCTCGTATTCAGCCGCCAGCTCCTGGAACTCGGACCACTCGGGGAGATGGCTGTCTTCGATCTCGCCGTGTGTCTCAAGGTACTGAAGTAGGGCATCAATCTCGTCTTCGAGTCCGTACTTCGCTGCTTGCTCGCAAAGATCGTCTTCGTTAACGTCGACGTGGCTGAGTAGGAGGAGACAGTACGAGCGGTGCCGACTGCCGTCGTCGATCAACAGCGTGTGACAGCAGAGCTCCGCCGGCGAGACCACATCGGGTTCCCCATCGTAAAAGTAGTAACGATGGCCAGTGAGCAGGAACCGGAGGTTGAAGGCCGCGAATCGAGCGAGGCCGGTTTCGTGGAACTCGTCTGCGTTGATCTCCATCTCGGCTTGAGCGAGGAATTCGTCGTAGTTTTCCCAGAGAATCGTCCCCTTCTGGGCGACGACTTCGAGGCGGTGACGATGGAGATGGTGCGCGAGTTCACGGGCGAACTCGTAGAGGCGGTCGAAGTCGGCGTTGAACTCATAGCGGCCGGCGTCCGTCCCGACGAGACCACGGTCGCAAAATCGCTTGAGGACGCGGTTGACCGTATTACGATAGTTGTCGCTCCGGTCGGCGATCTCGGCGACGGTTCGCGGCTGGTCGAGGTAGTACAGCACCTCAAGGGCCTTGCCGGTCAACAGCTCGGGGAACTCGATGTGGGAGTGCTGGCGGACGAGATCCTGATAGCGTTCGACGGCGCGAGCATCCGACGGGACAACTCGTTTTCGCCGCCCGTCGCGCTCCGTGTAGACGAGCCCCTTCTCGACGAGGTCGCTGACGGTACGGGAGAGGTAGCTCTCGCTGTGGTCGAGCTTCGTCGCGAGTTCGGAGATCGTGTCGCCGCGGTCGACTGTGGCGAGGACCTCGAGTTCGATACGGCGGAGCACGGTGTAACATAGTACGAAATTGCTTTATAAAGAAGTTTCGAGTAGTGTTACAAATAGCAGGTGCAGAAACCACTCCGACTGTCTTAACCAACAAAACTATTCGTTATCGGGCTGTGTTGGTTAACACGAGAGCAGCCGATGTCCGACGAACCCCCGACTCCACCCGCGACCCTGACGACGGAGATTGTCAACACGCTCAACGAGTCGGAGCCGGAGCGGCTCCGGGAGATTGCGACGTACGCCGAAGCACTCGCCGACCACAAGGAACGTGAAGCCCGACTCAAGGAGTCGGCTGACGAGGAACCAGTAGAGGAGCGACCAGACGACCTTCCGGACGACGTCCCTGCCAAGGCAACGATCACGATCAAGGAGATCAACGACAATCGCTACTACTACTGGCAGTGGCGGGATGGAGAGAAGATTCGCTCACAGTACAAAGGGCCGGTTAACCCGGACGAGTAAAACTTGAGGAGGGAAGACACCCACCCCACGTTTCCGTCGTATCGAGAAATACACTCGTGACCAGGGGTGTACGGAGCCCCTGAACGTGAGCTAGGCCAAATCCTCCAGCCGGCTGTCCCGAAGTACGGATTTCAACACGATACCAGTATCCTGCACCAGTCGATGCTCAAGATAACTGCCTTCACCCCGGCCACCACCAGTTCGAGTTGATTCTGCGACGCCGAGGAACGCCTGCTCTTTCAACAGCTCATAGACACGGTGCTCGCTGAGCGTCTTCGCATCAGCCTTCTCTGTCGCCGCTTTATATCGTTCGTAAACGTTGTTAGTCGAAAATCCGTCCTTGTTTGGATTCTCTTCGGTGAGCAGCGCGAGTGAATAGAGGATAAACTTGACTTGGGTCGTCGACCCACGTAGCAGCTCCTCGAACCGATCGATTTCCGCCCATTCCTGAGCATCGCGGACGTGTTCCTCAACGACCGTGTCGACGTTTTCTCGCTCGGCAAGCTCGCCGGCATGACGAAGGATCTCGATAGCCTTCCTGGCGTCACCGTGTTCCTGGGCAGCGAGTGCCGCCGTCAGCGGGATCACGTCATCTGAGAGAACGCTATCGTGGAACGCGTCCCGACGGTGTTTCATAATCTCGCGCAGCTGATTCGCGTCGTAGGGTTGGAAGACGAATTCTTCCTCGCGAAGACTGGACTTGACGCGTTCGTTCAGCTGGTCACGATACTCGATCTTGTTGCTGACGGCGATGACGCCCAGGTGGCAATCAGCTTTCCCCGATTCGCGAGCCCGCGACAGTTGCATGAGGATATCGTCGTCGTCGAGGCGGTCCACCTCGTCGAGGATGATGATGACTGATTCGTAGGCCGTATCCAGAATTTCCCAGAGATAGTCGTAGTATTCACCGCTGCCAATCCCTGCGCGTGGAATATCGAAGTCGGTCTCCTCCGTCTCGTTGAGTGACCGCGTCACTGTCCTAGCAACACGCGTCTGTGTGTTGTGCTGTGCGCAGTCAACGTAAACCGTGCCGACGGACACCCCGTTCGACTCCGCAGCTCGGCGAGCTCGTTCGGTGACGTGACGGGCAACCAGTGACTTCCCCGTTCCCGTTTTGCCGTAAATAATCACGTTGTTGGGCGGATCACCACGGACGATCGGCCTGAGTTCAGCAGCAACCGCCTTGATCTCGCCATCCCGGCCAACGATACGTCCACTTTCAGGGACGTGACCCACCTTCAGCAGCTCCTTTCGAGCGAAAATGTTGGCTCGGTCGGGATCATCTTCATCAAAGTCAAAGAGGGGATCGTCGGCGGGATCCTCGTAGCGGCCGTCGAAGTCAGAGAGTTGGGACGGTTCCTCAGCCATCAATATCAGACATCGCGAGAGGAACCTACTTAATGATTTGGCTACCTCGACAAGAGTGTAAATCGGGCTATTGTCGTCTTCTGATGTTTTGTCTCTACCGTATCAGCCTCACAAGAGTCGAGTCAGTCCCGAGTGAAATCGGATTCTGAGCGATAGCTACCAGCGTAGCCCGGCACCCCTAATCCAGAGTGAAAACGCCGGACTCAAGCGGGTTTGCCACACCCCTGATCAAGAGTGAATAGCCCTTCACCTAGTGAGCCGAGAACTTCCTCAAAACACACCCTTCGTCCAGAGTGTAATTTGGACGCGGTAATTAATCATTTCCCTGAGAGAACACGATAAAAAACGAGTGTCTGACGCACAGCAGACACCCCTCGTCCAGAGTGAAACGCCGGTCGTGATGAATGAGTGTCGAATCTGATCGTCAATTAGTAGAGACGAGAGTGTGTCGGCACCCCCAATTAAGAGTGAATAGCGTGATTCCATCGAATGTTCCCACAACGAGGACTACATCTCCAAGCGAACCAACGCGGAGCGCGCAATCAGTTCGCTCGGAATCTGGATTCCTGATTCCGGGGTACCGAGGTAGAACAGGAACTCGCTTCCCAAAAGGACGCTGTGCTGGGAGATGAATCATCAAGACGTCGATTGTTCTCTTAACGTCTCACAATCCACGAATGACAGGATCGAACCCACACACCCCTCGTCCAGAGTGAAAAGCATCAAGAGTGTCCCGATTTCCCAGCCGAAAACTGTTGGACAGAATAGGAGGAAACCACTGAAATTACAGGACGTGAGACAGCTACTCTAACAAGCCGGTGATTACACAGCCGACGATCTTCCAAACATGCCAATTTACATAGTATTACCTAGAACCTTTATTACTACCTGCTGCTTACCGTTCCCCAAGTGTATTCAGCACAACTAGAAGGACGAAAGCGGTATTCGTCCGGGTAGTTACGAACCGCCGCTCGTGTTTGCCGGTCTGTTCCTTCCGTGTTCACCCGTCTCTGGCCGTCTTTTTGTGCTTCTCGTTCGACTCTCTCTACGCGAACCTCCGTTTCACATGGACCTTCCCATACTCTCCTGATTAGTTTTCACTCTGGACGAGGGGTGTGTGGGCGATGTATTCTCTCTACCCCTAATCCGCACGGTTAGATTCCGTCTTAACCAATAACTCGCAGCACACTTCGATGATGTTGGTTAATCTCCGCTATCAGTAAAGGCAGTCACGTTCGCTTCCCGAGTTTCCGCGAGCTCCCGGCGAATCTCCGTCCGATCCCAACCGAGTGGTGACAGCAGGCTTTCGACGGCTCGAACGAGCTGCGTCTCGTAGTACGAGGCGGGCCTCCTGTTCGAGATCGATGCTGAGCAGCGCCGGCAGCAGCGGGTTCTGGTGGTTCAACAGCCCGCTCGCGTCGGCGTGTTCGCGGGCGTACTCGAACAGCTGGTCAAATCGCGGCTGGTCGCGACGCCGCAGTGCCCGGCGAAATTCCGCCCAACGCTCTTCGATGGCCCGGAGCGCATCCCGGTAGGTTGGGTTTTTGCGCCCCATCGCTATCGGCCTCCTGTCCCGGTCGCGGTCCACGCATCGAGCAAGGGGTCCGCGGTGGCCGCCACCGTCTCACTGTCAGCTGTGACACCTGTCCTGACACCCTCTGGGGTCGGTGTCGACGGCGCCGACGTCGTCGGTTCCACGCCGACCTGCGTGGCGCGTGCCGCGAGCAGCTGCCGCCAGTACGCGAACGTCGTCTGGTAGTACGCGCCGTCGTTGACGGGATAGACGAGCGTCTCGAAGTCTTCGCCGACGACCCGTGGCCCCATCCGCGTCTGCTCGCACTCTAGGTGGTGGTCGGCGACCGTCGCGATTGATTCGGTGAATTCGTTTCGCTCGTTTCGCGTAACGAGCACCGAGATGTCGTACCCCTCGGCGTAGGTCGCCAACCGGGCGAGAGTTCGAGCCTGAAGGGTTTTCGCGTGGTTTTCGCCGAGGGTATCGTCGGCGCGGTACTGGGCGTCGACGGCTGGCGCGACGATGAGGGCGGGTGTGTGGGGCGACGTGTCCTCGTCACGACTCGGTTCCCCTTGACCGGCCGCCCCGGCGTCGGTGGTGGACATCTGGATCGACTTGTTCACTGCCGTCGGGAGATCACAGACGGCGCCGTAGTGCTGGTAGGCGGTGAATCCGCGTGCCACGTGGATTCGGTTGAGCAACCGTTGACTGGGCGCGATCTGGGCGAGTGTCGTCGTCGTCGCGTGACCATTTGCGTCGATCCAGAAGGCGGGCCCGTCGTGTAGGAGGAGATGGTCGAGTACGAGCGACTGCAGGATCGGGACGCCCCGCCCTCCCTCGACATTGAGCAGCGTGATGCCGTCGTCGAGTTGTGGTAACAGCATCTCGTCCGTAGCTGGATCGGCCTGGTCAGCAAAGGCCTGGTTGCGGTCAGCGCCCCGTGTCGGCTGGTTCACCGCTAATCGGTTCGACGTTGTGTGTTCTCCCATACTTGATTAGTTGTCTACCTTCCCGATAAGCCGCTGCGTGTCGCTTCCGCGTTTCAGGGAACTCGACTTGATCCCCTCCAATCCCGGTACAGTCCCGAGTAGTCTCCGTTTGGATCCTGTTTCCGAGAATAGTTCCTGAATCCCGTGTTCTCCGTGTTAACCAACATCCGCCCGTATTGACGGCGGCGTGTTGGTTAATCTCTTTCCTCCCAGGTCGACGAAGACGAGTACCGCAAAAACAAGGACGAGGAAAACAGCTCGGAATGCCTCAATGAAAATCAAGGATAGGAGGACGGCGAAAAACAAGAAAAGCAGCCTTCACTAAACGAGATATAGGTGTCACACGATCTCTTTCCACGTTGAATATCCAGAGCGGCTTGGCAACGCGAAAATCTGTACAGAAGCAGGTAAGGGTGCTTTCTGACTTGGCGGAAGCTAGGCTGCTAAAAGCACCGGTCAACCGAGATCATTCTCGCCGTGTTTCGTTACGAGAATTGAGAGAGGCCTTCCGAGAAGTACAGGATAACCCGTAGCCGAGTATCTTCGTTCCCTCTCCTTGCCTATTACCGGGAGTAGAAACCCGGTTCGACTGTTTTCCTCTAATCCGTGTCTTGCCCCTTGGACTCAGCACCACTCGTGAGATAAGAGGTATCATCAGCGAACTCGTCCTTGACGAGGAGAATCCGGATACCCAGTATCGCCTCGATCTTCTTCTGGTTATCATACATATGATTAGAATCTACTGTGACAACCTTGTCCAGGAGGCCTCGGTCCTTCATGTATGCCGCATCGCATAGAATAAGACGATCTCGATAACCGACAAAATCTAACTGTCTTTTCTCCATCTCCCAGTCTCCATCCTGCTCCGGAGCCATCTTGACCCGTCTCTTCAGACAGTTCTTTTTATTTCTCGCCTGGGTCTGAATCGTGTCACAAAGAGCGTCCATCGCTTGGCGAGCAACCTTGGAGGTCAGATCTTGATCGCCTATCTCCTCAGATAGGAAATCCTCAAGATTGGGTCGAATGTACTCGTTGATCAAGCTTTGAGGGAAGACATTCTCCTTGATTCGAGCTTCAGTAATGAACAGGTCCACGAGAGTGTCTAGGTCAAGCTCGTCATCATCATAGGAACGGAGCTTGATGTCTAGATTGCCCTGAGCTGCTCGAACGGTCGAGAATTTATCACCGAATCGGCCCTCCTCCGTTTCCCAATCGATGTCCGCCGTCTCCACAGAGTTTGAGTCGGTTCTATTGCAGTATTCGTAGACCGCGGTTTGGCAGGTATAGAGAGTATTGTCTGTGTCGAACAGCCTTTCTGATTCAGTTCGCCACAGGTCGTGGAGGAAAGTAATTCCAACAATTGGGCCGGTGTCAAGGAAGTACCTAGCCATCGCTATTAGATTTTCACGTCAAACTCTAAGTGAGGAGCAACGAACGCTTCCGCTGCTTTGATCGCTGCTTCACTTTCTCGAGCATTTCTTCGGGCCTTCTGCTTTTCCTGCTCAAGTAGAAATGATCGAAGCTCCTCTTTTGTTCCTTCTATACTATCGACACCCAGCTCTTCGGCGACCTCACTATGCGATAATCTACTGTTCTCCCGACATGCCAATTCTAAGCAGAATAGCCTCCAGAAGGTTTCAGAGATTCGATGTGCTTCATCGGGATCGTAGTCATCGGAGTCGATTTGAGCACTGACTAATCGGTACCAGATATACAAATCATTCTCGTATTCCGGAAACTCATCCAGTGGAAAGCTCTCCAGAAGATCATACACGGTTTCTCTGGTCCGTGCCTCGTTTTTCCCACCGTCGAGAGTCATTTGACCTGTGTCGGCAGCCGCTGTCAATTGCTTATCCAGCTGGCGATAGTGTCGCTGCACGTCATACGGAGCCTCTTCATACATCTTGTTCGTGATACTGTCAAGCCCGAGATCGTAGTAATCGTCAAGAGCTCTGCTAATAGCTTCTTGACTGCGTCGAAGGACTCCCTCTGACACATCGATATCATCGAGATCTAGATTGCTGGTTACTGAGGAACCGCCATCACTGATGTCCACATTAATATTTGAGTTTGACGTTGCGACGACTGCTCCATACATATACCAGAATTTAGGGACCTGAACTGGCACTCGCTCCTGCTCAAGTTCTTGCTCAACGAAATAGAGGACTTTGTGGAACGCCTTGGGCTTGAGTGAGTCTCCGTATTCATGTTCTTCTAAAAGGACTGCTACCAATTCTTCCAGGTCCAAGGCGTCCTGCATATGATTTCGTATGAAGGTGTTGAGGTCATCGTGTATAGATTCTTGGGAGATAGAATAAAGGTGGAGAAGGGAATTTGTTCAATCGGTACTAATGCCGTGGTTCGATCATGAAGGTGGAAGTGAGGCAAGTTTCCATACAGGAGAGAAATACAAGAACCGGATAGCCGAGTATCTCCGGGCACGAGGGAACAGTATTGAACGGCGATCGGACCACCACGCCACTACGGAGGATCTAGCTGCTGTAGGTATCTCTGAGGATTTCTATTGTCTGGATGCAGAGAAAGTTAGCAGTGAGTTTGAGAAACGGATCCGTGTAGAAGCCAAGGCAGGCGAAGTTTCACGTTTAGATGAGAGTTTCGTCACTGAGCTCGCACGTACCTTTCTCGACTATCATGAACAGAGCCGAGAGTTCGAGTATCATGTCTACTCTCCTCATTTCCAGGCCCCTGATAAGTGGAAGCGAATTTTCAAGCCACGAGTCAGCACAGACGATGCGATCAAGAACTACTATGATGAGGTTGTCAGTAGGCATGAACTGAATGACCAGGAGACGGAGAAATTCCGCGAATATGAGTTTGAGCACTTCAAGCGGTTCTTAGAAGACGTATTTATCCACCGCGCTGGCTGGGATCGCCTTGAGCAAATGACGGAAGACGAGCAGTCAGTAGATCGATCAAAATGGGATTTCTATACGAAAGAGAATAGGCCCTATGACCGTCCAGAGACGCTGATACCTAACTTCCTCAAACTTGAGGAGTATCCAGATTATATCTATGTTGGCATTTGTACTGCTGATCGCCATCGGGATGTGTATGAGGCAAATGAGTGGTATTCTCCAATTTGGATAGAGGGAGATGAAATCTACAGTCTAACCCCTCCAGAAGAGATGGAGGATTCTCTATTGAAGTTCATCGAGACAGATTCCATCAAAGAACAGAGCTTCGATCAGTGGCTGGAAGATGTCGAAAAAGCAGATGAGATCGCTAAGAGACTGTTCAACCGCTTCCTAAAGAAGAGAGGTGTCGAGAACTACGATACCTGTAAGCTGGTGAGGCACGACTACGAAAACCGGCTAATCTTCCAACACAATCCGGACAAAGACAGCGTAGAAGAAGACGAACCTGAGCAGACGTTTGTAGAGGGTTGGAAAGTTACCATGGAGAGGGGGCGTTCTATCGCTCACAGATATGGAGTTCCTCAATTCAGACAATATGATGGTGACTTCTATGTTTTCGTCGAAACCGGATGGCTGTTCTCACGGAGAGGCTACGGAAACAACATAATTAGCGGAGATCAGGCGAGCAAGCTACACGACGATTTGCAAAGTGACGGATACCACCGGCCTAATAATTTCAAGGCTCAATTCCGCCAATGGCGCTCGTATCTTGATTTGACCGAAGATCCCCCACAGAATCAGTCTCTTTTCGAAGACGAGGAGCGAGATCACCCTCAGGCAATGTACTTCTCTGAGATAGATGATTTAGAGGTCCGAAAACGCCCACCAAAAGATACCAGTGAGAGAAATGAGCTCATGTCGCCAGAGGTTGACTCATACTGATGTCTGAATTTGAAATCTCTCGCTTACGTGAACCGGAGCTAGTGTTTGCCGGTGAGGAGAAAGCAAAGGATCCGCGTGCTGGCCTTCTTGAGTACGGACCCTGTCCACCTCGCGATGGCTCCGATCATGAGATCGTTCGGATAGGGATTGTTGGAGACAGCTGGTCGATATCCGCGGTCCGAGATCTTCTGGAAGAGATGCGGCACGGCGTCCTTCCAGAAGGTTCAGACAGAGAGAGATGGAACCAGCCGTTTCCGGGACTCGGTTCAGAATCAGAACTGCAGATGTCCTTCGATCAGCGTCAGAAGTGGCGTAGTGAGATTGAGGGCGATCACGTCGACGCACTCCAGGAAGTCAGAGATGAGGAGCAGCAGGTGGAAATGGCGTTGGATAATATCGAATATCACATCGAGAACGTCTGCTCGACCACTCCCTCACCGGACGTAGTTATCGTAAGCATCCCTCCAGATTTAGTGGAGATCCTGACGGGCGATAAAAAGGGAGGACGGATTAGGACCAAGGACACTGACTTTAGAAGCCGGATTAAGCTGCTTGGGATGCTGAATGAGACTCCAACTCAACTAATCGGGCCAGATACCCTCCGCGACGAGGATGTTCAACCACGTCGTGAAGTGGCTTGGAATCTCGCTGTGGGACTACTGTACAAAGCTCGTCGAGGCCGTCCTTGGAAACTAACTGAGCTGAAGTCGAGAACCTGCTATGTGGGTGTGTCTTTTTACGATGAACGCGGAACAGATCCCGATACTAGAGCCTCAATTGCGCAGGTGTTCATGGAGACCGGGGAGAACTTCGTAATCCGGGGCGACCCTGTCAAAGATATAGCGAGTGACAAGGACACGGGAAGAACCCATCTGAACCGTGAAGATGCTAAACAGCTTATTGAGACAATCTTAAGGCGCTTTGGTGACCGACAAGGTGAGATGCCGGGAAGATTGGTGATTCATAAGTCATCTAATTTCTGGGAGAAAGAGACGGAGGGTTTCAAAGATGGGTCCTCTGAGGTCGCTGCTCGGGATTTCATCACGATCCGCGAACGCCATCCGATTCGGTTGTTCAGTAATACTCAGTACCCGCCTTTGAGAGGGACTGTCGTTCTTCCTCTTGGAAAGAAAGAGTACTATCTGTACACCAAAGGCTTTGTTCCAGAGATTTCAGCGTACGACGATTCAGGGATGCCAAAGCCGATCGTTGTCCGACCACACAGTGATGTGCAATCTACATCTTACCGAGAGATCTGTGAAGAGATTTTATCGTTCTCTAAGCTGGATTGGAACAGCTCTGATTTCTGTAAAAAGCTCCCTGTTACAGTTGGAATCGCAGATGCAGTCAGTGATATTCTTGCTGAACCACTAGCTGGTGAGCTTCCTGAAGAGATGTTCCCCTACCACTATTACTACTATATGTGACCTCTTCTCAGGAAATATTTTGAACGGTAGCTGGCTCTTAGAAGTCCTCTTCTCCACACCATCGACAGTTGTCCAAACGGCAGTCTTCCATAATCAAGGCCCCGCAGCTGCAGCACTGTTCCAAGTCTTCGTTCAGGCCGAGATCGGTTCCTGGTATGACGGTGGAGATTGAGTCAGCGCTTACGAGGAGAATTGCGCCGTGGTTCTGGTTCCAGAACCCTCGTTCGTATCCTCCGGATAGATTGACTCGGACACTGTTATCGATGTGTTCCTCGTTTAGTTTCTCGGAGGTATTGATCCGCATAGTCCAGCGAAGCCGAGCGTGATCCGTGATTCTGTAGTCTGTTCCGTCTATCCTGACATCGTCGATCGTCTATCTACCTCCGAGTCTTGGGAAAACCCTGTAGTATCTTTCTCAAAACTCGTTTTTAAAGCCTGAATTGTCACGAATCAGTATCTTCGCCATCGTCTTCCCGACCATCATCGCCTCTTTCGACTTCGATCTCTGCATACATTCCGCTGCCCTTCGCCCGGTCCAAATAGATCTCTTTGTGGAACTCCAGCCACTCCTCAAACGGATAATCTGGATCAGAAACTGGCCGTACCGTAGAACCAGTCCTGGGATATTCAACAGGATCTATCTGACCTGGCAGAGAATCGATTCTGGATTGAACATCCAGATCCTCACTTAGGATCTCATCGATGGTTTGATCCATCGAATCTTCCGAGACGTCGTACCTGGCAGCGGCATTGAAGTTCGACATCAGCTGGGTGTCGACCTCGGACTCAATGTACTCCAGGTAGAGAAGCGTTCCAAGCCACTGCCGCAGCATTTCTTCATGGCCGGATTCTTTGAGTATTGAGATGCATTTTGTCCAGCCACTACCAGCACTGCTCCAGTCCACGATCTCCTCCCCGTGTTGGACTTCATACCGGATGAACGCAGAGGTAATCTCTGCCATCGAAGCATAGCAGCTCCATAATGCCCATTCTTCAGGCGAGGTCCAGTCATCTTCTTCTCTGCGAGATGCTCTTCTGAAGAGATCTAGGCTATCAGCTTCGTCTGGAGCTCCTTCTACTGTTTCCTCGAATACCTCCGGGATGTACTTCAGGGAAAGGGAGGTGTACGGCAGTTTGCGTCTTTCTGTAGCCCCTCGTCTTACCACTGATTGTGCGGCTCGCCAGCCAAGGATTCTGGTTCCTGTCCCGGCGGTGTCCCACAGCTCAGCTTCAGCTGCCTCTTTAAGAACTTCCCCCGAATCATCGACTGCTTCCTTCCGAATGTTCTCCCCGGTTGTGCTGAAGTCTACGTTGCTGACGAGTTTACCGAGGCCTTGCGAGCTGTGTATTGCGACGGGTTCGAGTTCTTGTTCAACCGAGTTGTTTCCGATCGAGGATAGCGTGTCGACGGCTTCGGAGCCGGCTTCTTCCAGGTCTTCGTCAACGCTTTTCTCTCCAGCACTTGGAAGCCTATTCGTACAGAGTTCTTCGAGAGAGTCACCTACCGGGCTGTCGTCCTCGACTTGATCTGTCGATACCTGTTTCAGAAGCTCTTCGACTTGGTTGTCGATGACGTTGAGAGCTCGTGTTGCAGCGGGTACGTCCCTGTCATCGATCGCGGATCTGACGATGGATACTGGAACGAGGAAGGGATCTGTTTCGGATGGGTCGTTGTCAGCGGCTTCGGCGTCGGCTATTATCTGACTTGGTGTGAGCTCTTGCTTGACTCGTTTGATGATTCCCTCGGGTGTGGTCTGTTCCAGGGTTCTGTCGACGAAGAAGTACAGCAAAGCAAATGAGGCAGATGCGAGGCCGAGAGCGACAGAGGTCAAGAGTCTGAGTGTGAATCGTGAGACGTGTGTGAATGCGAGTAGGCCGATGATGTCGGCTGCGAGTGAGGCTGCGAAGACACCGACTGTTTTCTTGTATGCTCCGTCGGATCTGAACAAGTCGGCTAACCTGGTGGAGTATCTTGATGTTGAGAGTTGGATTCCGAGGATGACAACGGAGAAGACGATGGCAAAGACCGCTGCCTGAATTGACGCCAGTGTTGAGAGGACTTGCTGGCCGTTACCTGAGAGATCATAGTTCGTGAGTTCTGCTGCGAGTATAGATACCCCAGCAACGACAGCGAAGATTGCTGGGACTGGCCAGCGGAGCGGTTCCTTCATTCAATCGGGACAATGTTACCGGCCTGTCTTATCTACACGGGGTTTGGGGAGCAAAATGAGCAGGATATCACTGATCCCCTTCCTCTATTGTCATTCCATCTCGGACTTTGCAAGATTGTCGTGTCCACTTCCCGTCCTCGATATTCGGACTTCCATCATCCCCAAACTGTCTCCATAATTCGTCGAGGACTGGTTCAAGGCCTTCAATTACTTGTTCACTGCCGATCTGTAAAGTAGCGTACTCCGTCGTATAACGGTCGGTGTCAATAGTCTTCGGAGAACGATGTAAACTACTGCCGAGATGGTCCGGCGTTACGAGCTGTACGTCTCCTGCATCAAGGAGTGAAACAAATGCGAAGGTTGTTCCCGAGAAACCCATCTTAGACAGGTCCATCATCGTCTCTCTCGCTGCCAGTATAATCGCAGCATCAAGGCCTATCCCGACACCGTCTTGGATGAAACCTTGCAGCCACAGATCTTCGTATTTCTCGTGGAAAGCGGAGACAGAGGCAGATTCATATAGACCATCGTTCCTCAGGACAGCGTAGGCGTGGTGTTCTCCGGGAGATCCACCTCTGCCGTATGAAATCGTGTGCTTCCCTTTAGATTCGCCGTAGTTCTCCCTTTCTTCGAAAATAATGGATGGGTTCGGGAGATCGCCTGACCGGTTCTTGCTCTTGGACAATACGCCGTTTGGGATGATGTGTAGTGCAATAGCTGGGCCTTCGATTAGCTCGCTTGCGTATCCATCACGGGCCTGTAACTTGTCAAGTCGGTCGCTGCATAGTTCTTCGATTTCTTGGATGTGGTCGTGATCCTTCTGTAGATCGACATCTAGAAATTCTTCGGCCAAGTCCTGACTGTTTTGCCGTAGTTCTCCGAGAATCTCTTCTCGGTGATGGATCCGCAGTTTCCAACCGTACTCTTCTCGGATCTCATCCTGCAGATCCAGTTCCTGCCTGCCGCCCACATCTTGGTTAGTGACGAAAACGAAGAGGTCGTAGTCTTCTCCTCTCTCCTCTTCCAGTTGTTTGACCTTTTCGGCGTCACTACGGAGCTTACGTCTCCAGGTTTCTTGGACGCTGGCGTGGGCGATACCTTCTCTACCACTGATTTCGACTTGGCCGTCCCATCCTCCATCAGGGCCGGAGCTCCCGCTTTCGTGAACCTGGTATCCCTGTTCACGTAGATATGCCATAGCAAATTTCTCGAAAGGATAGCCTCGGAGATTGGCGAGGGCAAATTCGAGGTCGTCCATATACTCTTTAGTTTGCTTTCCCGGTGACAAAATGGTTCGCAACCCGTAGGACGCTTTCTCTGCTACATCCCCTTCATCGCTATCTGTAGCACGTTCTGTGCGGCACGGTAGATCACGACGCCAACTTCGAAGGGGCGTGGGAGTCCCGGCCCTGTCTGGTCCCCTCGTCAGGGTTCTACGAATGGAAATCGCCGAACGGCGGGTCGAAGCAGCCCTACCGGATTTACAGAGAGGACGACCCCGCATTCGCGATGGCCGGGCTCTGGGACGTTTGGGAGGGCGACGACGAGACGATCTCGTGCGTCACGATTCTCACGACGGAGCCGAACGACCTCATGAACTCAATCCACGACCGGATGCCGGTCGTCCTCCCGAAGGACGCTGAGTCCGACTGGCTCGCCGCAGACCCGAACACCCGCAAGGAACTGTGCCAGCCGTACCCGAAGGACGATCTGGACGCCTACGAGATTTCGACGCGGGTCAACAACCCCGGCAACGACGATCCCCAGGTCATTGAGCTACTGGACCACGAGCAATCGGGCCTCGGCGAGTTCAGTTCCTAACAGTTGACGGCGGAACGGTCACTGCATCGGCGACGCCGCTGCCGAATCGACGAGCGAGTACTTTCGGTCCCGACTCGTCCCCTCCGCCTCGAGGAGGTTGTACTGTTCCATCTTCGAGAGGTACGTGCGGATAGTCCGTTTCGTCCGCGGATCATCGACGTCCTCGGAATAGCGCTCGTGGATCTCGCTCGGCCCGACCGGGCCGTGCTCGCCAACGATGTCGTAGACGACGCGCTGGTGCGGCGTGAGCGAGTCGAGACTCTTCTGCTTGATTTGGGCCCGAGCATCCTCCGCGGCGTCTAGGAGGATGTCGTCGGTGATTCGCTCGTGGTTCTCACGATCAGCCTTGCCGGCGGCCGTTCGGAGGATACCGATTGCGAGGCGGGCGTCGCCGGCGGCCGCATCGGCGATCCGGTAGAGCTGGTCGTCGGTGATGACGCCCTCGTCGAGGCCCCACTTTGCCCGCGCACTCAGAATATCGTATAGCTGCTCGTCGTGGTACTTGTCCATCCGGACGTGTTCGCTGGAGCGCAGGCGGCTCACGAGGCGGTCGTCGACGCGGCTGAACAGCTCCTCTTCCTTGTTCGCGATGCAGATGATCGCGAACTGCGGGAGGCTGTGGAGGTCGTAGATGACGCTGGGGTCCTCCAGTTGGTCGACCTCGTCGAGGATGACGACCGTTCGCGGGCCGTCGTGCTGCTGGAGCCGGTCGACGAGTTCGTCGTGGGGCGTCGACTGCCGGTGGATGTCGATGGTGGCGCCGAGGTTGTCGAGAATTTGGTAGAGCGTGCGGAACCGGGTGTAGTTTCGCCAGCAGTTGACGTAGATGGCCTCGACGTCGAGGACTTCCTCACGCAAGCGTTCGGTGACGAATTGCGAGATACACGTCTTCCCCGTCCCGCTGGGTCCGGTGACGATAGCCGTGTCGGCTGGTTCTCCGTTCGTGATGGGCTTGAGGACGCTAGAGAGGTGGTTGACTTCGGCGTCGCGATGCTCAACTTCCCGAGGGACGAACCCGGCGCGGAGAACGCGAGCATCGCGGATCATCTGTTACTGCTCAACTTGTTTCCCGTCTAGTCATAAAAGCGTAACCGGGTTGTTTCCGGAAACCTTCGCATAGTACCATCTTCTGGGTCTGATACCCTACGCTGTCTCTCGGTTTGTGTTTGAGGAAAATCAAGGCTTCCGGAAACTTCCGGGAACTCATCTCCCAATACCGATTAGATGCTCATTGAGAGATTCACTCTCCGACTGCTTGGAGTAGGTTTCACCAAAACGGGTACGTCTGGATTACGAGATCTTTAGTAAACTATTTCTAATCTTGTTCGTTCCGTCAGAGGTGTGTCGCTCAGTGTGCTCTTTGATACGCCAGCAGTTAAGTCACCGTTCATCTCGTCCGGTAACCTCGCTGATGAAGAGCGACTAGTCCACTTCCCGGCCACGACGAGAGTACACGCAGGCCTCCTCAACGCGATGGTTGAGCGTGGTCAGGATCTGGTCATCGTAACACCGTCTGATAGATCCGAGTTTCTACACCTCCACGCGCTTGAAGCCCTCTTTGGACCCAAGGTAGATGGCCGTAACGCGGTGTTTCTCCTCAGCTCCAACACGGCATTCCGCGAACGGTTCCGGCAGCTGTCTCCGACGTCGATACGGCCACCGCACGATAAATCATGCTACGCGCGTGAGGAAACTCCGATAGCTAACGTAACGCAAGATGGATCCCTAGCGACGGTTACGAAGAACCTCAACCATCCCGATAAGCCTGCCAGGTTCCTCTTTTCGTACACGAGTACGCGCATTCCTTCGGACGATGTCGGAGACCGAGTTCGATGTGTAATCTATGACGACTCTGTGAAGTACGACAAAGAACGCCTCCTCCGATTATTGAAGTGGAAAAAGCGAAATGACGTGCCTGCGATAATCTACTTCACGAGTAATCCGACGTCAGACCTTGTGGAGAAACTACGGGGACGGGCATTCTTGTGGACGTGGCCACCTCGGCTGTTGTCCGCTGTGGTCGAAAGTGACCGCGATAGTGGGAGCGAGTGGATACGTACCGACGAGGAAGTGAGTCCAACGACTCAACGTTCTCAGGCCGTCGCTAGGCGGGAGCAGAACCGTGTTTCGGGACTCTCTATCGATGTCCATACATGTGGCGACGGAGACCTTCTCACGGCACTAAAACGAGCGAACAACCGCCGAGCGAAGTTCGAGTACTTGACACGAGAGTTGGATGTGGACATCCTCAAGCGCGGGCAGCAACTCGTACGGTACGCTCTGGGGAGTTTTCGCGAACTCTTGACCCCTCTCGACGTAGCCGACTTTCATGCACGGCGGACAACAATATCGAGCCGGCTTGCGCAACTTGATCGGTTCGCGGGACGCATTGCGTCTGACCCAGAAGCTAATCCCGCAACTGGTACGTTCCGTGACGTAGTCTCGGCTCTTGAAGAGCTGGAGGATAGTTGGGACGATGCGCCTGCGAGTGCCAAAAAGCAGGGCGTACTAGTTAACAATCTTCTCTACGGTGCGCTAGACAGAGGAGACTCGATTTCCGTGGTGACTGCGACAGAGAGTCAACAGCAGGCACTCACGATGTTTCTCCAGTCTGAGCACGCTTCTCTCTATCGCGACTTGGGTGACGATCTCGCGATACACGACACTCACAGTATTCGCTCAGCCGACCCCACGGACCACGTCGTTCTCTACGGTGCACTCCGGTGGGCTGACCGCGATCTCCTCCGGACCGATGTCGCAACTGACGCTGTCGTCTTGGCCTATCCGATTGAGATGGGGCTCCTCCACTCACAAGTTGATGCCGTGGAGAGTTCTTTCGAATCAATTGCGGATGCCTCGTTCTGGAAGGTGATCGATAAGCTGACCCGTCTCGCTACGGACGAACCCGCGGACGTTGAACGTGTAAACATTGACCTCCCCGAGTATGAGGAACCCAGTACGAGCGATCTCGGTGGAGATATCTCCGTAGACGAGGCCGAAGGAGAAGACCTGGGTGAAATCGTTCGAGGGTACGAGACAGATTACGAGGACAGTGAAGACTTTGACCCGACTGAGTACGAGACGTCCTCCACGAAACAGACGACTACCTCCGGCGGATGGACTGAGACCGACTGTCTTGACGTCCACTTTGACGATGGACTGTATATGTACTTCCGCAAGGATACCGAAGTGTATTCGGTACGCGAGGGCCACGACAAACTGTTCAAGAAGAACGCCTCACGCCTCAAGAAACACGATGTCGTCGTCCACCTGGAAGACACAGACGAGATGCGTGAGCAACTGTACGCGTTGATCCGTGAACGTGGGGACGTCGGACTGTACTACTACGCCAACCTGTGGAAAGTCAATCTTGAAGCCGCCTTGGAGGAGACGGGTGACGACCTTGACGACTTCATGGAGAAGATGAAACAACAGGGTCTTGACAAGGGACACGGCACCTACGAGCGGTGGTACAAGATGGAAGTCCATCGGACGCGGTCGAAGAAGAGCTTCTGGGCCATCGCCGAAGCGTACGATCTCGAAGGCGTGAAAGAGAACTTCAACCAGGTATGGAACGCCGTCCAGGAGATGGAGACGATATACAGTCGTCTGAAGAAAGCACTCCGGCAGACAGCACTTCGATCTGCCGCCGACGGGACACTTGACGACGTAATGCTTTCTGAGAGTCCAGATATCCGTCTCAGCGACTTCGAGATCGGGAAGTACCTCTATCGGCTGGAAGTCCACTCGATAGAGGAAGATGTTGAGGCCAAGAGTTCCCAGATCGGTCGGTTACGTGGACTCTGACGGAGTTGGTGAGATACATAGTTACTGTACGTATACCAATCCGCTCACCCTTCGTCAGCAAATAGGACTATAAATAGGGTCATCGATCGGTTCTCACGATCTCTGTAACTTCCCTAACCTCGTCTCCCTCACTAAACTTATGACACTCTGCCATGACGGGAGCATATGGGACTCGGGCCGCGCGAAATTCCACCTCAATCTGATTCTCGTCAGTACGCTCGACCACCGGACGACGCATACGAGATAACAGAAGACGACAAGGAGTACCAGCAGCACCAAGCTGTCAACAACGTCCTTCTTGAACGGCTCGTCGAACGGATTACTGGCCGCGGCGAGTACGGTGAAACAGTCTACGACGTTAACCCGAAGGATCAGTTCTTCGCAGGTGCGTTAGCGAGTCAGTTCCAGTACCGCGAAGCTCAGGAATCCGACGACGCGTTCGGGAACATCGCCACACGAGTCGCCCCCTTCACTATGGGGCTTCAGTTCAAGCTCCCCGGGTCAGTTCCGGACGACGAGACGGTGGAGATCAGTCCTACTGCGAAGGTCTACTATCGCCGTCTACCAACTTACGAGGAGCAACAGGAGTTCGGTGGGCCGGTCGGGTTCGATCCAGAGATAGCCGAGGACGACGCACTCACGCCAACTGAGGAGGACGAAGGCTCCGAGGCGGAAGACGACGAGGACGAAGACTCCGCTGGATACGCTGGAGACGACGCATCGCTAGAGGAGCTGCGACCGGTGTACGAACGAGTCCAGATTGACGTCGGCCCTCTTACAGTCACTGCGGGTGAACTGAAGCGTGCGGCGCAATCCGACGGTGAGCTACCCCCACTCACGGACGACGATGCGGTGATGGATGCGATGGAGACCTACCGGCAAGACGAGCGCCGGTACCGGGAGCCCGACCCGCCAGAAGAGGTAGACCGTCGTAACGCGGACAAGATCCCCGAAACTGCTCTCGAAGACGAGGAAACCTTCGAGACATTCTTAGAACAACGATTCAGTGGAGAAACCCCGACGCCGGTGTGGGATTTCGAGGTATCACTCACAGCCCAATACGACGAGGACGACATCATCGTCTCCGTCTCCTTCGTGAACAAACACGGTATCGAGTACCCCGACGCGCTCGACCCGAAAGGGGAGGAGTGGCGGGCGTTCTTCTTCGACGTCAACACCGACGTCTCTGTCGAGGAGACCCCGATTGAGCCGTTCGTCTCAGACGAGATCAGGAACGAGTACCACTACGACCCCGAGATGGACGGTCTCGGACGCAACTGTAGCGTCGAACGGACCGATCCCACCACGATAAAGACGGTGACCGTTCCGATTCACGAGCAGCGGAAGTACCGTAGCCGAGAGACACTTTCGGCCCCGTTCAGTGACTTCGCGTGGGGGACTATCGAGACGCACTTGGACCGTATCTCTCGGGAGATGGAAGAAGCCCGGGAACAGTACGAGTCGATGCGCTCCGAAGTCCTAACCGACCGGAGCGACGAAGCACGCGAAAAGTTCGACGAGAACTTGGAGGCGTTCGAGAAGGAACGACGGCGCTTCGACCAAGGTCGGAAGCTCATCCGGGACGACGTGGGCCACAGTCGAGCGGCGTTCAAGTTCATGAACCAGACGTTCGACCAGATGGGGGAGAAGTACGAGGAGTGGTACCTCTTTCAGATCATCTACATCGTTATGGCCATCCCGGACATCGTAGCTCAAACCGAAGATATCGACGCGGAGAACCACTGTTTGGACGAGGTTGACGTGATCTACTTCCCTACTGGTGGTGGGAAGACCGAGGCGTATCTCGGCCTCGTGGTCTTTGCCACGTTCCGTGATCGACTTCGAGGGAAGGCTCACGGGACGACGGCCCTCACGAAGTTCCCTCTCCGGCTGCTCTCCTTACAGCAACTCCAGCGTATCGTGGATGTCTTCGCGCAGGCGGAGCTGATTCGCCGTCGTGAGTGTCCAGACACCGACGAGTTCAGCCTCGGATACTTCGTCGGGAGCGGGAACACTCCAAACCAATTGATGGAGACGGATGACGACGACAACCTCACCGACAACATCCGTCTGGTGAAAGAGGAAGACAGTCGATACGCAGAAAAGTGGAAGATCGTGACGACGTGTCCGTTTTGTGGGGAGGACGCCGTTGAACTGGACGGCGACTACGACCGGATGCGCCTCCTACACATCTGTACGAACGACGACTGCGACGAAGAGGAGCTCCCCATCTACGTGACGGATCGAGAGGTCTACCGGTACGCCCCGACCTTCGTGGTGAGCACTATCGACAAGATCGCGGTCGTCGGAATGCAACGTCGGTTCCGTACTCTCTTCGGACGGTTGAAGAAACGCTGTCCGAAGCACGGCTTCTCGGGAGAGAACCGATGCTTAGTGGCGAATCGGGGATACTCACGGTACAGCTGCGACGACGACGTAGAGGACGTTGATCCAGTAGACCCACCCTCTATCCTGATTCAGGACGAACTCCACTTGCTCCGTGAGGAGTTCGGCGCGTTCGATTCCCACTACGAGACGTTCCTCCAAGAGTGGGCCAACAGGGTCGGTGACGGCTGGGACATCAAGAACGTCACCGCGACGGCGACGATCAAGGGTGCCGAGAACCAGGTTCACGCCCTCTACTGGAAGGACGTGAACACCTACCCCTCTCCAGGTCCGCTCCTCAAACAGTCGTTCTACGCGTACGAAGATCCCCACCGACTCGGTCGTCGTATCGTCGGCTCGGTCCCTCACAACGTATCGCGGACGTACGCGTTGGTCGAAGTTCTTCGTGAGTACGCGGACATCATCCAGCACTACCAGCGAAACCCAGACAAACTCTCGACGGCATTAGAACGGGAACACCACCGAACGACACCGTACGGGGAGGTCGTTGACCTTGATCTCCCCGACGATGATTCGGAGAGACGGAACGTTGTCCTGGATATCTTGGAGTACTACGATACGCAGGTCGCGTACAACATCCAGAAGGTAGACAGCGACCGTCTCCAGCGTGCTGTTCCCTCCATGATCAACCCGTGGCTGGAGACACGAGACGAGGAGCGTGACGCGCTGAACTCCGTAGTGATGAGCGGTGAGACGGGGTTCGATGTCGTTCGAGACGTGTTGGAACGCCTCGAATCGGACGACTCCGACGACCCCGTGGACATAGTGAACGCGACGAGTATGATCTCTCACGGCGTTGACGTGGACACGCTGAACTTCATCTCGTTCTTCGGGATGCCACGACAGACGGCGGAGTATATCCAGGCGTACTCCCGTGTCGGTCGTCACGTCACGGGTACTGTCTTCAACCTGTTTAATCCGGTCCACGTCCGCGACCGCTCACACTACACGCGGTTCGACCGGTACCACGACTTCCAGGATCTTCTTGTCGAAGCGACTCCGCTGGAACGGTGGGCCGAGTTCGCGGTGAGTTGTACGATGCCGGGTATCTTCGCTGCGACGCTCCTTCAGTACTACGACGAACAACTCGAATCCTCGGTCGGCCGTGTGTACCTCTACGACTCGTTCCGAGAGGCACAGCGTGCAGGCGATCTCGACAAAGACGAACTCCTCGAATTCGTGAAGCGGTCCTACTGCGTCACGCCCGAACAGCGTCCCGAGTGGGCGGAGGATCGGACAGTCGATCTCTACGAGCGGAAAGTTGAGCGGGAGTTTGAGGACATCTGGGAACGATGTATGTCCGGACACCCGAAGGACGGTTACCAGGGATGGATCGGTAACATGATCAAACGTAGTGAGGACGACCGAGGACCGATGCGGAGTCTACGAGACATTGACGAGCAGCTCCCGATTGACATCGATACGGGTACCGCACAAGTGCTGAATATGTTCGACAGGAGGCAGTGACCATGGCAGATTCAGAGATGAAACGCGGTCTGGCGCAGGTGATGTACCGATTCGGTCCCGATTCGCTCTTCGACTACGGGCGACGGGGACTGTCGATGAAGGTGTCCCGGTGGGAGACCGACAAGGTAAGCTCCCTCGACGCGAACTACGTCGCGGAACAGATCGCTACTCACGCATCCAGCTTCCGGAACGACGACGAGGACCCCTGGGTAGACCTCACGGTGGACGATGTGGATTTCCGCCGACCGAATCGCGTCGTCGGCTCGCTCTACCCCCTGACCATGTACTGTCAGAACCGGAGTTGTCACCGGGTCGTGAGTAAGAAAGAGCCAAGTCATTTCGTCTACACCAACGGGGAGTGCCCCGAGTGTGGCGGTGAGCTCCGCCAACTCGCCTTCGTCCTCGTCCACGACTGCGGGAACATGATGTCGATCAACCCGCAGCCCTGTAGCGATCCGAACCACGGGTACGACCACATCTACCTCAACAAGCAGAACATCAACGATCCTCTCTCGTGGTACTTCTACTGTGGCGAGTGTGGTGACTTCTGTGGGAATATGTCGAAGCGATGTACGAAGTGCAACAAGGAACGAGTGTACTTCCGGCCGATAGCGAGCAACTCCGTTTACTACTCCCAGGGCGACGTTCTTGTCAATCTCCCAATCGACCAGCGATACAGCGACGACATCGAATACGGAGAGAGCTGGGCCCGCGTACTGATGGCTGCCCACCTCGGTGACCTTGACGACGTCGTTGAAGAGGAGGGGAAGACCTACGAGGAACTCGGCCGGATGACGACGGACGAACGCGACGCGAAACGGCGGGAGAAACAGATAGAGGAGTTGAAGGAGAAAGTGGGTGCAGAGCAGGTCGAAAGGATGATCGAGAGTGGTGTGGATCTCGGGGACGTCTTCGACGTCGCGGAGGACACGATAAAGGGTTCGACGCGGGAGGAAGTCGTCGAAGAGAACCGCGAACGTGTGAAGCTCCCCTCGCAGCGAGGCGGCGATAGCGACGTAGATCAGGCATACTCGACGCTCTCTCACGAACTCTTCACCTACCTTCGCTCGACTCAGGGATACGAAGGGAATCTAGACGCCACGGATGGAATGAAACGGCAACCCACTCCTCTGTCTCTAGACGGTCTCTTGGAGCAGGAAGATTTCCTTGAATCGAATCCGGAGGCAGAGGTATACCCGGAAAAACTCCAGAAAGTGAATATTGCGTCGGCGTGGGTCGTGGACAATCTCCCCCTGCTGAATTACACGTTCGGATTCACACGCGACCGCCCCGAACGATCGCGGACGGACCTACAGCCGTTCCCACATCCTCGGGGTGAGGACAGCACCCCCGTGTACGTTGACCAGACCCCCTCTGAGGCCGTCGTCCTCCAAGTAGATCGAGCCGCGATCATTGAGTGGCTGGACGAGAAGGGATCACTGCGTGATGTCGAACGTCCCGATACCGACGATGAGAGTGACCTTAAGGAGTGGTTCCTGGAGAACGTAGACACGAACGAACTTCGTGACCACTACTCGCCTATCGAAGACGACCTCACACGGGAAGTGTACACCCTCCTTCACTCGATGAGTCACGCGCTGATGCGAACGGCGAGTGGTCAGTGTGGCCTCGACAGCAACAGCATCTCGGAGTACGTGATGCCGAGCATCCCGGCGATCTTCCTCTACGCGAGCAGTACCGAACACTTCTCCTTAGGAGGGATGCACACGCTGTTCAAGACGAGAATTCACCCTTGGGTGGATGAGACGATTGCGGACGTCCAGAAGTGCGTGTACGACCCCGTGTGTGAACACGAGGACGGTGCCTGCCACGCGTGCCTCCACATGAGTGAAGTCGCTTGCGAGAGCGCCAATGGGAACCTTGACCGCCGATATCTAGTCGGCGGCGACAGAGATCGAATACCCGCGTTCTGGGAGTCAGAGTACGTGTGACTGGTAACTACAGTACTATTTGTACGAATTTCGCGGTGGTCCGCCAGTTCGACGCTCTCGACCGTGTCTTCGCTATCCGGAATGCTATCCTGGCACTTAACCGTAGAGACGTAACTCGGGCCGACGTAGACCGAGAGTTAGAAACGCCGCTAACGACCCGTGAAGCAGCTGCCCTCTTCACCTGTCTTCAAAAGAACGGGGCAGCCACCCAATCGGAGGTTGACGAGCGGGGCTTTGCATCCTACACTTTCGAAGTCGATCCTCCCGAAGTAGATCGAGTACTGACCCAACAAGCTGCGGTGATTGCCGCAGACAGTCGTTCCTCCCAGACAGATCAGGACGATTCCGTAGAGTTCGTGGCCACACTCCCGGGTGGATTCGAACCGACTTCTGCACGAGTCCATTCGATTCCCGACATCGCCTCTACGATCCGTAATCAAGTGTTCGACGCCGATTCGTCGGTTCGGATCGCCAATCCATACTTCGACCCGTCACTCGAACTCGTGTCCGACCTTGCGAGTCTCCCCCGGCGGGGTGTCGAGACACAACTATTGACCCGTGAAACCACAGATGAGGAAGGTGATACACGAACGACACTCAACAAGATGTGGAACTTGATTGACGAGGAACACCGGGACAACTTCGAGGTGAGAGACCTCTACCGATGGGACGAGGGTCAAGGGTCCCAAGCGTTTGCGACTCACGCGAAGATTGTAATCGTGGATGATCGGATCTGCTACGTCGGAAGCGCGAACCTGACCGATACGAGCCTTACAACCAACTTCGAATTCGGTGTCGTTGTTGAAGGTGATATCATCAAGGATGCAGTGACGGTGTTTGACGAAGTATTCGAGTACTCGTACCCAGTCGATCTCCCGTTATAATCGGAGTTGGTGCTTGTATTGTGGATTCACTCGCTATCAGAGTTCTCTGTGATGTAGCCGTGTGAAGCCGAAACGGCGGCTCAAGTACATTTCTGACTGGAGATACTGAAAATCTCTCGGGAAGCGACGGGGATACAGGAAGTACCGCAGAAAGTGGTAACGCGGATGAGAGTGGTGATAGTCTCCCCGACTCCTTTGCGGATTTCTTGGGATCAGAGAAGAAATCAGTACCGGAGGGAATCAATGACCAGATCGTGAGTCCTACGATGCTGACGCCGCGTTATAGATCCTACCCATAGACAATTTTCTCGCTATTGAGGTTGGATAACGGGCTCTTACCGAGACCCGGCGATAATCTGCCTAATCATCTCTCGTGCCTCGTCTTCTGACAGTCCTTCGAGTTGCACGTTTGTCAGTGCGTGATTGAACCGTCGTGTCGTCTCGTCTATGACACGCGACGGTTCGTCTGCGAGTTCGTCACACATGGCTCGAACGGCAGGTTGGTAGCGCGCGAACCAGCGGTCAAACACCTTGTTGACCATCGTCTGGTTGGCAAAGACCGCGTCAGTCGTTGAGTAATCGTCGCCACGCGACGTGAGCTCCGCAATCCACCAGAGTCGGTGGATGGCGTTTGAGTACAAGTCGGATCCCGCACCGAGGAACTTCTCTCTCATCGCCTCCTCAGAGCGATACTCCCAACGGTACCGGACGAGATCGGGGTATTGGACGACTGCTAGCCAGTGCCAGAGCCCTGGATCGCCGGCGGTTCGCCTCGTGATGTTGAGGGAACGGTGAATCTCTTCAGCGAGTGAGCCATCGATAGCGGTCTCGTACTCTGGGTACTCTTCCAGGACTTCCTTTACCGTGGAATCGATCCTGTTGAGATCAGCCGTCGGACGACCCGCCATAGGCTCTACGTACTCGTTCAACTGTTCGTCGGTTAGCGTCGTCTCGCCCTTCATGAACGACTCGCCAACGAGACGACGTCCGTCTTCCGTCAGTCGGTGTAATTCTGTCTCGGTCACGTTAGATCTGGAGGCCCTCCTCCATAAGGTGGATCAGTTGTTCTCGGGGGTCTATGTACTCTTGAAGTTCGCTATCGATCCGCTGTATGACGTGAGGTAGTGTTTGCGGGTCAGAGAGGTCGTCTCTGAGCCGGTGAGTCGCTTCCGATATGTCGCTCGTATCGTAGAGATTACGGGCAAACGTCTGGAGTACCATCTCTTGCCACTCGTGTTCAACCTCTCCTTCTGCGTCTACGGCGCTCCCAGCACGAACAAGCAGTTGTACCCACACCCCGTAGCTCACTTGGTCGAGTATCACGTCACGCATCCGCGCTTCGGCCCCGACAGAGCCTCTATTCTGTAACACCTCGGCAATACGGGGATGGTCGGAATTGATCCACAATTTAGGACGACCCTCGTTTCGGAAGTCGAGGTAGTATAGCTTGTTCCCATCTGGGAGGTGAGCATTTTGTGAGAACCGGACTCGCTCACCATCGATGGCGGCTCGCTCCTCTTCCTCGTCGCGGTCAACGACGACGTAGTACAGCGTCCCACTGGCGACGCGGAAGTTCTTCTGGTCGGCGTAATCGTTCGGTTCTTCTCCCGGGTGAGCTTCGGTGCGAACGAGGTACGGACGTAGCTCAACGGTTCCTCGGACAGTGTCCTTTGGAATCTCTAACTCAACGTTGTATTCACCTGGTGTCGTGGGAGTTTCGGAGACAACGATCCGGTCACGGTAGATCGTCTCGTGACAGCGAATGGCGACGTAGAGTTTGGCCGGTGGCTGTGCTCGTTCGTCTTCTGGAAAGACTGCTTGGACGGTCTCCTTAGGTAGGCGAAGTTCACCGTGGAGAGTTATCGTGGACCAATCTGATTCGTCACCACTGTCAGGCGACGACACGGCCGACGCGAGGTCAATCTCGGTCTGTGACGGGTTCAGTTCGAGTGCTGTTCGATCCCCGTCGTCAACAGTGAACGAATCCAGATCAAAATCCATCCCCTTATTTCGGTAGCTGAAGGGGAGTGTCGTAGTACGGTGTCGTTGAGAGCGTCTGGTCACGCTTGCCCCTCCTCGGTTGTCTCTAACTCTGCGAGTATCTCTAATTCTGTCGCACCGACATCACCGTGTACCAAGTCCGCAGGTTCGTCTGAGTGAGATCGACCAGAGAACGAGATTTCGTTTATCGCATCATTCACAACGAGGTGAACACATCCCTCGTCGTACGACACGGTCACGTCGGATTGTTCGATCTCGACGTAATCAATGGGAATGTCGTCGTAACGCGATCCATCCTCGCCAACACCGGTGAGTGTGATGTCGGCACTCCACCCGTCGAACTCTTCTGTGAGTACTTTAATTCGACCAGAGATCTCCCACGCGTCGCCGTCAAAGTGAGACGAACTGTCGATCTCGAAGACGGGATCGGCGGGCGATGTCGTGGATCGGGGGTTCCCGCCCCCGTGAATCGGAAACCTGTTCAGAACGTTGTCTGAGAGAGAGTCGCCATTGTTCCCCTTCGAAACCAAGTGACGTAGCCCGTCGCGCAACGTTCCGAACATATCGTCGAGTGCCATCCGGAATCCTCGTTGGTACTGCTCACGGAGGTTCTCGGTGGATTCCCACTCGTCGTGCTCAGGTGGTTCAGCGAACCGCAGGAACCGGTCGATTTCCCGATCACTATCTGAAGGAGCTCCTGCCGACCGTGCTTCGCCGGCTGCCAATACACCGAAGAAGTTCCGGTCACCGTAGGCGACACGACTCTGGTCGTAGTACTTGACGACCATCCCCGCTCCCCGGAAGAGCGCTACGTTGTTCAGGTACGTATCGTCATCCGCAGGGGATGCGAGGCGAGCCGATAACCGAACCGAGCCATCCGGAGTCTCGGTACCATCGGCACGTGGTGGGAGATCAACCGGAATATTGAGGCCAGCGACGTCTCCGGCGTCAACCAACGTCTGAGATTCCGTAGCTCTCTCCTCGTAGGCTTGGACAAACGGTCGGATTGATGGGACGCTCTTGACGTCGGCCGTTAGTGTATCGTCGGGAGTTTCGACCGTGATTTCGATGTCCCCCCGGTAGATGGCTGGCCAGAAGTACTTCACAGAGGCATCAACGAACTCCTGTGCAAGGTCTTCGACGTCTGGTCGCTCATCCCGTGTCGGATCTTGGAACTCTACGACCATAGCGCTCGTTCCGCTAACAGGAGGCCGCTCCACGTGCAGCTGTTCTGCAAGTCGCGACGCGCGTTCTCCCCAGAAGGAATCTGGACGGGGACCATCGTCTGTATCGATAGGCTGACAGAGCCACCCCGCACCTTGGTAAGTCGTATCGTCTTCTGGGAGCTGGTGCGTGGGGAACTTAGAGCGAGCGATGAGTCGCGGCGAGTCGTCTTCACGTTCACCGTGAGCGAGGTGTGAGTTGAAGACGACCGTCGAAGCACCAGAGAACGTCCAGAGTACGGATTTTCCGAGCCCGTACGAGCCGCCGGCGGTATCGTCTTGCTTGCTGCTGTAGAGTTCGTCGCGGACTAGCGCGGCGTAGTTTGAGTCGTCATCCCAGCTTCCGGTCAGCCCGGTGGTATTTCTGTCTTCTACGATGAGGAGACGAAGTTCAGCATCCGGGTCGTTTACTCGTTCGACAACCCGTTCGTAGCGACGACCGTTATGAGTGTCTGCGACCGCTCGCGTACGTTCGCCGAGTCCATCGTCCCAGCCGAGTGCTTCCAGAAATTCCACTTTCTCGTCACCGGTGAGCGTGACAAAACGGAATGTTACTTCGACTGGATCGCCGTTTGGGAGGCCCTGATCGTTCGCGTTTTGAAGTACCTCACGGACGAACGACTCGGAGTCGTGGTCGACGGCGTGTTTGGTCGGGTCGTCGCCGTAACGTGGTGCTCCTGGTCCACCACTGAAGAAAAACCACTCAACCGCTTCGTTAATCTGAATCTGTTCCTGATCCATGCTATAAACCGGTATGTTGGTACGAAACCACCACTACCTAGTTAGTATTACTGTTACGCGTCGATGGCCCCATCGGTAGGAACGGGTAGAAGCTCTAATCGGGTGTCACCCAAGTGCTCCCCGCGCGGTGAGAGGTCGCGGGGATGGTGTCGTTGCCGAACGCTTATGTGACGATACGCAGCAAAGGGAGTTATGAAGGTTGCTGCCGTGGATTTATTTTGCGGAACTGGCGGACTCAGTTATGGGCTCCAACAATCCGGTATCTCGGTCGTCGCAGGGATCGATAAGGATCCGGATTGTAAGTACCCGTACGAACAAAATATCGACGGTGAATACGTCAGAGCGGACGTTCACGCACTGGCCCGGGACCCCGAACCAATCGCGCAGATGTACCCGTGGGACGCGGATCTAAAGATCCTCGCGGCGTGCGCACCTTGTCAACCGTACTCCACAATGGGACACTCGAAGGGGAAAGACCACGAGGACCATCAAAAGTGGGGACTATTGAACGAGGTATCACGGATCGTGGAGTACGTCCAACCGGACGTGGTAGTCACCGAGAACGTACTCCAGGTGAAACAAGAAGACGGCGTCTACGATTCGTTCATAGAGAGTCTGGAATCCCAGGGCTACCACGTCAACAGTGACGAGAACAAGAACGTCTACTGTCCCGAATACGGGATTCCACAGAAGCGCAAGCGGTGGGTGGTTATGGCCTCCAAGCGAGGCCCTCTCTCTCTGCCGGACCCACCGATACAGAATGAGGACGACTACCCCACCGTCAAAGACGCGATTGATCACCTGCCTCCAATCGAAGCAGGAGAAGTCTGTGACAAGAACGACGTGCACAGAGCACGTTCTCTTTCGGAAAAGAACCTGAAGCGTATCGATAACATGGAGCCCGGTGGAGATTGGACTCTCTGGGAGGAGAAGGGGCTTGACCATCTTCTCGCAGACTGCCACCGCAAGGCGAGTGGACGCTCGTACAAAGCGCCCTATAGTCGGACGCGGCCCGATGAACCCTCACCGACGATCACGACGCAGTTCTACAACTACGGCAGTGGTCGATTTGGACACTATGATACAGACCAGAATCGGGCACTCTCGATCCTTGAAGGAGCTCTGCTTCAGACGTTCCCTGAAGACTACGAATTCTACGACGACTGGGAGGATGTCGGCGTGTCGAATTTGGGCCGTCTGATCGGTAACGCGGTCCCCCCGAAGCTCGGTGAGTACATGGGGCAGGCAATCCTCTCCCACGTGGGGGCGGCAGTACCGTCTGTTGAGTCTACTGTTGCCGACGATTGAGAGAATAGATGTCGTCTGAGGCGGAGCGCCGATTTCGGGTAGATCTGCTTGAATGGGGGAAGAGAACCGCCGCGAGTACCCGTGGCGGGAATCGAACCGAACACTGTCTGAGGTATTCGTAGCGGAGTTCTTCCTCACCCAGACACCCGCCGACAACGTCGTAGTAGTCTATCCAAGGTTCCTGGAACGGTTCCCCACGTTGGACACAATGGCAAAGGCCAGCGAGGATGAACTTGTGGAAGCTATTGAACCTCTGGATTCCAAAATATACGTGCAGAGGCACTGAAGCAGTTCGTCTCTAAACACGATCATCTACCTACCGAGCCAGAATCCTTAATGAACCTTCCGCGGGTGGGTCGGTTCGTGGCCAACGCCACGCTGTGCTTCGCTCGTGGTGATCAGTTACCAGTACTTGACAGGAACGTTGAGAGAGTATACTGTCGGGTATTTCGAGATACGTGGCCCGAGACAGGAGCAGAGCAGCTGGCTTTCACGGAGAGGCTAGTACCTGACGAGGCCCGTGCGTACAATCTTGCCCTACTTGACCTCGGTGCGTTAGTCTGTCAAACAGAGCCGTTGTGTGAGTAGTGTTTCGCTAGCGAGTACTGTGTCTACTTCCAAGAATCGGTAGGCCGGGTCTAGCTTTCTTAATGGAGATACGTGATAGGGCTATGGTTAAGTATCGGTTTCAGATGGAGAGTTTAAACCGAGTCGCCGTATAAGCGCATAACAGTGATACTCTACGCGTACTCTACACCGGTGTGCTCTACGGGGATCTATCTTGGCGCGCCCGAGAGTGCTGAACATGAGACCGGTGTTCTCGTATGACTTCGAACGGAGGTACCACACGTGAAGAACCACTCATCCTCCACTGTTTCGCGGACTACGGAACGGAATCAGAGGTCCTCAGCGATTTCGGGAACGTAATTCGTGTCGGGATTGACCCCAAGGACACGAACGAAAGTACACCGATCAAAGCAGACGCCCATATAGAGGATAAGGAATGGAACTTCCCTATCAAGGACGACGTAACGTTTGATCTCGGACTGTTCCACCCTGTTTGCTCACGGTGGGCTGCAACGACGAGCATCTCGGGGAGCCCAGACAAGCACGAAAACATGATCCCCAGTGCCCGGATACTCGCGAGGAAGTTCTGTGATCACTACATCATCGAAAACGTCCCGCGCGCACCGCTCAACGATCCCGTCGTTCTGAACGGTCGGATGTTTGGTATGCCCATAGAGTATGAGCGCGCCTTCGAAAGCTCGTTTAAGGTATCACAGCCCCCTCGTGAGCGACGGTTTCTGACCACAGATGGACCGTCTGACAAGGCGGAGACGTCTTCGTTTTTCTTCTCCGAACGTTCTAGGGAGTGGTGGGCAGCAGTCAAAAATTATCCTCCGGGCCCATATCCGAAGAGCCACCTGGCAAAGAATGCGATCCCTGCACCGTACATTTACTACTTGGTTCGGCTTTGGTTGATGGTATACGAAGACGAGCAAGGAATATCGAAGGGTCGAGTGGACTACTCCGACTACGACGAACGTATGGACACTAAGCGAAAAAGTGAGGACAATCGCCAATTGGACGAATTCCGATGAGCGACAACGAATGTCACGTGTATCTAGATCGAGAGTCTAACACGTCGTACGTCGGGGATCCGTTCGTAGGAGTTCCTATATCCCGTGACATCGTTGAATCTGTCGCTGCTCAGAATTCTATTGAAGCTGATTCACTCGCAAGGGCACTACGAGAAGTACGAAATAAATCTCTGATTGGCACTGGGACCCTGTTCATAGGGTTTGACCCCCTTCCGATTGGACGGGACGATGATGGACTGTTGTACGTACAGGCCGAGGCAGACGGATGTTGGGACGCGGCCGCCGGTCAAATCGGACTTACCGAAGACGGTCGAAATGCCATCGCGACTGCTCATGACCGACAGGTCAGGAAGGTGGTCGGTGACAAAGGAGAGGGAGGCAGTAATGGGTTCGTTGTCTCCTGCTCGGAGTTTCCCGCGGACGCGATTAACGACATCTTTGCGGTGGTGGACAAGACACGACTGACGAATCGACAGGCAACGATGTGGGTCCTCTCACAGTATGTCCCAGGTAGTGACGCAATTGCTCGGATACTCTCGGTTCCCGAATCTATTGTTCAGTCGGATCTTGCCACCGTTGACCGGATTACACGATGTAGTGTGGAGGAGACGCGAACTCTTGATGTCCCTGGACCACTTACTCAACTCGAACCAGACCCTCAGTCCTTGACTTGGATGGGGCTCGATTGGTCGAGGTGGTTCGACCTTCGAGACCGGGAAACGCTTCGAAGAGAACTACCCCGCCGACCAGGCCTTTACAGAGTTAGACACTCCGAACTCCCGGGTTTGATGTACATCGGGGAGTCGGGAGCGGAAGGAGGTGTTCGACAGCGCGTAGCGCTTGGTCTATCAGCCGGGGTGAACGAGTCAGATCGACAGACTGGAGACAAACACGGTGCCGCCCGTCCTCTTCGACAAATTACTGACATTGTAGGCGGGAAGATGGAGGTTTCTGTTACGACACCTCCGATATCCTCAAATCGGAGACACCGCCGTGCTATCGAGTCGACTTTAGTGGCTATTAGTCGTCGAGAGGTTGGGTGGACTCCTATGGTCCAGCTGAACCGAGAGCCTGCTGAACACGTGACCGGCTCCTATGGCGCGTTGGATCAAGAGCTAAAGGACATCGCTGAGCGGTCCTCATACACCGTACCGACGTGGCAGCCCTGGCGTGACGTGACTGCCCCGCACTGGTTGGGACTTGACTGGACCGAGGCTCGTCCACTCTCTAAGCGAGACGTGGTCAATAGTAGTGGAGTTCATGCGTTCCGACTGTGGCGAGAAGATGAAACAGAAGCACGATGGGATCGAACAATCCAAGAGATGGGTACAACCGGATCGATATCGAGTCGCCTGTTCACACTCCAGAACGAGTACGGAGAGGACGTGCGTTTCTCTGTTGTTGACCTTGACGGGCTAAGCTCTAACACACAACGTCGATCGCGTGAGCTCAATGAAGTCCGCCACGACCTCACTGGCGCACACTACCTGGCTACTGGCGTTCCCCCAGAGGCACATTTCTGACTTCAATCAGACGATTTCCTCAAACACACACCGCACATATTTATGTCGGCTGGGGAACTTTGTGCCCATTGTGAATCGTATCGCACACTTCTCCGATATATCTCCGGTCATTTCTGCTAACGCCGGTGGGGTGTCGTGATGGGCGGTCAGTGGGGATTCACCACGTCTCGGCCAACTGATGCCCGATACGGTGACGATGTCGCAAAGTACGCGATGTCGCATGGTGAACCCGGGGTGAAGACGTTCGTTCGGGAGGTACTGCAGAACTCGAACGACGCACGCTTGGACAACGACCAACCGGCACGGGTGACGTTCAAGCTGGAATCCTTACAAAACGACGAGGCAATCGAGTATCTCAGAGCACTCGATATCGAGAGGTGGTCTGAGCACGCTAATCTAGCGACAGACACGGAGAGCGGGAAGCACATCGCTGAGGCGATCAAACGCATCCAAAACGACGAGGAGATCCGTGTCTTGACTATTAAGGACGAGAATACAGAGGGTCTCCTCGGCGAGGAGAACGCTGACGAGTCGAACTTTACTGCTCTAGTTCGAGACGTTCTATTCAGCAGTAAGTCCGGGGATGCTGCCGGAGGGAGTTATGGTCTGGGGAAGGCTGTCCTCTGGCTGTACTCGGGCCTGTCACTCGTCATGTTCAGCTCAACGCTGAGCGAGTCCGACCCGGAATATCGGTCTCCACGACTGATTGGTCGCACGCGGTTGCCGACACACAAGTCCGAGGATGGAGATACAGTCTACCAAGGACACGGTTGGTACGGTAGTCTGAACAGCGACGAGGAAGGCGCGAGGCCCGAGTCTATCTGGGGAGATGAAGCCGAATCAATCGCGGACGCCCTCCACTTGAGCCGTCCGGACGTACCGGGGACAAGCATCCAAGTCGTGGATTTCCGTGTACCAACAGCGGAAGAGCGACTGGATAACGAGGAGTTAGCGGACCAGATCACGGAGATGGCAATCGAATGGTTCTGGCCTGCTATTTATCGTGGTGATCTAGAGGTGGCAGTCGAAGTCGAAGGGGGGACGAAGCAAGCAAGTATCGACGAATATCCTCAGTATGAACCCTTCACGAGCTGTCTAGACGACCGGGATGACTCGGTTAGCCAGCTGGACGAACCAGAAGATGTCGCGCAGGAGACTATCTCGCTGAACGTGCCCAAAAAGAGTGACGGCGGTGACGGTGCAGACGGCCAACTTGATTTGCTAGTTCGATATGCAGATTCGGGCGAGTATCAGCATCGGAACGAGGTAGCATTCGTCCGAGGCGCGGGTATGGTCGTTGAGTACTACGACCGAGATCGAGTTGTGGTCGGAAACCAAGACTTCCACGCCGTTCTCTTCGGTGGCCGTGCGCGTTCGTGGGGAACTGATGAAAGCCCCCGAGATGCAGACGCTATCGTAGAGGAATTCTTGACCGCTGCAGAGCCGCCTCAGCACGATGAGTGGGTGCGGACGGAGACACTGGCGAACTCCTACTCTCGAGGTTTCCGGACTGCAGTGGAGGGTATCAAATCCGATGTGACCGAGACATTACGTGGACTCGTCGCACCGGACGTTGATCGAGGCACGACTGGACCTCAGCGGCTGGGTAACCGGTTCAAAATTGGAAACGAAGCTAGAGGTGGTCGAGCTGATCGTGAGTCACCCAGTAGTCAGCGTGTTACCGGAAACACGAACATCTCCTTTGACGAAGTGTACACACATTGGTCGTTTAATGGTGAAGTAGAGCCATTGAGTGACCGAAACGAGATACGGGCTGTCACCGTCTCACTGATTCGGATGGCTGAGGAAAGAGCGACATCGGACCGCCTTCCAGTACAGAATATTTCCTCAGATACGGCCGGTGTTTCGATATCGCTCCCGAAGCAGAATGGAGTCCAAGTGGGCCGGTTGGAGCCAGCCCCTGGCACATCAAAAATTTCCTTTGAGGGCGTTTCGATAGAAGACTACAGACAGGTCGAGACCAGATTGAAAGTTTCGGTTGACGTGGCAGAACGGAGGGAGGAATAATGG
This sequence comes from Halorubrum sp. AJ67, assembly GCF_000513435.1. Taxonomy (NCBI): domain Archaea; kingdom Methanobacteriati; phylum Methanobacteriota; class Halobacteria; order Halobacteriales; family Haloferacaceae; genus Halorubrum; species Halorubrum sp. AJ67. The sequence continues at coordinate 87,418 of NZ_CBVY010000004.1, read as the reverse complement.
CGACTGTCAACGAGGGAGTTGAAGGAGCAGAACCGGACGAAGAAGGAGAAGATGATGTCCGGACTGGTAGCTTAGTCAGCCAGTCTCTCCCGCATGAGTACCAAGAAGATGCGCTTGAATTCAACGTTGATTCATTTCGTTTAGATGGATCTCCTCTCGGTGATAGAGGGGAGCTGGACAAGGATGATCAGTTCCTATCTTTGGTGGACGAGGGTAGCTGGGAGACGTTGGAGTTGGAAGGTACGGTTACCGTAGATCAGGATACTGTTGAGGAAGTCTTCCCGTTTGACGAGTGGGAGGAGACGCCAGGTCGCCTAGCACTAGTGACAGAGAACCCCCTCGCAATGAATCGAGATCGGCAGATACTCACTGACTCGCCCTTTGATGGAGGTACCTACGAGTTCACTCTATCCATCAATCGTGACCACTACCGTGGGCGGGTGAAGATTAAGCCGTTCCTCACTAGAACTGAGGAAGGTGGATCTGGTGGATCAAAACACGCGTCTAAGGTTGGGGCGCGAGTCGCTGACGGCATTTCGTGGATCGTCCGACTTGATGAAAGGGATGACGGAGGAAGCCTTCTCATGCCGATTATTGAGGATTTCAGCGACTACGACAGCTTCCCCGACGAGAATCACATCCACTATCTCAGCCTAGAGGCGCCTCGGAATCCGCAGCTCTACCTAAACAGGGAACATCCACAAGTAGTCGAGGTTCTGAACAATACGGGATACACGGGTGGACCTCCTCGACTTCGAGACGTACTTTATGACTACATTGAGCACTCCGTTTGGACGCAGCTCCTGCTGCAGACAGCACGCGATACGAGCCCAGACACCGGCGAACCAGAGTATGGCTGGCAGGAAGACATATTAGATATCTTCTTAGAGGATTTGTATCCGAATCTTGGTGATGACGAGGCGGCGATTCAGCTTGCGGAGGACGTTCGGAGTCACGTTGATATCCCGGATCTTGTTCAACGGATCGAACGTACGGTCCACCAGCAGTACGATATCCCGTCGGACACCACGAATCTAATTGAGGAGGCGATCCAAAGTGACAACTGAGCTTTACCACTTACAGAGTGCAGCCCATCCGATGATTGACAACCGATTTCTCGCGGGTGACCGTGAGCTCACGAAGGATGATCTCCGTCCGTACCTACAGCCGCTAGGTCGCTCTATAGACCTAAGTCCAGTAGACGAGCGAATTGAGGAGATCCGGGCTGACGATGACATTGATGCTCAGGACTCATTGATCGATGCTGAGTTAGCACCTACACTCCACCGTACTCTCGATCTGACACGTAATGAAGCGGCAGACGCTGGGCTGTGGCATTTCCTCTGCGTCGTCCGATTCCCAGAGTTCGTTCACTACCGGTGGGATCATGTTTTCGATCCGGAGAGCCCGAGCAACATGGAGGAGAAGTTCCTAAAGGCTGGTACGGACGCCTACTCCAATGCACTACACCGGATATGGTGGGGTGCTGAACTCACCTATGAGGAGGGTGAATCAGGGAAGGTTGAGGATCGGGACTACAGTCGAACGAAGCAGGTTCTCGGTTTCCAGGAGCTTGCAAACGATATCCTTGATCACGATTTCGCACGGTATATCCCTGTTACTCACGCCTGCGGCGATCTCCTTTGCCACGACACACTCAACGAGATCAAGGAAGAGGACACGTATGATGATCCACCATCGAATAGTAACATCGCGAGCCGTACGACGACACTGCTCCGAGAGGAACTGACGGTCCGACGTGTGGAGATGATGGAAGAAGACGATATCGTAGAGACGATTGAGGATCTACGTGACGACGTGATGCGTGGAGAGGCCGGCTGGTCTTAGCGCCAAGAAGCGCGCGGAGTCGAACCGGCGATGACCCAACCGTCGAAATTAAACAAGTTCAGGTGAATGTCAGGTTTGCGAGTACGTTAATAGCGACCCGCGTGTGGCCTAACTGTTCTTGATGAGCAAGCTTCTTTCTCGGTAAACCATCGGTGTGAGAAGGCTCCGTTCGAGTTAGTCTGTTGAGGTGGTTCTGAAAGGTACGTCTTCTCCACCGCTCGTGATGGCACAACCTTCGAAGCTCGAAATTCAATCTATGACAAAGGAACCAATTGAGGTGCTTGACGACCTGGCAGACCAGGTTGCAGATGAGTTCGAGGCGTATCGACAACCGGACGAGTTCAAGGATGTCTCACTCGTTATTGAGAACAGCGACGAGGAGCATCCGACGCTGATCGTCCACGTTGACAGGGAGAATGTAGAATCCCTTGCCGACCGTATCGATGAGTTCCTTCGTGAACGCGGTGCGCGAACCGAACGGGAACGTCACTCAGATACGGACGTCCGCGTGTTAGCGACGGTTGACTAATACCGTCCCCTCCAATTTCTTGACCGACTGCAAGCACCGCTGAAGCGAGCCGTATATTTGCTTCCGATCAACGGCATTCCGACCGCTTCAGCCCAGGTGGTCAATCTGCGCAGATAGATACTCTTGAAGGGCGGTGACCGTTCCTTCTGAGACAGCTGAGGCCCCGAAGTCACTCCGATACCCGTGCTTGAGTTCGTCGCTCTCCAAGATTTCCAGTCCGCGCTCAAGCTGATCTCGCAGCGCATCGTCGTCTCCTCGCCGCAGGTGGGGTGTGACAGCGTCGAGGTCGATCTCTTCTGCCACTGCCAGGACGTCCCGAAGGTCCGTTTCACGGCCGCTGTGGAGCTTTGCCGCGACGAGGACCGCCCCATCGATGACTCTGCCCCTCGTCGTCACTGTCCCCCCGCTCACCTCCTGCTGGTGGCTGTGGTCGTACAGGTAGTCAAACGACCATTGTGCCTCGGTCTGGCGACACCCGAGGCCATTCACCAAGAGATCGAAGCCGATCGGCTGTTGCGGCGTGAGTCGCTTTTCGTATTCGATCACTTCGGTATCGTAGAACCATTCTTTGGTGTGGCTGTCCGTTTCCTCGAAGCCCTGTCCTTCGAGGAATTCGGCGAATTTAGCCTTGGAGTCCGGTGCGACGACAATATCGAGGTCTGTCGAGAAGCGTGCGTTAAACGCCGAAACAGCGTAGCCGCCGACAAGGACGTACTCGTGCCCCGCTTGCGTGAGTTCCTCGAGGAGTTCGATGAGTGCGTCACTCCGGTTGTTGAAGCTCATGTCTGTGCCCGTTCAGTCTCTCGATACGTGACGCCGAGGTCAAGGTCCTCGTACATCCGGTTGAGCATCGCCAGCGCCGATTGGAACTGGGCGTAGTTCTCGCACATATACTCGATTGTCTCAGCTCTCGGGATTACCGGGTACCCTTCGACGTGATTGACGTCGAGTGACGGGCGTGGCTCAAGCACGATCTGTAGCGGTCCGTCCAACTCGTGTCGGGGCTGTCGCTCGAATGCGGTGGGGAGGTTGAACAACTCGAAAAACGTCTCCCAGGCGTTGACGTCTTGCTCGTGGACGGCCAGGAACAGCGGATAGTCATCGGGGTTGCGACCGACTTGATAGCCGCCCTGGGTCCATACGTAGACGGCGTCGATCCGCGTAAATGCGAACGGCCAGTCACCGAATTGTGGGAGGACATACGCCTCTTCGATCGAAGGCGGACTGACGCCGGCGCTGGCAGCGAGGAGCTCCCTTGCCGCGTCCCTTACGCGCTCGTCGACGACAGAGAGGCCGTCGTCATAGCTGACATACCCTGCGTCTTCGAGACGGTTCACGGCCTGCCTCACCGTCTCGTACGGTGTGTGGAGGTGCTGTGCGACACGACGGATGGAGTCACCACTCTCGATAGCGAGGATGACCTGTGCCGCCGTGTCGTCAATTATCTCATTCATTTGATGGTTACCAATAATCTGGTAACAGATAAAAATCTTACTCGATCAGTCATGGAGCCACGATCTCTCCACTCGTCTTGAAGGTAACTCAGTAGATCACAACTGAGGTCCTACTAGCTACTATTGGTATTTTTGGTGCTAAATCAAAATAACAGGATGGGTGATTGTACTGTCACAACTACTCAGAATCTCTGGGGATGGATTTGACCCACATATTCTATTCACTACTTTACGTATGAAACAACCGCTAGGAAGGATTGCGAACTGAACAGATTGAGTGGCAAAGGCTATTCAAGCAGTTTTCTAATAGTGACATATGATTGAGCGACAAGAGCGGAACGTCAGGCGAGATGGCGTCCTATTCCGATCCAATTCAATTCCACCATGACTGCCATCGACATCACCGACCTGACGAAGCGCTACGAAAATACACTTGCCGTCGACGATCTCAACCTCTCGATTCCGGAGGGGGTCGTCTACGGCTTCCTCGGCCCCAACGGCGCGGGGAAAACCACAACGATGCGAATGCTGACCGGGCTCACGCGGCCGAGCAGTGGCACCGGCTCCGTCTCCGGCATCTCGATCACAGATCGGGACGCCCTTCGCACGCACATCGGGTACCTACCCGAGGAACCACCGCTGTACGAACAAGCGACCGCCTACGAACAACTCGAATACGCCGCCGGCCTCCGCGACCTCCCTGAGGAAGCGACACGGGAACGAATTGATGGACTCCTCAACGAACTCGATCTCACGGCAGACGCCGACACACGGATTGCGGACTACTCTAAAGGAATGCGCCAGAAGACCGCCTACATTCAGGCCATCCTCCATAAGCCCGACGTCGTCTTCCTCGACGAACCCACATCCGGACTGGACCCACGCGCTGCGCGGACGCTCCGGGAGATGATTACGGACCTCGCCGATGCGGGGACGACCGTCTTCCTCTCGACGCACATCCTCCCTGTCGTCGAGGAGATTGCCGACACCGTGGGGATCCTCTACGACGGTGAGTTGGTCGCTGAAGGGTCGCCCGCTGACCTCGAACGCCGCGCGGAGACTGGCGAGACGCGCTCGCTGGAAGATGCCTTCCTTGAACTCACGACCGACGAGTTCGGTGGCGCAGGAGAGTCGGACGGTGAGGTCAGCGCCGCCGACACCACTAACCAAAGCGTTGTCGAGGAGAACACCGATGGCTGAGTCCGGCTGGCTCGGGCACGCCGTTCGGATGGGCTGGTTCGACTACCGGCGTTCCGTTCGAGCGATTCGGGAGGATACCGGTCGACTGGTCTTGATGGCTGGCGGCGTGCTGCTCCCGACATTACTGCTAGCTGGACTTACAGCCCTGTTCGTTCCAGAACTCCGTGGGACTGATCCCGAGTTCTCAATAAATCGGATCGTTAGAGGAACGCTCGCCATGCTCTGGGTGTTCGGGGTGTTTATGCTCGCACAGCGGACGACGACGGCCCACAGCAAACCGGTCGCCGATACGTTCGTGCTGACAACCGTCTCACCTAGAACCGCCGTCATCGGGGGCATCGTCGCAGAGAGCCTGCGAGCGCTAACGTATGCGCTCCCGGTTGGACTCCTACTCGCCATTGCCGGGACGTACGCATTTAGTTCGCCACTGACCCTGCTGGCAGTCCCACTGGTCGGCAGTCTGTACGTCGCTAGTGCGGTCACGGCCGGTCGGGTGTTGGGATACATCGCCGCATGGCTTGTGGCCACCGTGCCGTTCGTTGCTCGTCACAAGGGCGTGCTAGGCGGGACGGTTGTGATGCTGTTTTTCGGGGGGTATTTCATATTTCAGGTACCACAGCTTCCCATTTCGGTTAGTCCAGCCACACTTGGAGTGATTCCGATCGGGTGGCTTGCCGACCTACTGGCAGTTGGCACACCCATCGGTTGGTCGTCGACACATGCTCTCGGGGGAGTGGCCGCGGTTGGCGTAGCGATCGTTGGTGGAGGCTGGCTGGCCGAGCGCATTGCCGCCTCGCTCTGGTTCGGCGAGCCGGTCAACGTCTCGGACACCGACGAGAGCACTGTCTCCACCCACACGAGGGGTGATCAGCGAGCGCTCACGCGGGCCATCAGCCCCCTTAGCGTGCCGTTCGTCACCGGCTCCACTCGGTCCGTTGCGGAGTGGTCTCTCTTGCGGGCTCGACGGGAACCCCAGCGATTGAATTTCCTGCTGATCCCGGTGTTCGGTGGCGGCTCAGCATTGGTGAATATGATGCTACAGGGATCCGGTTCGCTCACGATACTGGGACCAGCCGTTGCCGTGTTGCTGGGCTGGATCGCCGGTGCGGCGTTCGGTCTCAACCCGTTCGGCGATGAGGGGGCCGTCCTGCCGGCGACCCTGACCGCCGTGTCGGGTCGGGCGTTCGTCAGCGGACTCATCGCCCCGAGTCTGTTGTTCGCGCCTGTCGTCGCCGTCGTCACGCTTGTATCGGCACTGGTGGGGGGTTACGGACTACTATCGGCGATAGCACTGACACTAATCGGATGCTTCCTCACCGTCGTCGGGGCGGCACTCGCGCCAATGATCGGGATGTGGTTCCCGCGCTACAGCGCCATCCGGATCGGCAACAGCGACGAAGTACGACCGCCCAGGTTGATCGCGGGCGTACTTCACGTTGTGTTGGTGTGGCTTCCCGGCGCGGCACTGGTTGGACTCGTGGCAGCACCGGAGCTGGTGCGGCTGGCGCTTTCGGGGATCGGTTACGTTCCGGGATTTATCCTTGAGTCGATCGCCAATGGCGGCGTGCTCACCACCTTCGCGTCGTCGTTGAACGACACTGGCACGACAATCCAGGGACTCCCGCCCACTGCCTTCCGGGGTGGATTCGGCGGGCTGTTGATTGTCGCTGGACTACTGGTTGCTCAACGTGCCTATCGCGGAGCGCTACGACGGTTCGAAACCCACGAACTACACTGATCATGCGTGAGATATGGACAGGTGCCACCGCTGTACTGAGTAGTTGCGGTGTAAAAATATCAACTAGTGAGGATTTCAACAAAGCCTAATTCCCTCAAATACCGAGATCGCGGAACGTCCAGTCATTCGAGAGATCGGCATCGAAGCCCATCTCTTCGACGATGTCGCGGATACGCTGTTCGACTGTCTCGTCGAGCTCGAAGGCATACTCGAACTCATCGTACCAGTCGTAGTACCGTGGCATCCCCGGCCAGTAGTCGTCTGTTTTCAGTCCGTAGACGCAGTCGAGCAGGTAGCGACGATATGGCATATCGTCACGGGTGACGCGAGGGAGCGTCCCATTGATCGATTCGTCTCGTACCAGCTGTTCGAGCAGGTCGACGGCAGCGTACTGGTCAGCGTAGAAGGCGTGTTCGACTGTTGGGTTGACCGAGAAGATATCCTCCGGCGCGCGAGCGCAGAGTCGGTCGACGACCGAGTGGTCTGGATGTCCGATTCCCCATCCGTACGCGTGGACTTCCTCGCGTGCGACGTCGTCGCTTTCGGGGGCGTTGACCGCGACAGTGTTCAGGTATTCGAGTGCCTTGACCGGAATCGCTTCGACACCATCGGTTATCCGCGTTCGAATGAGATATCGCCCGACAGCGTTTGCTATTGTGGGCGTGACGAGCGGAAATTCGTCCTTCTCAGTTGGCTCATGCGCATCGATTATATCCGCAAGGAATGGCCAACCGTGTACTCTCGCTACGTCATCGAGTTTGTCGCTGACGCGCTCATAGTATGGCCAGAACACGTCCCGAAACGTATCTCCACTGCTGTCTTCCTCGACTGCGGCCGAGAGTGCTGCTTCGAATTCGACGACTGCGTAGTGGAGGGCATCCACGTTACCATCCGAGAAACGGTCAAGCAGGTTATCGAGTTCGGCAACGGCTGCGTTTCGTTCTTCAGTTGGTGATGAATCTGTGGATTCAGACCGATCTGAATTGGTTGGGGTAGAGAACGTGTCCGATTGGACATCGCTACAGTCGTGAAGGCGGAGACGAGTGAGTGTCTCGAACGACTCCCCGCAATCGTCGCACTCGTGAGCCATAGTCCGACTAGAGGCGTGTGGAGGAAATGTGTTCGGGAGTCCACGCTGAATGCCACGCCCTTCAGGGCGTGGTAGCTTACTCGAATCGACTTGAGCGGTCGTGTGAAATCACGTTCCCGACGGATTTCGTGATCCGAACGTGGTGTGTATAGGTGTCAGAGAGTGTGTGGGTCTCGAACTCGACAAGCCATTCAGTGTCGTATTCTTCAATATCGATAATGTCTCCAAGTTGACCGACACACTCGCTGTCAGCGTACGTGTTTGCGAGTTCTCTCGCTGTTTGTTCATCTGAGACGTCGTTGCTCATACGAACAGCTTTGTTCCGGCTACGGAAGTGAGTATGCCAAAAAACGCGGACTACGTCATTCTTCTCAACTTCAACGTCAGGGAGGAACACGTTCTACGACGTACAGAATTGGCTGCGACACGCGACGATCCAAACGAATGAGCGAGTCTACGACCATCTTGATCTGGTCTGAAGAGGAGTCGAATGCGCACGTCACTCCCCACAAGTAATGTAGATCGAGTGAGTTGGGGGGTGTAACGAATGGTAGACTCGACGGATCCAGACCCTCGTATCACGGATCTTTCGTCGATCGAGCCGGAGAACTTCAAATTCCGGAATACGCAGTTTCTGAGAGCGGATGGTCATCACTACGATAATCCACACGACGAGTCGTTCCTTGAACAGAGAAGGGAGATCTGGCGAGTGAGAAATGGAGATATCGAACGGGTTCTCGAAGAGTTTCCAACCGATCGACCGCTTCCCGAACAATGCGCGCTCTGGATACACGCGCTCGTAGGGAAACACTTCTTTCCGGATGCGAATCACCGTACTGCGATCGTCACGCTGCGGAAGCTGCTCCGTGACAATGGGATTAAACCGGGAGCATGGCCGACGGAGCGGGTCAAACGGGTACGGTCTGAGTCACACGACGTTCGAAGAGAGATACCACCGATCCATCTCGACGGGTTGTACGAAGAGGACGAACTGTATCGCGTCTGGCTTCAGTTCTTCTGCGAGGTCCTTCCTGAAGAGTATCGCTGACTACTCGTCGTCGTCGTTGTCGTTGTCTGCGAGCGCCTCGTACAGTTCCTCGTTCTCCTCGACGTCCTTCGCCATCTCTCGCTCACTGTCCCAGTTCATCATATACTGTTATCTAGGTGTGCGTACAGTGAAAAGCGTATCTCTCCCCGAGATGCTCGCTAGTCGACGTCGACCGTGGCGTGTCTATTCTCCTCGTTATGTCGACTGACTCACCACTACTCACTTCCCGGCTTGCCGACGTACTCAGATTTTATCGTCCCGTTCTCACGAGAGTAGCGATAGAGATACGGCCCGTGCATATCAGCGAGGTTCCCACTGGCGCACTTCAGCTGCCGTCGCCACAGGTGATATTCTCTTTGACGACGGTTCCGTTACCTATGCTATCGGGCTCGTCGACGAGCTCAGCAGTCCCGGGGAGGTCATCAGTGTCGACCGACTGGTCACGGTATTCGATGAGCGCCTCGACGTAGCTTTGTACCTCTTCGAGTGTTTCGTATCTCGTTTTGGAAGCCCCTCTGCGAGATACGTCGGTAGTGAGGTGGGTGGTGACGGCTGCTCCGTCCCTTATGTGACAGTTGGAGCCATCTGAGCGCTCGGTTGATACATAAGAATTTGAACTCACTATACCAACCGTGAGCGCTTCAGAAATTACTCGAGATCGTAGGCTGCAATCTCGTGAGAGCCACACTGTGGACATTCATTGGCGTTATTCTCCACGGTGTATCCACAGTGACGACATTCGTGGTGCGTTGTCGATGACGGCTCAAGTCTGACGATCTGCTGAATGAACTGTTTACGTCTCAAAACAGCGACTCCAACTCCCCGTCGCTATCTATCAGCTCCGAGAACTTGTCCTCGCTTTCGCCGGTGATCTCACCGATATTCTGCTGTGCTTCGATCGCAACTTGCTGAAGCTCTTTCACCCGTGGAACGTTCGTCACACCGCCGAGCAACACGAGCGCTGCGACCGTTCCTCCCCCACGTCGTGGATAGTCTCCACCGCGGACCTCCATCGATCCGGTCTGCTCTTCGAGCCACTTGCGCCCGTGCTCAATCCCCTTTCGGTTGAGATACGCCGGTGGGCCAGCGACGACAAGCAGCGCCCGCTCGGTACCGTTCACCTCACACGGCAGCGTGAGCCGACCGAGGGTCGCCTTCCGAACGAGACTCGTAATACGATTAGTAGCCTCTGTACTGTCGATCCCGTCATCGGAATCACCGCGGAGCCGCGAGAGCAACCCCTTCCGCTCTGGCTCGTCCACCGCGACGTCGGCGTAGCCGAGCGAGGAAATCCCGCCACCTTTGAGCGTGTTGATGATCTCCGAGGAGTCAACCACACTCTCGGCGACGTCGCTTCCCTTGACCACTTCACCCGCACTGAAGAGCACGCCGAACCGCTGGACGAGCTCCTCGTTGATCGCGTCGAACCCTTCCTCAACGGACTCGCCAGAGCTGCGCCACGCATCGTTGTCGAACAGCATGAGGTTATCCACCTCGTCGACGAACGTTTTGAGCGATCGGGCGGCGTTCAGCGTGTAGATCCCACCCTCATCGCTGCCGGGGAGAATTCCGAGCCCGTACACGGGTTCGGTGTAGATCTGTTTGAGGTTCTTGGCGATCACGGGCGCCCCACCTGATCCGGTCCCGCCACCGAGCCCTGCGATAACGAGGAACGCGTCGATCTCGTGGGTTGGTACCGAGTCAAGCGCTCCGAGGATCTCGCCGATATCTTCTTCGGCAACCTCTGCACCCAGTTCGTTATCGGCACCCACACCGTGGCCCTTCACTCGCGACTGTCCGATCAGGATCCGGCGGTCTGTCGAGAGGTGGTCCATGCCTTGAAGATCTGCTTTTGCCGTGTTGACGGCGATCGCTCCACGAACAATATCTGCACCCGTCCGTGCGTCGTAGGCCAAGAACTCGTCGACCACCTTCCCGCCCGCCTGTCCAACCCCGATCAATGCGAGTTTCATGTGAATAGTCCACGTGTCACTACACGAGGAGGATAGATAAAGGTTCGAAGAACACTGGAAAACCGGTGTGGGGGTCGATGAATAGTGAAATCTGGTGAGAACACTGGAAAATCGGTGTGGTGTCTCTGCGAGTCGTTAGCACGATAAACACTGGAAAAACGGTGTGGGGATGGGGGTCTGGTGAGGACCCCAATATCCTACTGTCTGCGTTTCATAGGTACTGGCAATGGCGAATTCGCGGCGGCCCATCGCACCAGCTGAAGAAGATGTCCTCGATCATCTTGAGGCGTATCTCGAGGAGCTGGGCGATACCGATCCGCTTACCCGTGAGATGGCGATCACATACTTGGCAGAACAGGAAATCAGGCCTGCTGATGCGCGCGATATTATCGAACAGTTACTCCTGAAGGGCTATCTGTATGAGGTTGGTGACGAAATTCGGATTCCACCACGCTCGTGACGAGTTGATACGTCTGTTGTCTATCGGACTCTTCTCTCTACTATCGCATAGCTCACGCTTGTACCAAATACAACAGTCTCCCGCCAGGTGGATCGTTACTTCCGATATGCCAGAAATCGATAGTATTTCATGAATATAACTCGAAACGAGAACGATGTACGATCTCACTGGCTTTCAGCGCGATCTCCTGTATGTTATTGCAGGGCTTGAGGACCCACACGGGCTCGCGATCAAAGACGAGCTCGAAGATTACTACGAAAAAGAAATCCATCACGGTCGGCTCTATCCCAATCTCGACACTCTCGTGGAGAAGGGGCTGGTCGAGAAAAGTCAACGTGATCGACGGACTAACGAGTACACTACTACTCGCCGTGGTACCAGAGAGATTGATGCTCGAAGCGAGTGGGAACAACAGTACATCGATCACGCCAACTGACACCCACGGCAGTTTCCATAGTCCGACTGTAACATCTGGGGCTGTAGTGCGGCTCTGAGTGATTGACACCCTCTTCACCCCATGTCTGAAGAATATGGTTTCGACAGAGGCGTAGATACAAGTCTGAGGGAAAGTGATCAGACCGGCACAACATACACTCTGGGATCTTTGTAGCTCATTCGGCTCTCTGCGTTGGTCGTCGTGATCTATCTATTGACGCCGGCGTACACGTCCCGGCAATCATATCTTTGGGACGGCCGGACCACATGTCGAGATAGGGGCCGCAACCCTGAAATGGGGCACTACAATCGATCACCCGATGAGAGTTGGTTCAGCAACATGTGTCCGACGATCGACGCAGTCGGTGCGCCGAAACCAGTGGTTATCTTCGGATCCACTCGCTGGGTTGTTAAGAGATCTTGCCTCATCTGGTGAAACGGCTATCAGCTTGGATATTATGAGGGTTTGTCGTACAAGATATTGAGTGCGTATCTCGCACAGAAGTTCTTCGAAAAACTATAGTAGTCGATAGAATTTTTTACTCAGAGACTTGTGTTCGCTGTAATGGATCACCTCAACGAGATCGCCGTCGAAGAACTCCAAGAAGCGCTTGACAATGTTGACGAAAACAAGCCGACACAACGGTTGTTAGCTGCGATCGCGTACAAAAACGGCGTCACGCAAACTGAACTTGCCGAGTGGTACGATACAGAACGAAAAACGATCTATAACTGGCTCAAGCGGCTCGATACGGATGACCCACTCGAACAGGCCGTTACTGATGCTCACCGATCTGGACGAAAGCGAAAGCTCTCAGAAACACAGCAACAAGAGTTTGAGCAAACAGTCCACGAATCACCCCAAGAGATCGGCTTCGACGCGCCGGCGTGGACGCCGGCGCTCGCGCAAGAATATCTTGAAGAAACGTACGGCGTCGAGTATTCAGTCCCGAGCTGTCGGCGGCTGTTAAAAGAGGTAGGATTAAGTTATCAGAAACCACGCCGTTCAGCCGCTGAATCCGACGTAGATGAACAAGAAGAGTTCTACGACGAGGTCAAAAAAAGCGGCGGGAAATGGACGCCACAGTAGTGTGTATCGATCAAACCAAGAGATCTGTCCAAGTCTCGCCTTCGTGACTCTTCCCTCATACTCACCGGAGTTGAACCAAGTTGAGATATACTGGAGACAGCTCCAAGCAGGTCTCAGCAACCACTTCTTCGATTCGCTCAACGAATTTATAATAGCGATCAACACCGTTCTTGACCAACTCTCGATACACGTATTGAGTAATTATTTCTAATGTTACTGTAGCCGGGAAAGTGATCGGCGTGTTCACACCACGCCTCATACGGCAGTTGGGGCAGTGTGGTAAAGGAATATGGAAGCGCAATTCAAGCGGTTTCACGACGAGTTCGGACCCGGAAGAACGCAGTACGTTAATTTTCTCTTCTAATTTATTAGAAGAATGTATGAACGTTTCGTATCATTCGCAACTTAACGTACCCATCCAGTGTCTTTTTGCGGGCGACCCCATATTGGTCGCACGGTTGAAGAGTTCAACGAGTTTGTTGACGGCAATAGTGATCAGGTCTGTCGTCTCGGCGTTTCCGATGACCTTCGGGGCAAATCCTGGGGCGACGACAATAGCGTTGTCAGCCCCGCGTTACCGACGGTGTTTATCGACATTAGTGACTTCGAGGGAGTTTACCTGCCGTTACTTCGAGCTTTCACATCAACGACGATGTGTTCGGATGATCGAACCTCCATGTCGGTGTTGCCACCCCTTTCTATCCAGCTCGCCGTATATCCGAGCCGAGAGAAAGCCTTGGCGACCAATTGCTTGAACTCTTTGTGGGCGTCACCGTCTGTGCTAGTCGACTGAAGTTGAGCGCCTCATTCTCTAACTTTACGCGACCTATTTACCAACCACCAAATTACAAACGTACGAGTGTAATTCCATTTCTGGCCACCGACCCTATAGTTTGACAATGTCAACCGCATGTCTCGGAAAATCGGTATTTAGTTCTGAGAACAGCACATTATTATTCGGATGATTTCTCTATATTTACCAAACTACAATTTGAGACAAATATTATTTTCCCTCAACTATACTAAATCATCGATTTTAATTTTACTTATTGTTATATATAGTGAATAATTCATTCAGATAGCTAAGGCGTCTGAATATTCACTTCGATGACGTTTGCAACGTCGAGGACTCGTTCCGGCGCCGTGTTCACAAACTCGTCTTCTTGCATCCGACTCGCCGGTGTCGAAAGGCTGATCGCTCCGTAGATCGTGTCCTCGTGAATTATCGGTGCGGCAACCGCGCGCACACCCGTGATCTGTTCCTCGTCGTTTATCGCGTAGCCGTTTTGCCGGACCCTCTCTAGTTCCGCGCGAAGCGTACCCACGTCGGTGATCGTGTTCGGCGTACGTGCGACGAACTCGTAGCCGTTCAGGATCTCGGTGCGGCGAGATTCGTCAATGTGTGCGAGGATCGCCTTGCTAGCGGCCGAGCAGTGGAGATTTCGACGCGGGTAGCCTTTGATCTGTGTGTACAGGTCCTCACCGACAGCGTTGTGTCCGAACTGTTCGTACAGGAGGATCTCATGGCCGTGACTCTCCACCACGAGGTGTGCCGCCTCCCCGGTCTCCTGTGCCAGTTTATCAACCTCAGACTTTCCAATCTGGTATAACCGGGAAGTGGCCCGGACGTACTCCCCCAACGGGAGCGCGAAGAGCCCCACCTGGTACTCACCGTCCTCGACCCGCACGTATCCCTTCTCTTCCATCGTCACGAGGTACGTGTGTGTCGTTCCTGGGGAACGATCTATCGCCTCGGAGACCTCGGTTACTGTCGCACCTTCCTCGTCTCGAAGAATTTTGAGTATGTCAAACGCTATACCCACCGATTTGATCCGCCTCGGAGTTCGATTTTCGGTCATGTACACCAATGCGTGTCTCTGTCGGCTTATATTTTGGTATTGTCAAATATCTCGCGACCCAATGCGAGTGTTTGTAAACAAGGACTGAGTCACCTGTCGCGTCCTCCGCCGATAAATTTTTGTATCCTGCTGGAAAGATGCCGACAGGTAAATATGAGTCAAGTACAGCTGTCAGACGTTACAAAAATGTATGACGACCTCCGCGCGGTCAAGGGGATCGACGTAACCGTCCGCGACGGGGAGTTCCTCGTTGTTGTTGGCCCGTCCGGGTGTGGGAAGTCAACGACGCTCCGTATGGTCGCGGGTCTAGAGACAATCTCTAGCGGCGAAATCCGGATCGGCTCGAAGGTTGTCAACGACGTGCGGCCACAGGACCGGAACATAGCGATGGTGTTCCAGAACTACGCGCTCTATCCACACATGACCGTGCGGGAGAACATGTCCTTCGGCCTGCGGCTCTCGGGTGAATTCGAGGATGCCGAGATCAATGAGCGAGTCGAGGATGCGGCCGAACTACTTGAAATCCCGGAACTGCTCGACCAGTACCCGAAGCAGCTGTCCGGCGGACAGCAACAGCGAGTCGCCCTCGGTCGCTCGATTGTCCGCGATCCGGACGTCTTCCTGATGGACGAGCCGCTCTCCAACCTTGACGCGAAGCTCCGCTCACAGATGCGGACGGAGCTCCAGCGCCTACACGAGGAGCTCGGAGTCTCAACGATCTACGTTACGCATGACCAGACGGAGGCGATAACGATGGGTGACCGGATCGCGATCCTCAACGATGGGGAGCTCCAGCAGATCGCGGAGCCTGAAATCTGTTACAGCGAACCGAACAACCGGTTTGTCGCCGGGTTCATCGGCTCTCCCAGCATGAACTTCTTTGAGGTCGATGTCGAGTCAACTTCCGACGGGATAGCCGTCCAGGGGGATAGCTTCGAGACCGACCTCGACGTGTCGCTTCCGCCGGGACGCTACACGCTTGGCGTCCGCCCCGAGGACCTGTATACGGCCAACGGTACCGGTCGGCTCTCGGTCACTGTGGACGTCGTCGAACCCATGGGGGCGGATAACTACCTCTACTTCAAACCTTCCACGGATGGAGACGAGGAGATCATCGCTCGGGTCGACAACGAGTTCCGACCCGATCCCGGCGAACGGGTCACGCTCGATTTCGACGTCGCGGATATTCATTTCTTCGACGAGTCGGGCGACCGAGTTTCGATTGAGGCGACCGCGGAGCGGACGGCGTGAAGACGACTCAATGATCTACGAGACTATCGGTACGAACGAGTGGGAATGGGCTGGAAAACCGTACGCAGCGATCC
The DNA here is from genome assembly GCF_000513435.1 of Halorubrum sp. AJ67. Classification (NCBI taxonomy): domain Archaea; kingdom Methanobacteriati; phylum Methanobacteriota; class Halobacteria; order Halobacteriales; family Haloferacaceae; genus Halorubrum; species Halorubrum sp. AJ67. The sequence goes on along the minus strand of NZ_CBVY010000004.1, from coordinate 71,369 downwards.
GGGACATCGCTCAGAGGGACGGGTCCGTCCTTGTTGTCCCCGTCGGGAGCGTGGAACAGCACGGCCATCACCTCCCAGTCATCACTGACACGCTCCTCGTGGATGCGATCGTCCACGGCGGAGCGGAGTCACTGCGGGACGACGTGCCGGTGCTTGTCACGCCGGTAGTCTGGAGCGGCTTCTCGCCGCACCACCTCTCATTCGGCGGGACGCTCTCGCTGGAGTTCGAGCATCTCAGACGTGTGCTCGAGGACATCGGCCGGACGGGACTGGAGAACGGTTTCGATGCAGTCTGCTTCGTGAACGGTCACGGCGGGAACGCCTCCCTCATTGATGCGACGGTAAGCACGCTCGGGAAGACCACAGACGCGGAGGTGCTCGGGACAACCTATTTTAATCTTGCGGCACCAGAGATCGGGGACCTCCGTGACAGCGAGCCGGGTGGTATGGCTCATGGGGGTGAGTACGAGACATCACTCATGCTGTACCTCCGTCCGGATCTCGTGGCGGAGCCGATGATCGAGGATGGGACGCGCTGGGACGAGCATTATGACTGGGGTGGGGGGGACCTTCTTGAAGGTGGGCAGCTCTCGGTCTACCGGCCGTTTGAAGAGTACTCCGACACGGGCGATATTGGTGCCCCGGAACTCGCTAGTAGGGGTAAGGGCGAACTGATCTACGACATTGTCACCGACGAGTTGGGCGCAATGTTCACTGCTATCCACGAGCATAACAGATGAGATGGGACTAGATGGCTGAGAAGTTGTGACTACCCAAAGGTATTAATAATTGTAAGTGATTGTCAAGCATAGATGTCGATAGACAAAACTACTGGCACTGATGAAAGCATCGAGCGGAGGAAAGTTCTCGAGGCGATGGGCGGCGGCGGTATCATCGCTCTCGCCGGCTGTCTTAGCGGCGATAGCGGCTCCAACGACGGCAGCGACGGCAGCGACGGCAGCGACGGCAGCGACGGCGGCAGCAGCGGACAGACAATTCAATTCCTGACGATGGGCGTCGGGGATAACATCCAAGAGTTCTTCGAAGAGAACAACGCGCAGTTCGAGGAGGAACATGACATAACCCTCGAGTTCACAAGCGTCACTTGGGATAACGCCCAGCAGACAGTGAACAACCGCGTCGACGGCGGCGAGGCGCCGGATGTCGCTCGCTGGCCCGCGCGGTGGATCCCCCAGCTCGTCGGCAAGGACGAACTCGAGCCCGTCGACGAACTCATGGAAAGCGAGTTCGGTGACCGGTTCTACCAGGGAATGGCGGACGGCTGTATGTATCAGGGGTCGTACTACGGGGCCCCGTGGGCCGCTTCCAATAAGTGCCTCTACTATAATAAGGACGTATTTGAGGCAGCCGGGCTGGACCCCGAGAATCCTCAGCTCGACACGTGGGACGACATGGTTGCGGCCGGCGAACAGATCCGAGACGAGACAGACACGCCCGCGCTGGGACTCGCCGGTGCGGCCGCCATTGAGACGGGTTCGCAGTACTACCACTACCACTGGTCACACGGCGCGGACCTGATCGACGACGAGGGGCTTCCTGTCGTGAACTCCAGCGAGGGCGTTGAGGCGCTCACTCTCTACTCCGACCTGCACCAGGAGTACGGGATCACCCAGACCTCGCCGCTCTCGTCGACTCGACAGGATATCCGTCAGCTGTTCGAGTCTGGCGAGCTCGGGATGGTTATTGCCCACGTTTATACGGGTATCAACATTGACGCCGCGAAGGACAACAATGAGGTCGACTTCGACTATGGCATCGTTCAGGTGCCTGCCGGCCCTGAGGGTCGCTACAGCTTGAACACGATCGACGCCGTGTCGATCTTCGCCCAGACCGAGGTCAAGGATCTGGCGGAGGACCTCCTGAGGTTTTACTTCGAGCCCGACCGTCACTTCGAGTACGCGACCAACAAGGGGTTCATGCCGACCATTGAGGAGGTCGGTGAGCGCGACTACTTCCAGGAGTCGTCGAACTGGGCGCCCTATATCGAGGCCGGCCAGTACGCTCGTGCGCGACCGAAGATCTCGAACTTTAATGAGTTTAACAACCGCATGGTTCAAGCGATTCAAGAGGCCCTCGGTGGACAGAAATCCCCGCAGAAGGCTCTCAACGACGCGCAGTCCGATCTCGAAGACGCGATGGAGTGACTACACAAATGGGCACTGCAGAAGAGTACGCCGAGACGCCGGCCGATTCACGCCTTGAGCGGGGAATGAACTACCTCCGTCACAACAGCCGCGCGTACCTGCTGATCGCCCCCGCCGCAATCTTCCTGTTGAGCATCGTCGGCTACCCGATCATTGAGACGTTCCGGCTGTCGCTGTACGAATCGCCCGCCGACTCGTCGATCGAGACGTACGTCGGTCTCCAACACTACGTCGAGATACTCGGCAGCGACATCTTCTACCAGCTACTGTGGCAGACCGGCCGCTGGGTTGTCATCGGTGTGGCAGGAAAGACGTTGCTCGGCCTGCTGATCGCCGTTCACCTGAAGGGCGACATCAAGGGCCGGAAGTTCTTCCGGACAGCGTTCCTAATCCCTTGGGGAATCCCTTACGCTATCTCCGCGGTCGTGTTCCGCTGGATCGAGCACCCGCAGTACGGTTACATCAACGCCGTCCTGCTGAAGCTCGGAATCACCGATCAGGCCATCGGTATCCTTGGGAACCCGGACATTGCGTGGCTCGGAGTTGTGGTGGCCGACATCTGGATCGGCACGCCGTTTATGGCGATTATCTTCCTGGCAGGGCTCCAGTCCATCCCTCAGGAGTTGTACGAGGCGGCAGCGATCGACGGTGCCGAGCGGTGGCACCAGTTCCGGTACATCACCCTACCCCAGCTGAAGTCCGTCATCCTGATTGCGACGCTGCTATCGACTATCTGGACGTTCGTCAGCTTCGACACGATCTGGACGATGACCCGCGGGGGTCCGATCAACACCACATCGACGCTCGTGATATGGATCTACAAGGTAGGTCTAGAAAACGGGAACCTCGGCCGTGGCGCAGCGTTCAGCGTCATTGGGTTCCTCTTTCTCCTAGTGTTCGCAGTCGTGTATCTGCGTGTCTACACACGTGGGGGTGAGGAACTATGACGATGGCGGGTCAACAGCGGACGTGGCTCCGGAAAGTTCGCCTCTACGGTGTACTCATTGCGCTGTTGGGTGTGATGATGTTCCCGTTCTACGCGATGTTCTCGAGCACGCTCAAAAGGGAGTCGGAGCTCTTCTCGAGTCCGGCCACGCTCGTGCCGGAGGATCTCACGGTCGAGGCGTACCTCCAGGTGTGGAGCCAGACGGACATCCTCCTATGGATCGCCAACAGCTTCCTGATTTCTATCGGTACCGTCGTCCTCACGCTTGCGTTAGCTATCCCAGCCGCCTACTCGTGTGCGCGGAACGATTTCATCGGGAAGCGGACATTCCTGCTGTCCGTGCTCGTTGTGCAAATGTTCGCCCCTGTCGTGCTCATCGTCGGGCTCTTCGACGTCATCACGACCGTCGGACTGTTCAATAGCTACCTCGCTGTCATCATCCCGGCGGCCGCGTTCACGCTCCCGTTCAACGTCTGGATGCTGTACGGCTACTTCAAGACGATCCCGGTTTCGCTGGAGGAGTCAGCACGGATTGACGGCGCCGAACAGTGGCAGATCCTCACGAAGATCGTCTTGCCTCTGACCAAGCCGGCGCTCGTCGCGAGCGTCACCTACACGTTCCTGTACGCTTGGAACCGCCTGCTGTTCGTCCTGACCTTCCTCACCGACGCCGGGAAGTACAACGTTCCCAGGGGTGTCTTCTCGATGGTGGGCGCGCTCCAGACGGACTGGCGGATGATGCTGACGGCCTCGGTCGTCGGGATTATTCCGCTGTTGATCCTCTTCGCGTTCCTCGAGGAGTACATCGTCGCAGGAATGACGGCCGGCGCGGTGAAGGAGTAACCGCTTCTCGCGGGGGGTTTCAGCGCAACCGGAGCTTTAATTGCCCCGCCACGTCTGTGTAGCTATGGAGTTTGCAACTTGGGCGTATCCCTGGGACGTTCGCGACGAGGGGATTGACACGGTCTCGTCGCGCCTTCGAGAGATCGGGATCGGTGAGATGAACCTGGCGACGAACTACCACTCTGTCCAGGCGTTCTCTCCGCACAACCCGGTGCGGAAGACCCACTTCGCGCACGCCAGTTCGTACTTCTACCCGGACGGCGAGTACGGCGAGCTTCGACCGCAACCGTACGAAGGGATGGACGAAGACTGGGTTGACTCGATCGCGACTGCGACCGACGACCTCAAGCTGACGTCGTGGACGATCGGCTGTCACAACTCTCGACTCGGCATGGCCCACCCTGATCTGACACTCACATCGCCGTACGACGACGACTTGGTGTTCGGACTCTGTCCGTCACACCCCGACACCCAGCAGTATCTGCGGTCACTCGTTACCGACCTCGCATCTCGCGAGACGTTCGACCGGATTGAGTTGGAGACGTTCGACTACTTTTACGGGACCGGCTTCGGCTGGCACCACCAGAAGATCCACGCGGAGCTCGGGACGCTCGGTGAGTTCCTGTTTGGCCTCTGCTTCTGTGATCACTGCCGCAATATCGCCACGAACCGAGGAGTCGATGTCGACCGGGTGCGGCGGGCGTCCGTCAAAGCGCTTGACGATATCATCGCTGGGCGTCTCCCGAGCGACATCGTTCCGGAACAGTGGCTCCGACAGTCTCCGGAAGTCGCCGACTACGTGGACGTACGCCAGCGGACGCTCACGGATCTTTACGCTGACCTGGCGTCGGCCGGGGGGGAGACAGAGCTCGGCTACTACGTCGGAATGCCGGAGGCCGGCCGCGAGTGGATGGCCGGCGCCGACCTTACTCAGCTCTCTGATCATGTCGACTACTTCTGTCTCCCGGCGTACGAGTCGTCCTGCGAGGATGTCCTCCGATCATACCGGCTAGTTGATAGTCTCGATATCGACGTACCAATTCATGTAGGACTGCTCCCCGGCCACCCCGCGATCGACGACCCGAATACGCTCTCGCGGATCGTCGACGGGCTCCGAGAGGAGGGCGTCCCCCGCGTCTCCTTCTACAACTACGGGTTGCTTCCTGATCGCTCCCTCGACTGGATCGCGTCGGCGATTCAGTGAGGAGACGGTAGCTTCTTTTACGGGGGCAGTACACAAGATAACATGGAAATTACGGGCGTGACAGCTACGACTGTAGACGTACCACTTGTCGATCTCGATGAACCGCTCGGGATCGGGCCGTACGTGACGAATCACGGGCAGGTCGACTCGATGGAGCGCGTTATCGTCGAAGTGAAGACCGACGAGGGGATCTCTGGCTGGGGCGAGATGCGGACGTTCCTGACGGCGGACGCCACGGAGTCCGTCATCGAGGACGGAATCGGCCCCCTGATCGAGGGGCAGTCGCCTTTCGAAGTTGAGCGCCTCCGCCGGCAGGTGTTCATCGAGTACACGAACGTCGAACTGTTCTTTGCTGCTGTCGAGACCGCGTGCTGGGACATCGCGGGGAAAGCTCTCGGAAAGCCCGTCTACGAACTTCTTGGCGGCTCGACGGCGCCGGAACAGACCACCGCGATGAACGCGGACGCGGCCGATCACGAATTCGGGCCCGACCGCGACATCGAGTTCGCGTTCTGTTTGGGCATCCTTTCACCCGCCGAGTCCCGTGCTAAAGCCCAGGAAGCGCTCGACGCCGGCTTCTCAGTACTCAAGACTAAGGCCGGCCGCGACTGGCAACAAGACGTAGCGCGGATCGAAGCCATGCACGACGAGGTCGACGGAGCGCTGGAGTTCAGGCTCGACCCGAATCAGGGTTGGTCGCTCGATCAGGCCGTCCGCGTCGGTGCGGCACTCGAGGACTCGGGGATCTACCTCCAGTATATGGAGCAGCCGATCCGGGTCAACGCACACAACTCACTGGCCACGCTCAGGAAGCGCCTCCGGCAACCGATCGCGCCGAATGAGGACACCTACATCCCGAACAATCTACGCTCGCTTGCCGATGCCGGCGCGATGGACGTCGCCGTGCTTGACCTCACGCCTGCAGGCGGGATCAGCGGACTCCGGCAGCAGGCCTCTATCGTTGAGGATGCCGGCGTTCCGTTCACTCACCACTGCGCGTTCGATCTGGGGATTCGGACTGCGGCCATTCTCCAGTCTGTTCACGGGATCCCGGGCTTCTCGCTCCCGCCGGACACGACCTACTACGCGTGGCAGGATGACATCATCGCCGACCCCTTCGAGGTTACGGAGGGGCACATGCGGGTGCCCGAGGAGCCCGGACTCGGGATCGAGATCGATCGCGAGATGATCGACCAGTACGAAGTCTAGTGGCGCGGATGTCACGTTCGGCGTCCGGTCGCAACATCCTCCTCCCGTCGCTGTCTACGCCGGAACCTTCTTTATCGCTCCTACAGTGGACTCACCTGACATGGTCGAGTTGTCCCTAACGGACTGTCCGGCGATCGTGACTGGCGCATCACGCGGTATTGGAAAGGAGATCGCAACGACGTTCGCCGAAGCCGGCGGTGACGTGGCAATCTGTTCACGCACGTACGAGGACGTCGCGGCCGTCGCGAACCAGCTTGACGCCGCTCACGATGGCCAGGTGATTCCTGTGGAGTGTGATGTAACCGATTCTGAAGCCGTCCGCAACCTCGTGGACACAACGATTGAGGAGTTCGGTGACATCCGCGTTCTCGTCAACAACGCGGGCGGCTCAGTAGAGTCGGCGGATTTACTACACCGGTGTAGCGAGGAGGAGTTCGAGTGGATGCTCGAGTTGAACCTCAAGGCGCCTTACCTGCTCGCCCGCGAGGTCCTGCCCGCGATGATCGCTGGCGATGGCGGCTCAATGGTCCATGTCGGCTCCGTGAACGGGCTCTTCGGGATCGGGCTAACGGGCTACTCGGAGGCCAAGAGCGGGCTCCTCGCGCTGTCTAGGAACATCGCGACGCATTACGGCCAGTACGGGATCCGATCAAACGTCCTCTCGGCGGGGACCATCGAAACCCAGAACCGGCGGGACGAGATGGAGAGCACGGAGGAACGGTCGGGCGAGACCAGCGTCCGTGACCGATGGCTCGACCAGTACCCCCTCGGGAGGTTCGGGCGCCCGCGAGAGGTTGCGGACACCGCACTGTTCCTGGCCAGTGAGCATTCTGGGTTCATCACCGGCGAGAACCTCGTCGTCGACGGCGGCCTGACGGCTGGCCTGCCGCAGTCGTTCGAGAATGAGATCTACCAGGCAGACGAACCGCCGGCCGGTCGATGAAGAGGACGGGGATCCAGCGGGTTGACGACTCAGTCCCACTGGTCGGCGAGACGGCGGGGACTGCGTGGGAGCGTGCGGACCGCGTCTCGATCGACCGATTCCTCTGGACCCAACCAGATTCCCGACCGCGTACGACCGTTCGAGCACTGTACGACGACGAGACGCTGTACCTGCACTACACGGTCGACGATGGACACAGCCACGCAGAGACGACGACGCTGAACGGGCCGGTGTGGGAGGACAGCTGCGTCGAATTCTTTGCGAGCCCGCGGCCGGATATTAGCGACGCGTACCTAAACTTCGAGGTGAACTGCGTCGGGACGTTCCACCTCGGATACGGAACGGGTCGAACGAACCGAACGCTCGCGACACCGGACGCCGCTGCCGACATCCGGGTTCGCGGCTCGATCGGCGGGCCCACAAAGCGGCCGCGGTCGGACGACAAGCGCTGGTGGGTCGCCGTGGAACTCCCGTTCGACATATTGTCCGATCTTGTAGGTGTCCAGGTACGCCCGTCCCCAAGAACGCGTTGGCGCGGGAACTTCTATCGGATCCGGAAGCGCCCCGAGACGTTCTACGCGGCTTGGAACCCGGTAGAGGCGTCGGAACCAGATTTTCACCGTCCAGCGGCATTCGGAGAGCTCCGGTTCCGGTGACGGATTATCTGGATTCCGACGGTTTTCCCCTCCACCGAACGTTGATACGCTGACGAAAGATACAAGCAACTGGTGGGAGTTATCTTCATTATGGAAGAAATCAGTACCGACGACGCACCGGACGCGATCGGACCGTACTCGCAGGGGGTCATCGACGATGGACAGGTCTACGTATCGGGGCAGGGACCTGTGGATCCGCAGACGGGTAAGGTTGTTTCCGACGACGTGACCGAGCAGACAGAGCGGACGCTGAAGAACGTCGATGCTATCCTGGAGGCGGCCGGCTCGTCGCTTGAGAACGTTGTCCACGCGAATGTTTACGTCACCGACATGGACGACTACGAGACTGTCAACGAGGTCTACGCCCAATACATGAGCGAGCCGTATCCCGCACGGGCCGCCATGGAGGTTTCCCGGCTGCCGATCGAGATCGCGGTCGAGATCGAAGTCGTCGCAAGCCTGTGACCACACGGTTCGAATATATCACTTCCTGATTATTTCAACAGAGCCCAATAACCCAATCCCGATCTCTCAACGTCTTCTTTAGTCAACAATCCCACACTCACTTGTACTACTCATTAGAAATAATTACTCACTCTTCTAATAGAGTTCTCAAGAGCACTGTCGATTGCTGTTGTACGTTCCTCGAGTGAGTCGAAGAAGCGGTTAGTGAGAGCTACTTGGAGATCTCTCCAGCATTCTTCGACTCTCTTGGGGTGATTCGTGGACTGTTTGCTCACACTCTCGTTGCTGTGTTTCTGAGAGCTTTCGCTTTCGTCCAGATCGGTGAGCATCAGTAACGGCCTGTTCGAGTGGGTCATCCGTATCGAGCCGCTTGAGCCAGTTATAGATCGTTTTTCGTTCTGTATCGTACCACTCGGCAAGTTCGGTTTGCGCGACGTCGTTTTTGTACGCGATCGCAGCTAACAACCGTTGTGTCGGCTTGTTTTCGTCAACATTGTTAAGCGCCTCTTGGAGCTCTTCGACGGCGATCTCGTTGAGGTAATCCATTACAAGCAACAGAATTTTGAGTAAAAAATTCTGTTGGCTACCATATTTTATTGTTAGACGTGGTTTACCCGGGTAGCAGCGTTTTCAGAGGAGGATCCACAGAAGGAGCGGGATTGGGTCACTAAGTCTTACTAGCTGACCCATCAAATCGAGAATATATCCTTGTCCTCAGCGCGTACAAACTGATCTCAAAGTGCGCCGAGAAGGTACTGCTTTTTGCGCCTCAGCAAAAAGATGGGTTCTTTTATATACAAGATGTCTGCTGTAGAAAGTACACCTCCGGTCAAGAGACTTCTGTGTCCAATGATCTCGGCTGAATAATTGTCTCCTGCTTACACAGCACTCAGTGGAATGGATTTCAAGGCCGAATTTTATCTGTACCTGACATTTAGGAACGATGTAACATAGAACAGCTCCGAGCGTACACTCTTGTGGCGAAGATTGTTGGTGGCTAGCCGTCTTGCGATTCTTTGAAGTCTAACTTTCTTAAATAATCTCCCCAAAATGGACCTGATCCCGGCTGAATCGTGCTTTCTCGAAACTGACCAGAACTGACGAATAATATCCTCGTCCCGATTGTCGTCCACGGAATAGACAACGCGATACTGTTTGCCGGTCAATGGACGATCGCAGTGAACGAGATTCCCGTTCCGTCTTAACCGCTGCCTGAGGTCACAGATCACCCCGATTCTACCGATGTATATGGGTGATACAATACCCGTACTAGTTGTCTGTTTCTTCGTCTGTGTTTGCTCTGAGGACGGCATTTACGTATTCGTCAGCGGCTCGTCTGGCCGTTTCGAGGGAGTCTGGTTCGTCCAGAACGACAGCTCGAGCGCGGCTTCCGTCGACGATAGTCATCAGGGCTCGTGCCACGTGTTTAGAATCGACGTCAGTGAATACTCCCTCAGAGATACCGTGATCGACCAGGGTCTGGAGCATGTACCTGATGTACTCGTCGTTTTGTTGGAACCGGTCGGCGAATGCCTCCTTGTACGGCGCTTGACTCCGCATCTCCAGCATTGCGATCAACATGTCGTGGTGGTCCTGCGGGTCGACGAGTAATTTGTCGAGCAACAGTTCAAGTCGCTGCTCGGGATCGGTTGTCTCTATGTTGTGTATCGTATCGACGAACTGATCGAGGAGATAGTCCAGAAATGCCGCAAGTAGGTCGTCTTTCGTGTCGAAATGATAATGGACAGCGGCAGTCGACTTTCCGTATTCCTCGGCAATACGCTTGATCGTGAGGTCGGCGTACCCGTGTTTTTGAAGCGCACGATAGGTCGCTCGCATAATCTCTTCGTCGGGATCCGAGGAACTCCCCTTCGGCGGTTCGGCCATTACCCCGTATCTTCGCCCTGTGCCAGATAATTGTTTTGACCTATGCGTTAGAACGTCTGTCGAATTATCCCCCGTTAGCGTGGATATCGGACCGTTATATCGGGTGTTCCTCGACTGGTTCGCGCTTCCGAAGTCTTTTGACTAACTAGTCAGTAAGTACGATATCGACCATATGGCGGACGAACCAGCTAGCGATATCCTGGATGCAACGCATCGCACACTCTGCGAGTACGGCTACGCAGATCTTACACTCCAGGATATCGCTGCTGAAGCAGACATGAGTAAGTCGTCAATTCACTACCACTACGACTCCAAAGACCAGTTATTCGTTACCTTTCTCGATGAATTGTTCGACCGATTTATCAACCGAATTGACACTCCTGAGGGTGAGACGCCACATGAACAGCTCGACACGCTTCTGCAGGTGTTACTCACTTCGGACACTCATCCGGATGTAAGGGAGTTCCGAACCGCGATGCTCGAACTGAAGGCACAGGCACCATACAATCCTGCGCTTCAGGAACGGCTCACGAAATTTGACGAGTTCCTGTTCGAACAATTCCGAGAGGTACTCGCGAAGGGTGTGACTACCGGCCAGTTTGACGAAACTATCGACCCACCTCGGGCTGCAGAGTACCTCACAACAGTGATTACCGGCGCACACACGCGACACGTCGCCATCAACCAATCCTCTGATTGGCTTTACGATACGATGACTAGATACATCGAGAGACATCTGCTCGCTGACGAGTACACGGAGGTCGCAGAGTAATGGAGCGGTTCAGTCGCATCAGGTCGCTCTTCAAGGGTCCTGAGGAGTTCGACCTGACGTCAGGTGGAATCGGGAAGCCGCTGTTCTTCTTGGCGATGCCGATCGTCGTCACCAATCTCTTCCAGACCGCCTACAACCTCGCGGACACGTTCTGGCTTGGCCAGTACAGTACGGACGCACTAGCGGCGATCAGCTTCGCGTTCCCGATGGTGTTCCTGCTCATCTCTCTGGGAATGGGAATCTCAGTCGCCGGGAGTGTCCTCGTTGCCCAGTACACCGGCGCTGACGAGGAACGCGAGGCTGAGTACGCCGCCTCCCAGACGGTCACGTTCGCTGCCATTGCCTCACTCGTCCTTGGTGTCGTCGGGTACTTTGGTGTCGACACATTCCTCAGCCTGATGGGTGCATCTCAGGACGTGCTCCCACTGGCGACGAGCTACATGGAAGTCATCTCGCTGGGGCTACTGTTCATGTTTGGGTTCGCTGTCTTCATCGCGCTGATGCGCGGATACGGCGACACCATCACGCCGATGCTCGTGATGTTCGGGTCCGTCGTGCTGAACATCATCATTGACCCGTTCCTGATCTTCGGGTGGACAGTCGTCGAGAACGCCCCGCTCGTCGGCACGGTCGCATTCCCCGAACTCGGCATTCAGGGCGCAGCAATTGCTACTGTGTTCTCACGCGCGCTCGCACTGGTCGTCGGCTTGGCGATCATGTTCCGTGGCAACCGTGGGGTCCAGATTCACCTTCGCGACATGGTGCCGGACCTTTCGTACCTTCGTCGGCTCTTCCGCATTGGCCTGCCAGCGTCCATCGAAGGCACCGGCCGAGCGCTGTCGATGAACCTCCTGTTGGTCATCGTTGCGATGTTCCCTGATACGGTCGTCGCTGCGTACGGTATCGGGACGCGAGTCTTCTCAGTCGTCTTCCTCCCCGCTATTGCCGTCGCTCGTGGGGTCGAAACGATGACTGGACAGAATATGGGGGCGGATAAACCAGACCGAGCCGAACAGGCGGCGGGGCTTGCAGCGAAATTCCTCTTTGGCGTCCTCTCAGTCGCAGGAGTTGTCGTCTTCCTGTTCCCGGAGCCAATCGTCTCTGTGTTCGTCGGTGCCGACCAGGCCGATGCCGCCCAGGTGGTTGAAATTGGAGGGCAGTTCCTCCGGTACGTTGCACTGACGTTCGGATTCATCGGCATCATGCGGGCATACACGGGCAGTTTCCGTGGTGCTGGGAAGACGCTCACCGCAGCAGCGATCTCTGTACTGACACTCGGGATTATCCGCTTCCCGATCGCATGGATCAGTGCGGGCCCGCTCGGTGAAGTGGGTATTTGGCTGTCGTTCGCAATTTCGAACGTCGCGGGAGCGATCATCGCTTACGCGTGGTACCGCCGTGGAACGTGGCGCGAAAGCGACCTAACCGAGTCCAGAGTTGATCTCGACGAAACCAGTGTTGAAACAGCAGGTGATGACTAACACGATGACTGAACCAGACACGATCTCCTCGTCGCAGATCGACCGTCACCTAGAGAATGTCCTCAGTGACACAGACGGGGTCGGACTACCACTTATCCGTGAGACGGTAAACGAACCAGACGATCGGTGGTATGGACAGTTGGTGGTGAACTCGTATGTCTCACTGACAGACACCCCGGACCTTGAGATCGTCCTCCCCGTCGCTGCAGGTGCCGAACTGCTCCGTGGATACGTTCGCCTTCGGAGTCGATTACTCGCCACACTCGCGGACACACACCCGCACTCACTCACGCTGGAACCGACACCGGCACTACTCGGCGGTAACTACCTGTATACCGCCGCGTTCTCTTCACTCCACTCGGCACCCGAAACCTCATCCAGCGACTGTTTCGAGATACTGACGACGGTTCTCGAATCTATCACAGAAGCATTTGCCCGTTCCTACACGTCGGCCGGGTCGGCAGACAGCGATTCGACTGTATTTTTCGACGAGACGGCAGGAAGTCTCGGTGAAGCCGCTGCTGTCTTGGGAGCCACACTCGCCGGCGTCGATGAATCGAATCGAAAACACTTCGAGCGACTCGGACACGGACTCAGTACCGTTCGACAGATTAACTGGGTCCTCGAAACGGACCCGAGCGGCGCGCTTGTCATCCCACCGACACTCAAGGAGTCACATCTTCGCACGCACGCCCAACAGCGCCAGGACGACGCTGACCACGCTCTCGATACACTGTCAGCGACGGTTGACGTGACGACTCTGCGAGCATTCGTCGAGACTGGTGTCTCGAAACAAGACTAGCTGAATACAGGTAACGCCCAATTACAGACTCTTCTGGCCTGTTAAATCCAGTGAATGCGTCAGGATCGGATCACGATCCGGCCGGTTCACTCTGAACTATGGAAATGTTGGATTGGAAAGTGATTTAGGTCAGCCTAAAAATAAGCATATCATGGTGGCCAAGTACTCAGAGAAGAAGACGGCGGACGGGAAGACTGACCGACTGGCCACGAGCGCAGTTGAATCCGTGGCATTCCTCGCCCGTTCGGAGCACCGTCTTCACATACTCGATCTATTGGCCGACGACAGTTACTCCCGTGGAGAGTTGCGCGACCGAACGGACGCAACTCGAGTAACGCTGAGCCGCATCCTCAGCGATCTTGAAGATCGAGGGTTCATTCAGCAACGAAACGCTGATAGCGAATACGAGCTGTCTACCTTCGGTGAACTCGTTCACCGAGATCTCTCTTGTTTACTGGACACGATATCAATTGGGCAGACCTACCCCAAACTGATCTCGCGACTCCCGACCGACTGGTTCGATTTCGACCCTCAGTGCCTCGTTGACGGTGAGCACGTCCACGGAAATAGCGCGGACCCGCTCGCAGCAGCCCGCGTTATCGCGAACGCCGTCAGGGACGGATCCTCGTGTGAGTCGCTCGTCGGGACGTTTACCTCGCTTCCAATGCACGCGTATAAGGAGGACGTCCGCGCTGGGGGTGACACTGACGTACGCGTCGTTTTCGACTCGGGCGTTACCGAAACGATGCTTGAAGACCAGTCACTACGGGCCGAGTGGCAGGAGATCGAAAGTGCCACGGACTCGACGGTCTATTACAGCCTCGACGAGCGGGTCCCCTGTACCGTCGATCTCATCGACGACGAGACCGTATTCCTCACTATCGACAGGGAACAAGAGACCGGCTTCGATATCATCTCGTGCTCACATCCCGACGTAGTGGCGTGGGCCGACCGAGTGATCAGCGAGCACCGTAATCGGGCGGTCCCACTCAGCCGGCGGATGCTCAACGCGGATTGACGGCAAGTGAACACGGCGTGTTCTCTGTACACACCATGAACATCGTACGCACCTCCGCGAGTTGAACAGCGGGAATCAATAAAATGTTTTAGGCCAACCTAACAATATGGCACGCAGACGCCAGATAATTACAGGCAGTGCTAGTCTCATCGCCGTCGGACTCGCCGGTTGTGCTGGAAACACCGCCGATGGGACGGATAGTACATCTCAGTCGACGAGTACTGAGACTGACACAGAAACCGCGAACGAGACGGAGGAACCTGAATCTACGACATCGGATTCGACGCCGTACACGGTTGAAATCGAACCAAACGACTCGTACACGTTCGAAGAGATTCCTGAGACGTACGGTGTGGGAACCAGCCCTTTCATCGACATGGGCATGGCTCTCGGCATCCACCCGACAGCAACTACCGGTCTCGAACGCGCCCCGCTAAAGTTCTACGATCTCCTTGACCTCGGGTTCGACGAGAGTCAAATCACAAAGATTGCTAGCGACGCCGAGTCCGGCTACGACAAGGAGAACTTCTACGCCGCAGACGCCGACGTCTGGCTCATCTCGCGAAACAACATCGGTCGCTACGTCAGCTGGGACGACTCCGACTTCGAGGATGTCGAATCACAGACCGGTCCCTTCCTTGGCACCACGCTGCGCTTCGCCCCCCAGTCCGCGGTCCAGGACGAACCCAATCCGTACACGATGTACGAGGCCTTCGAGAAGGTCGCAACGGTCTTTCAGCGCCAACAGCAGTTCGAGGCGTGGCAGTCATTCCATGACGACCTCATGAGTACCATCGAGGACGGCCTGCCGCCGAAGGACGAACGGCCCACGGTCGCTGCCATCTGGCGCGGCGTCGCCCCTGACTCCGGCCGGTTCCGTATCGCACCTCTTCACCGCCTCGGAAACAACACCAAGTCCTACTACCGCCTCGGTATGCGGGATGCCTTTGAGGGCCAGTACCCGGACGGCCCGGTCGGCTACGAAGAACTCTTCCGGGCCGATCCGGATTACATCGGTGCCGTCGGCGCGCTCACCTCCTCGACACACGAGGAGTTCGTCACGAACGTCATCGAGCCGTTCGAGAACAACGAGAACGGCCAGCAGCTCAGCGCCGTCCAGAATGGTAATGTCGTCCGGAGCGGCGGCCAGTACATGGGTCCCATCGTCGATATGTTCTCTACTGAGGCCGTTGCGAAGCAGGTCTATTCCGATGAATTTGGCGAGTGGCCAGGCCCGGTCGGCGAGGTCTCGGAGAGCGAGCAGCTCTTCGACCGCCAGCGTCTCCTCGACATTGTCAACGGGGATCTGTAGGACCGATGGCGGAACTGTTCGACAGACTTGGAGAGCGGCGAGCGGCGGCTAGCCGCTGGTACGCTGACTCCACGCTCGCAGGCGTCGCGCTTGGGAGTCTCGCGGTGTTGGTCGGGGCAACACTCCTCCAAGTGAGCTTTGGCGCTTTCCCGCTGACACTCGGTGACGCGTGGGGTGCTGTCTTCGATCCCCAAATCCTGTTCAGCCTCGAGGCGTGGCGGGCATTCCTGCTCGGCTCTGCCAACCCTGAGTGGTTCACCCAGCAACAGCATATTGTCTGGAACATCCGCCTTCCACGCATCCTCGTCGGCGTGCTCGTCGGCGCGAATCTCGCTGTTTCGGGCGCTATCTTCCAAATCATCACACGGAACGAGCTCGCGAGCCCATACATCCTCGGCGTCAGCGACGGTGCCGGCCTCGTGGTGCTGGTCGTGCTGACAGCATTCTCCGAACTGCTGCCGTTCGTGCCTGTGCTCGCGGCATTAGGTGGCGGTGCGGCATTCCTGCTGGTGTATGTCATCGCGTGGAAGAACGGCACCAGCCCCGTCAGACTCGTGTTAGCGGGCGTTATTGTCGGCACGGTCTTCGGGTCGGTACAGCGCGCGCTGTTCTTCTTCATCGACGATCTTAGTACTGTGATGTCCGCGCAGGCGTGGCTCTCCGGATCGCTGTTGAATACGGACTGGGGGGAGGTCCGTATCGCGCTTCCGTTCACGGTGCTGGCACTCGCGCTCGCGTTCGTAGTGACCAAAGAGTTGGACGTGCTAGCGCTTGGCGAGGAGACCGCAGATTCCCTCGGAATGCCCGTCGAGAAAATGCGGTTCGCGGTCGCCGGCATCGCGGTACTGTCGACGGCGGCCGCCATCTCGGTTGCGGGCCTTATCGGCTTTGTTGGACTCATTGTTCCGCATATGGTACGAAACGTCGTCGGTGGCGACTCGCGGCGACTCCTGCTTGGGTGTCTGTTTCTCGGACCGGCCTTGCTCGTCGGTGCGGACGTCGGCGCGCGCCTTGTACTCAACCCCATCCAACTCCCAGTCGGCATCATTACGGGGTTGGTTGGTGGCCCGTACTTCCTCTATCTGATGCGGAAGACCGAAAATTTGGGTGAAGTGTGATGCAGGGAAATGGGAAGTCACGTGAGCGTAAAAGGAGCCGCAAATTGCCGGGTGACGGTATGGACGAGACGGTATCAAAGACAGCCCTCGATGCAGACGACCTCGTGGTTGGCTACCCCAGTACCGACGAGCCAGTTATCGATGGGGAAACGCTTGCCGTACCCGAGGGAGAGGTGACGGCTCTCATTGGCCCGAACGGCAGCGGGAAGTCGACACTGCTGAAGGGACTTGCGAACCGGCTGGTACCCGATGACGGTCATGTGCTGGTGGACGGTCGCCGCATCGAATCGTTCGAATCGAAGGAACTTGCACGGAAACTCGGCCGACTCTCCCAACAGAACACCGCACCGGATACCATCAGCGTCGAAGAACTTGTCGAGCGTGGCCGCTACCCACATCGAGGGTTCTTCGAATCCCAGACAGAGGATGATGAGGAAGCCGTAAACGATGCGATCTCGATGGCTGGCGTCGAGCATCTCCGCGACCGGGAGGTTGGAACGCTCAGCGGTGGACAGACGCAACTCGTCTGGATCGCGATGGCACTTGCTCAGGATACCGACGTCCTCCTATTGGACGAGCCGACGACGTTCCTTGACCCCCGCCCACTACAACCTACGGTAAGGTAGGTAGTAGTCGGCCGGTCCGGTTACGGTAAGGGACGGACCTTACCGTTCCGGACCGGGGAACGGGGTAGGTACGAACCAAACCGGTAACCGGGTTGGTCGTCCGTTACCGTTACCCTACCCGAACGTAATTACTTCCGTCCGACGGACGGGGCCGGACCGACCGTACTTAGTCCGGACCGTAAACTAAACTTAGTTTTGGTTCGACCTACCTAAACGAAAAGGGGACGGGTCCGTACGTACCTACCCGACCCGACCGACGGGCCCCGGGCCCCGTTCCCGTTTACGTTAAACTTTAACCGTTTACGTTAAATTAAGTTAGTTAGTCGTACTTAACGTAAACGGTTAAAGTTTTAACGTTACCGTACGTTACGGTTCGGGTAGGGGACGGAACGGAACGGACCAACCAAC
>NZ_CBVY010000004.1:7013-53494 GCF_000513435.1 Halorubrum sp. AJ67 | reverse complement strand
GGATCGCGATGGCACTTGCTCAGGATACCGACGTCCTCCTATTGGACGAGCCGACGACGTTCCTTGACCCCCGCCATCAACTGGAAGTGATGCGCGTCGTAGAGGCACTTCGCGACGGGAGTGACACAACGGTCGTGCTCGTACTCCACGATATCTCGCAGGCGGCACGCTATGCCGATAACATTGTTGCACTCAAAGAGGGCTCGATCCACGCCAGCGGCCCGCCTGAGGCAGTTGTCACCGATAACCTCCTTACGGAGGTTTTCGATATTAACTCAGAGGTTATCGAGACTGAACACGGTCCTGTGGTGGTCCCACTGAATCCGATCGAGGAAAACCATCCGGGCCAAATGGGGGAATCAGAGGAGGGACGGCGAAGCGAGAGCAGCCGAAACGAGTAGGGGTGAAGCGCACGATACACGTTTGGGTGATTGACATCCTCCTCCTGAAGGCGGAGGAATCCCGAGCGGTGGGAGTTTCAGGTTCGCAACCATGGATGCCGCCACTTCACGGGGAATAGTTTAACCCAGTCGTCGTGGTCGGTGGCTGTCCAGCCGTGCCAAACGGCTGTTACTCCTATCCTCGGCATCATTGACTCCCTCTGTTGTTTTTGCCAGCAGGGAGTCGCTGACACGTCAGCAGACTTGGAGGTATCGTGGCTTGCTCAACCGACAGGCACGAGACGAACCCTTCGAGGATTCGTGTTCACCATGCCGGCATTTCGGATACTGCCTCGTTATGTGGGCGGGCAGGCCGCCTCCGAAGGTCGTTTGGAATCCGCTCCGTTCCGACCTGACCTTGCCGTCGTATGGCGGTTCTTGCCACTTGAAGGTGTATATTAGAAACTCGGGCTGTGCTATTATCGGGATGTTTGATTCCCTTGTTGTCGGATTCAGCCTGCGGCTAAAGCCGCAGGTATTCTCCTCGATTCTCTATAAATCTTCACCTCTCGTGGCACATCCCTCATCTGTATTGAGCGATTCGTGAGTAGTACTGAGCAAAAAACTATCAACTTCTGAGGCTTTCAACAAAGCCGAATACTGGAATTCAGTCAGTCCTGTTGAAACCCTCTTTTTCAGACACAATATGCGCAGAAACAGCCGTTCACTAAAGAGTGCGAATGTACTGCGGAATCTCTGCTAGTTACAATACTAGCCTGTCATAGAATCAATCACGGACTACGAGAGCCATTCGTTTACCGAATGGTCTGTGTATGCGATACCCGCGGTCAGTACAAACATTCCTACTAAAATGAGATATACCGATACAACGTACTGTAGAGAGTGTTCACCGATTTGCGTTGCGAAGCCGATGCCAGTGAGTGGGATTACCAAGAGAGCGACCGCGTACCGTGCTTTTCGAAACCAGTGTATCCCTTCGTTATCGGAGAGCCCGCAACATCAGACTTCGGCCTCTTGCTTTCTGTAAACGCATGAGCCGCTTTCTATGACACGCTTTACAATACTGTTCGTACCGTCGTGACAGAAGGAGAGTACGTAGCAGTCTAGTCGTTCCACTCCGGTACTTACGTCTGGCTACTCCTCCACGTTCTGTGCAGGAATCGTGAGGATGACAACAGCTCCACGCGGGTCTTTCTCCTCAATGCGGACAGTTCCATTTGCCCGCGAGAGGATTCGCTTCACGAGCCAGAGTCCCATCCCGCTACTGTGGGTGAGTGCATCGATATCTTCATTCTCTGTGATCACGGCTCGTTCTTTAGGTGGGATTCCCGGCCCATTGTCCGCGATGTATATTCGTACTGTCTCCCCCTCGCGGCGGACTCTTATCTCGACCTGCGGCTGCTCCTGGTCAGTATGACGTACCGCATTCTCGACCACCTCCCGTATCGCGCGCTTCACTTCCGGAATCGCTATCACGGACACGTCATCCGGCAGTTCGAGCCGAAACTCCGCCGCTGGATATGTAGACTCCATATCCGCTACGACCGCAGAGAGTGTCTCGGTGAGGTCAATCGTCTCCGGCGAGGATGTCTCAGCAAGTAACTCGACGATCTCTCGTTCTTTGTCCGCCTGTGCGACTATCCGGTCAGCCGCATCAATGATCGGCGTCACCAAGTCGTCAAATTCGTCCGCCGTATCCTGTTTGATCATCTCTGCGTGTCCTTGGATAACATTCAGTTCGTTACGGAGCGTATGACGTAACAGCCGGTCGAGAGTCGCCAACTGACGCTCCCGCTCGATTTGCTCGGTTATATCTCGCATCGTTGCCACAACCGCCCAAACAGTGCCGTCCTCGTCTTCCAGTGGATGATACCGAACCGAAAACCTTCGCCCCGAGCGACCAGGCAACGCCCGTGTTGTCCGATACTGTACAGACTGTCCGGCGAAGGCACGTTTGACGTACTGCTTGCTGGTCTCGAAGGCTTCTTCGCCGATACCCTCGGAGAGTGTCTTCTCCGTCACAGTGTCGCTTGAAATATGATGAAACTCCCGATACGCCTCGTTTGCAAACAGGTACCGGTAATCGTCGTTAATGGCAGCGATCAACTCGCTGGCCCCCTCAACCGCACGCTCGAACTGCTGGAGGTCCGCTTCGCGCTCCTTCTGTTCCGTAATATCGGTCTGGATTGCCACGTATGCTTCCACATCGCCGTCGTCGGTGGTAATCGGAGCAATCGTCTGGTGCGCATAGTATATCTCACCAGACTGTCGTTGGTCCTGAATTTCTTCCTGCCACACGTCGCCCTCGGAAATTGTGGCCCACAGGTCGGCATAGTACTCCTCAGACATCTCCCCGGAACTGAGAATCGCTGGTGTCTGCCCGATAGCAGCCTCGCTGTCGTACCCGGTAATGCGTTCGAACGCCGGATTGACATACGTAATAGTGCCATCCGGGTCCGTGATGTAGATTACATGGCCAGCTGCTTCGACGGCCCGGCGAAACCGGCGGAGCATCTGCTCGTGTTCGACGCGGTCGGACACGTCTTCTTGGAAGCCGACGTAGTGCGTCACGTCTCCGGCATCGTTCCGGATCGGTGCGATTGTCACGCGATTCCAAAATTCGGTCCCATCCTTGCGATAGTTCCGGAGTTCGACAGTCACGGGTTCTTCCGCGTCAATCGCTTCACGCATGGCTGCTACAGGCTCTGGGTCAGTCCCATCACCCTGAAGAAATCGACAGTTTCGCCCGTGAACCCCCTCTTCGGAGTAGCCAGTTGCCTGCTCGAAGGAAGCATTCGCATAGATGAGTGGGTTGTCGTCTTGCGACGCATCGGCAATCGTGATTCCGATAGGGGCCTCGTTGATCGCCCGAGTTTTGAGGCTGAGTTCGCGCTTTCTGTCTTTTCGTTCACCGATATCCCTGATGATAAGGATAAGGGCTGGTACGTCCGCCCACGTGATGTGAGTCGCAGTTATCTCGACTCGATAAACAGACTCATTTTCTGTGTGTAGGTAGCCTTCGCTATGGTCAAGCGTCGTGTCGCCTGCTTGTACGGCGTTAATTTGCTGTGTGATGGGTATGCCAGTGTCCGTCGTGAGGACTTCATCTATAGAGACGCTGAGCGCGGTCACCTGACTGTCGATCCCCAAATAATCGAACCCTGTTTTGTTGAGATACGTGAATTGACCGTCACGGACGACGCCAATCATATCGTCTGCCGCATCTAGAAGTTCGCGGGCCCGAGTGTCCGTATTGACGATATTTTCACGGTTGCGATAGTATGCGACGGCGTTCTCGATCAGTGACGCCACCTGGTCCCACTGATCGGTGTGGGCGTCTTTAATGAGATACTCGGTCACGTCTGCTGAAATTGCCCGGCTAGCGACAGTCTCGCTGCCTTCGGTCGTGAACAGGATGAACGGCAGTATCGGTGCTTGCGCGCGCACCGCCTCAAGAAAGGCGATTCCATCTGTGTCCGGAATATTGTGATCACTGACGATACATTCGATGCGCGTATCTGAACCAAGAACGTCGATTGCCGCTCCGACAGTACTGGCAGTGTGGACGGTAAAATCACCATAGTTGGGAAAGGACCGTTCGCAGGCCGCAGCAAAGTCGCGGTCTGCCGTGACTACGAGTACATTCGTAGAACGCCACTCCTCTGAAGTCATACGTACGCATTCAAGGGGTTAGACGTATACGTTTTGAGGAATCTACGTTAGGGGAAACGCGAGTGGTGTTGTCTAGGACTTTGTATTGATAGATACTCTTTGCTTGCTGTTCAATCAAACCGCCGTGTAAGACTCGTACCCTACATCTTGCACGGCGCTCTGAACATCATCTGAAACTGGTAGGACTCGCAGCGGTCAATTCGCATGTAAGTTCACACGGCTGATTCGGTCCTGATATCAGGAAAATAAACACCGTGACAAGAGTTCTATGACACCCTCAGACTCCTACCTAATTTGGCGGAATATCTCTCATACCAGTAGTTGGGAATATGGTTGAGAGTCCCATCGAATAGCTCTCGCACTGTCTCCGTATGGTCAACTTCTGTCATCCATACTTTAATTACGATTGCTGGGAACAGAGAGATTATGACAGCGCAGACTTCCGACGGCTCGTTCATCACGTTGCCGTCCCATCCACTCGGATACGTTGCAATCCTTGCAGCGATCGTCACCGGGGGGATCCACCTCGTCCTCGGTCGTGGGGTACTCGGGTTTAATCAACTGTTGGGGGCCCTGTTTATTCTAAATGGGCTTGGGTTTCTTGGCGGGATCGGACTCTATCTGAGTCGCTACTGGCAGAGAGAACTGTATCTTGTCGCTACAGGGTATGCAGTGGTCACGATTCTTGCCTTATTTGTCTTCCAAGGAGCCAGCCTTGATGCCTTCTATATGCAGGGCGAACTCAATCCAATGGCCGTCGTCGCCAAAGTGGCAGAACTCGTCGTTGCCGTCGTTACTCTGTACCTCTATACTGAACTGACAGGCTAACCACCAGTTCTGACGCACTTGGTACTGGTCACTCGAAATGGCGTAACGAGCGGGTTAGATGGGCTCAGTAACCCGTACTGTTTACTCAACTCTCTGGTGCGTAAACTGTTCTATGACACCGTTCATCAATTGATTCAATTGATGTATCTGTTGGGTAAGATCGATCTGCCCAAGATGTTCGTAATTACTGACGGTGTACAAAGCCAAGTACCCATCTCAGAAAGCGACCAGACCCTATTTTTACTCAGGGAGTCGCATCTATGCTAATGCCGGATACAGCTCACCCATGGCTCCCTAAGGATACTGACGAGACATTTGATCCGCTTGAACATGCGGACATAGAGCCTAGCCCAGAGACGCCACTAGTTATTACCCCGCGTGGCGGTGATCGGGAAGTTGGTCGAAGTTGCTATCAGGTCGACACTGAACACGGTCGATATCTTGTCGACTGCGGGCTGAGTCAGGGTACTGGTGACAAGTTCCCCGATCTCCGGGGATTACAACCACAGTCTATTGATGCGGTGTTTCTTACAGTTGGGACTGAGACAAATGTTGATATGGCGGCAATCTCACCAGAGGAGATAGACAGCACCGGCTATACCGAGCTTGAAGATCAGATCGACCATCTCTACGACCTGTTGAGCAAACTCAACGAAGAGGTTGCCTCTGCTCGTAACGAGGCAGGACTCTCCGAAGCGGAGATTCGAGAAGTAGTTCAAGACGAAATGGAGACTAAAGAATAGAATTCTTCAAGCCACCTCCAAGGGCTCAAAGACCGGGTTATAGCAAGCGATCCTTGATGGTGAGCGTGTCGGCGAGGTCGTCAGCAAGCACACGGCAGAGCGAACGCAGGTGTTTGTCTAGTGATCAACGCGAGTAGCTTGAGGCTCTCAAGCACGGATGGTTTATCAGTTTGATGTGAGAATTGAAGCTATGGGTGACTCAGATTCCCCAACTGTCTCGGTATCTCTTTCTGGTCCTACGGATATTTCAGCAGTCCTGAATAGGGCTGGCATCGATCACGTCAGTGTCCATGATCACCGAGTCCTTGCTATCTATCAGACGGCAATTTTCAATGTGACAACGGATCCGCATCCGCTATCGACTGCCCAATCACTCGAGATCGAATGCTGGGAGGGTCCGATTCCCTCTCGTGCTGATGGGAGATCGTTGGAAGATATTCTTCAGGACTTTGTCAACGTGTTCGACTGAGGGTGGTGTATACACTGTTCTGTGACCGCTCAGTCGGTCACTCGTTGGCGAGTCACAGCGATGAGCAGCCACAAGAACAGCCATGCGAACAGAAACAGGATGAGGAGACCAGTTGGAGATAGGGCTCCAAGCGGACTCATGACATCGGCTAACACCGGGAGTGAGAGGAGAAAGATAATTCCGGCTCCCACACTCCCACCGAGGCACTCAAGGAGTGGCCAGACTGCAGTTTCACCCGTCTCAATGTCGCGATCTGGATGGTGGTGCGACTCTGCCCCCGCATAGCTTGGTGTGGTCATACATAGCACCTATTGAAATCTACATATTCGATCATTATAAATCTGTCTCCGAAAGACTCACAGGGTGAACAGGGTTCTTGAAAGCTGATTTCAGCCCTGAATGAGACGTGCCGCCATACAGTTGGGGACGTGACGAGACGGATAGACAGGCCACGGTCGATGTCGATCATGACGGGAGACTCCAGAGTCACTGGTCAGCGGTGCCCACTGTCTTATGTAACATTCACCGTTCCATATTCGTCGGGATTCTACATAAGGTATTGGTCCGCAATGTCGATTGAACGGAAGCGAAAACGCCCATCCGTCTTTAGTTAAGCGAGAAACCGCGTGACAGCGGCGGCTTATCGAGGCATCTCTTGGAAGGAATGAGGAAGCCGAGTCTGTATACGACGACGGCTCCCCATCTCGAATTATGCGTCGGCTCATACACTGTTTCCCTCTGAGTTCCTCGAAGAGCACGCCGAGGAACTCGGCGTGGTTGAACGTGACCGTAAGCTTCAGATCCCAGCCTTCGTCTGGGCATTCGTGTTCGGCTTCGCCGCAGGCGAAAGCCGAACACTCACCGGGTTCAGACGCTGTTACAACTCAACTGCCGATGAGACGATCTCTCCGGGCGGATTCTATCAGCGGTTGACTCCGACGCTTGCGGAGTACCTCCGCGACCTCGTCGAGCGCGGTCTCGACGAGGTCGCTGTTCCTAACGCTGTTGACGCTGATATCGACCGGTTTAGAGACGTGATTATCGCTGATGGAACGGTGTTGCGGTTACACGAATTTCTCTCAGATCAGTTCGAAGCTCGCCACGAGGAGCAGGCTGGAGCGAAGCTCCACCTGCTCCACAATGCCACAGAGCAGACGATTGAACGACTCGATACTGCTAACGAGAAAACGCATGACAGCACCCTGTTCAAAACAGGGCCGTGGCTTGAGAACCGCCTCGTGTTGTTCGATCTCGCCTATTTCAAGTACCGCCGGTTTGCGCTGATCGACGAGAACGACGGTTACTTCGTGAGTCGGCTGAAGCAGAACGCGAATCCGGTGATTACGGCAGAATTACGGGAATGGCGCGGCCGCGCCATTCCCTTAGAGGGCAAGAAGCTTCGAGCTGTTCTCGACGACCTCGACCGGAAGTATATCGATGTAGAGGTGGAAGTAGAGTTCAAACGAGGGCCGTACAACGGGACACGATCGCTGGATACGAAGCAATTTCGCGTCGTCGGCGTCCGCGACGAGGACGCCGACGACTACCACCTGTACATGACGAATTTGGCGAGAGAGGAGTTCTTTCCGGCAGATTTGGCGGAGATCTACCGCTGTCGGTGGGGAGTTGAGTTGCTGTTCCGCGAGCTGAAGACGCAGTATGAACTTGATGAGTTCGACACGAGTGACGAACACGTGGTGAAGATCTTACTGTACGCAGCGTTGCTTTCGCTGCTTGTAAGCCGTGATCTGTTGGGTCTCGTCACTGAGCAGGCGGATGATGAGGTTGTCTTTCCGACAGAGCGCTGGGCGGCGACCTTCCGGTCGCACGCCCAGCTCATTCTCCACGAACTCGGTGAGTACCTCGGCTACTCACCACCGCTGCTGCTCGAACGGTTGATCGAAGACGCTCAAAAGATCCACAAGCAACGACCGATCTTACAAGAGACACTCGCTGCCGCTACACAACCGAGGTGTGAGGCTTAACTAAAGACAGATGGTCAATCTAGTGTGTCGTTCGGGTGACGGCGGCCCGGCATGCAAGCGTTGTGACCATGGCGATGATAACTCGTGTGCTGGTCGGTACCGAGAGGCTCGCAATCGAGGTCAGCGTGGTTGTTAGGGAGAACATGACGACGACGGGTAGCACCCAGCCAACGGCCAGCACCCATGGCGTAGCTAACCCACGGAGGCGGCCGGCGCCAGTTCGAAATTCTGTAACTGCGTCGTCGCGGAGTACCCAGCCGACGATCGCGAGGAACGCGAACAGGCCCACCGTCAGCATCACATCGACGACTGGTCCGGAGACGAACCGGAATGCCGGTCCGGCTAGCGCCAGCCCGCTGCCAGTCACTGCAATCAATAGTGTTACGAGCAGCGTTGACAGCCGCCGTGACATACCGTAGTTGTCGACGAGTGTCGCAACGGGGGTTTCGAGCAGATTGATACCGCTCGTTATAGCCGCCAGCAGGACGGTGAGGAAAAAGACAGTTGCAACGAGGGTGCCGCCAGGCAGGGAGCTGAACGCGGCTGCGAGCGCGACGAACAGCGCGCCGGGGCCGCCTCGACCCGGGCCGATCCCCTGGGAGATCAACAACGGGAGCACGACGAGCCCGGCGAGCACCCCGATCATCGTATTCGAAATCGCGATCGCGAGCGTGTCACGCGGGAGGGAGACGTCGTCGTCGAGGTACGAGGCGTACGTGAGCATCGCGCCGGCGCCTAACGAGAGCGTGAACAACGCCTGTCCGGCTGCAGGGCCGAGGATGTCGAAGAAGTGTGCCGCAAGGTAGTCGCCATCGAAGTCGAGGTAGAACGCGTAGCCAGCGGCGGTGTTGGGTTGGGTGGCTGTCCATACGGCGAGGCCACCGAGCAACACGACGACCGCGGGAAGCATAATTTTCGAGACGCGTTCGATACCGCGGCTCACGCCGAAATAGACGATTATGCCGATGATCGCGAGAAACAGCAAGTGAAACCCTACGGCCGGGAGACCATGGCTGGCGTGGCGGAAGTACTGCTGTGGCTGCGCGAAGTACGCACCCGACGGTGACAGTAGTGTATACCTGAGGACCCAGCCGCCGACCACTGAGTAAAACGACAGCATCACGACGGTTGTAACGACGTTGAATGCGCCCAGTGGTGTGCCCCATCGAGAGCCGATGAGCGAGCGGAGCGCACCGACTGGTGTTTGGCGGCCGCGTCGCCCGAGCACGAGTTCAGCGAGTAACCCGGGGACGCCAATCCCAACCACGAGCAGCAAGTACATCACGAGGAAGGCGCTGCCGCCGTTGTCAGCAGTCAACCACGGGAACCGCCAGATGTTCCCTAAGCCGGCCGCACTGCCAATGGCCGCAAGTACGAATCCCACGTTCGAAACCCACGAATCACGATCCATCAGTGTACAGCACTGGCCGCTGAAGTAGGAAGTCCGTGTTGATTCAGGGCTGTTTCATTCCGGGTTAGCCGGCGAGAACCGTCACGATATGTAGAGAGGCGGTGTGTCTTTGGGGATTTTGCTTCGAGGAGCGTGTCATAGAAGGCATCACGTACGAAGCGGCAGGGTGCGGAAAGTGTGTCCAACACCAGCGCAACCCTGCAAAATGTGGCTTCGGTAGACGACTTCTTGAATGCGGCGGCTACCGAAACAGTACCGCTGTTTGAATACCTTGAGTTCTGCTCTATTGAAAATGCGGTACGTGAGCGGGATCATAGTGTTTTGACGAGTTTCTTGAGGTTGTTGAGCGCGAACGAGAGGATGATCTCACGGAACTATCGGTACCAGAACTGCGAACGCAGGGGGGAGTCCTGCGTTCGCTTGATCGTTGAGTAGGAGGTTCCTGACATCCATCGCTATGAGTAGCCTTTTGCTTGGATGAGCGCGTTGTTGGCGACTGCTTTCGGAGTTGATCCACGGTAGTAAACGAGGTACTCAACGTCTAATGCGGCGATCTCGTATTCGGAGTACCAGTCCTGAAAACCATTGTCGGCAGCAACGGCCCGCAGGTCGTCCGCGTTCCGGCGGACGACCCGCGGGCCAGCCTTTGTGTCGTGCTCACGCCCGATACAGCAGTGAACGTCCAACACCGCCAGCGACTCCGTATCGGTTAATGTCGTTGCTTTCACCGTCTTCACCGTTTGTCCCCTCCGCTGGTAATAGTACTGTGAAGCGTGGAATCGCTCGAAGAACGTGCTGTCGAGCGAAACGTGGCCAGACTGCGGGTTTTGCTGCGCTGAAACGCGCAGCAACGCCCGCCAGATGTACATCTCGTATCGGTCGAACGAGTGGTAGAACGTGGTTGGATCGGGCGGAGCATCCGAGCTGATCCCAAGTCGGTCACACACTTCCGGCATGAGGCTGAGCCGATCTACGAGTTCGGCGTAGCTGTGGCCCTCTTCCTTCCGGATACAGTGCGCGACGATGTGAGCCTCGCGGGCAAGCCTACCCGAGTCGGGCTTGCCCGCTCGATTTCCTAACGCTTGTTTAGCTACACGTAGAGAACACCCTATATTAACAGCTCAGTCAGCAGTAGTCAGTCCGCCGTTACGGATCCGCTGGTGAGCCGGTCGTCGCTCCATGTAAAGTAGCTCGCTAGCGCAGGGCCAGTGACGTTGTGCCAGACACTGAACAGAGCAGGGATGAGCGCAGCCGCTGGGTCAAACAGTGACGCTGCGAGCGCGACCGCGAGCCCACTGTTCTGTAAACCGACCTCAAACGTGGTTGTCCGCACACGGTCTTTGGACATACCGAAAGCGGTACCAACGCCGTAGCCCGCGCCAAGGCCGATGCCATTATGAAGGACAACTGCGGCCAGCACAAGCGCACCTGCGGTGAGAATGTTGTCGATGTTCGCGCCCACCACGCCCGCGACGATAGCAACGATAGCGACAACGCTGATCACGGGGAAGATATCGACACCGATCTCCGCAGCCGTCGGTGAGTAGCGGTCAAGAACGTACCGAATCCCGAATCCAAGCACGACCGGGATGATAACGATCTGGACGATGCTGGTGAACATCTCTATGAACGTCACATCAATAGCCTCTCCAAGGATGAACAGCGTCCACGCGGGCATCACAATGGGTGCCGCGAGCGTCGTCACTGTCGTGATAGCAACGGAGAGTGCAACATCGCCGCGACCGAGATAGGTCATCACGTTCGACGCGGTGCCACCGGGCGCTGCGCCAACGAGAATAAGCCCAACGCCGATTGCGTCCGGCAGGTCGAAAAGAAGGTAGAGTCCGTACGCTGCCAGCGGCATCACGAGCCACTGCGTGACCGCACCGATACCGACATCAATGGGACGCTTAACGAGTCGCTGGAAGTCCTCTGGCTGAAGAGTCAGTCCCATCCCGAGCATAATGATGCCGAGCAGGGGGTTGACGTAGTCTAGTACTGGGACAAACGTATTCGGGTAGGTAAGTGCGAGGCCAGCCGCCGCGATCACCCAGACAACAAAGTACTTAGTTGCAACCTGTGCCGCCCGCGAAATCCCACTACTAACGCCCATGCGCACACAGGGTCAGTCCGTATGAACAAACCTTCGCTTACTGGCAGTATTGTGGCACGTCTCTTGTTTTTGCGCAACCAGATTAGAATAGAGAGCAACCGGCGTGAACGTACGACTGGTGCGGGCACACGACTGGATAGCTGGATCGGGCGGTTCCGACCTCGTTGTTCGCTTCGATCTAGTTGAGCCAGACACGCTTCGGACCTTCGCACTTGTGATAGTCGTCTACAGTAGCTTCTACTGGTTGAGCCTACCAAGAGCCATGTAGAAATGGGATAGTGAGGGGCCAACTTGGAGGCGGATTGGGGCGTATCGGTAGGCGAATCACGGATTCTACTACCCCGGAGCGTGGTTCACTACTGCGACCAACAATCCGCTTCCTATGAGTGTATTCAGTAAATCTTGATGTTGTATTTGGTGTGCAACAGCCACCAAACCGGTGTTTTTGTTACCTCCGAGGTCGAACTCTTGATATGACCGCTAAAACGAGTGACACGAACACGAAGGTTGCCCGAGTGATTCGGAAGTATGATCTCGACG
The DNA here is from genome assembly GCF_000513435.1 of Halorubrum sp. AJ67. Lineage (NCBI taxonomy): Archaea > Methanobacteriati > Methanobacteriota > Halobacteria > Halobacteriales > Haloferacaceae > Halorubrum > Halorubrum sp. AJ67. The sequence continues at coordinate 41,332 of NZ_CBVY010000004.1, read as the reverse complement.
GCATGGGCGCAAACTTGGAGACGGCGTGGACAGGTAAGTCGGGCGAGCGAACGAGTCTGCGGAACCTCGCCGACGAATTCAATGAGGCGGTGCTAGAAGCGGCTCTTCGCGAGGCGAACGTCTCATCGGTTAGTGTGAACGTTTCAAGCACGTATGACGCTCTCCAGAGCGAATCTAGATCGTCAAAGATGCGAGTACGCCGCCACCTTGAGCGTGAGGAAATCGACGTCGATGAGCTGACCGGAGATTTCGTTACCCACCAAGCTATCCACACGTACCTCACTGAGGAGCGTGAGGCAAACTTCCCCGGGCCGAGCGACGACATGGCAGAGCGGAAGATCGAGACTATCGAGAAACTGGAGGGTCGCGTGTCAGCCGTCGCTGAGACCGCTATCTCCTCGCTGGCAAACGCAGACGAACTGGATGACGATGGGTACGATGTACTTGTCGACGTGCGTGCTGTCTGCCCCTACTGTGGCGCAGATTTGCCGGTAGGAGAACTAATTCGTCAAGGTGGCTGCGGCTGTGGAGACAAATCCGAAGCCACTGATGAGTAAGTCGGGTCTCGGGTCGAGCCGTAGAGTGAGAAGACCAGTACATCGATCACGCTAACTGATGTCTATAGCGAGTCACGCCACTCTCCCGTGGCTGACGGGATTTCTCTGATGAGATGTAGCAGGTGTTCACTCCATCAGAACCGCAGATTTAACACCGCGACTGCCGTTTTTCGACCATATCGATGGCTCAGATCTCGAAACCCGCGGTCCGTGTCGATGTCCGGAACATCGGTGGCATCGACGAGGCGTCGGTGACACTCTCCGACGGCGTCTCGATTTTGACCGGGCGAAACGCGACGAATCGGACCTCCTTCCTGCAGGCGCTGATGGCCGGACTCGGCAGCCGCCAGAGCTCGCTGAAGGGCGATGCCGAGGAAGGCGACGTGACCCTCGAAATCGACGACGAGACGTACACGCGGACGCTACAGCGCCACGGCGACACCGTCGCGTTTGGCGGCGACCCCTACCTCGACGATCCGGAGCTGGCCGACCTGTTCGCGTTCCTGCTGGAGAACAACGAGGCGCGCCGGGCGGTGGCCCGCGGCGACGACCTCCGCGAGATCATCATGCGCCCGATCGACACGGACGCGATCGACGCGGAGATCCGCGAATGCAAGCGCGAACGCGACGAGCTGGAATCCGAGATCGAGAAACTTGACAGCCTCGAACGCGACCTCCCTGACCTCGAAGCTGACCGCCGCGAGAAACTCGAGGAGCTGGAGGAAGCCCAAGAAGAACTGGAGTCAGTCCGGGAGGAGCTCGACGAGCTTGAGGCCGGCGTCGAGGAGAGCCGGACGCGCAAAGAGGAGATGGAAGAGGCGTTCCAGCGGGTCCGGGATGCTCGCTCCGACCTCGACGACCTCGAGTTCGACCTCGAAACGGAGCGCTCGACGCTCTCGGAGCTGAAGGCGGAGCGCGAGGAGCTCCGGGAGACCGTCGAAGAGGCGGAGGAGCCCGACGAGAACGCGGACCGACTCGCCGGGCGCATCGACGAGCTGCGCCGCCGGAAACGCTCGCTCGACGACGAGGTCAACGAGCTCGGAAGCGTCATCGGGTTCAACGAGGACATGGTGGAGGGCTCCGGGATCGACATCGACGAGGGCACACCGGGTGACGACCCGACCGACGCACTGACCGCGGGTGACCAGACGGTCTGTTGGACGTGCGGGTCCGAAGTCAAGATCGACCAGCTCGAGGCGACCCTCGATCGGCTCCGTGAGCTCCGGTCTGACAAGCTCGACGAGCGCAACGAGCTCCGCGCGGAGATCCAGGAGCTCACCGACCGGCAGTCATCGATCAAGCAAGCCCACCGCGAGATCGAACGCACTGAGGAACGGCTCGACGCGGTCGAGACGGAGATCGAGTCAACCGAGTCGCGGATCGCGGACCTTGGGGAGCAGATCGAGTCGAAACGCGAGGAGATCGAGGAGCTGGAGGAGGAGGCCGAGTCGATAGACGCCGACGGCTATGACGAGGCGTTAGAGCTTCACCGCGAGGCGAACGGGATCGAGCTCCGAATCGAGCGTCTTGAAGACGAGATCGACGAGATCGACGAGGAGATCGACGAGCGAGAGGCCGCGATCGAGCGCCGCGAGGACCTGAAGGCCGAACGCGAGGAGCTCGCCGACCGGCTGACAGAGCTGCGGACGCGCGTCGACCGCATCGAGGAGAACGCGGTTGAGGAGTTCAACGAGCACATGGAGACGGTCCTCGACATCTTGGAGTACGAGAACCTCGACCGGATCTGGATCGAGCGCCGGGAGACCGAAGTCCGGGAGGGCCGCCGCAAGGTCACGCGGACTCGGTTCGATCTCCACATCGTCCGCTCGTCGCCCGACGGGACCGCCTACGAAGACACGGTCGATCACCTCTCTGAGAGCGAACGGGAGGTGACGGGGCTCGTGTTCGCACTCGCGGGGTATCTCGTCCACGATGTCCACGAGACAGTCCCGTTCATCCTGCTCGACTCGCTCGAAGCGATCGACTCCAATCGGATCGCTCGCGTCGTCGACTACTTCCGGACGCACGCCGACTTCCTCGTCGCCGCCCTCCTCCCGGAGGACGCTGCCGCCCTCCCCGATGAGTACGCCTACGTCGAACAGATCGACTGATTACCATCGTCAGGGAGTGTTCAGATACACAGATTATATGCGGAGAGAAGGATCTGAGCCACTCGTTTGCGGTTTCTGCGTCGGCGTTGCTGAAACAGTTTGAGAAGTAGTAGTTCTGCGTTTACCTCCCGGAGGTCACCTAGTCGAGTGAACTCCTGAGGATTTAATTAAAAATATAGTATTATGGACATAGTTGAGTATTAAATAAGAGCTGTTTTGGCTGTGTAGCGCATACTTAGTGATATCAACACAAGGTGGATATCCGTGGTTCGTGATTGGTGTCTACCACTCTACATATGAGTTCCCAATCTAAGAGTATCCTTGAGGCGTCAACCATCGTTGTTGCCGGCGACACGGCGTGGATAGCCGCGTACACTGATCGGCTCGATACAGAGTTTGATGCAACTGTTCACACAGTTTCGACAGCAGAGGCAGCGCAAGAGACTCTCAAACAGACTTCCGTTGACTGCCTCGTCACAAATTACAGCCTTCCTGAGACGACCGGTATTGATCTCATTCACCAAATTCGCGATATCACGACAACGCTTCCGATAATAGTAGGGACAGCAGATGGAAGCGAAGCTATCGCTAGCGAGGCTATCGAAGCGGGCGTCACCGACTACATCGCCGTTACCGATCCGCTCGATGAAACCGTTTCCGATGTGGTCCGGCGGACCGAACAGGCCCTCCGAGACGCCCAGCGATCGGCGACACAGCGCGAGCGCGCACGGCAGTTCGACTCTATCTTCCACGATACCAGATCGGCGACGTGGGTGCTTGATCCGGACGGCACGCTCACACGGGTTAACCAGGCTGCTCGCGATATGATCGACATCGACGCTGACGCAGTCGTCGGTGACCCCTTCTGGACACTCCCGTGGTGGCCGAGTGACACGCAGACCAGCGACGACATCCGCCGGCTCATCGAGACTGCGAAACGCGGCGGGTTCGGCCACGCTGTCGTCACGCAGAAGGCACAGAGTAGTGAGGTGATGTTGGAACTCTCCGTCCAGCCGGTCACCGACGAACGCGGCGACCTCGTCTCTATCATCGTCGACAGCGTCGACATCACCGACCGTGTCGATCTCGAACGGGAGCTGCGGCAGTCGGAGGAACTGCATCGCGTTACGCTCAACAACATGACTGACACTGTCCTTATGACCGACGAGGACGGCGAGTACACGTATGTCTGCCCGAACGTCCACTTCATCTTCGGATACACCGCTGACGAGATCCGGGAGTTAGGCACGATCGAGGACCTCCTCGGAGAGGATCTTTTCGACTGTGAAGAACTGGATGAGACGGGCGTCCTGAAGAACATCGAGACGACGGCGACGGACAAAGCCGGCCGCGAACACACCCTGCTGGTGAACGTCCGAGAGGTCTCCATCCAAGACGGTACGCTCCTGTACAGTTGTCGGGACATCACGAAGCGGAAACAACGGGAACAGGCGCTGGCAACGCTCCAAGAGACCGCTCGGGATTTTCTGTACGCCGAAACCCACCAGGAAATCGCTCAGCACGTCGTCGACGACACACCGGGCGTCCTCGGGCTTGATGCCAGCGCCGTCTACCTCTTCGATGCTGATGACAACCATCTCCAACCGGTGGCTCACTCGCAGGCGCTGCGAGACGCCTACGGCCCCCTCCCGGATGTCCACGCCGACGGGAGCGACCTCACCAGCCACAGTTTCGTCGAAAACGAGGCCTTGTTCTTCGACGACGTCCACGACGCAGACCGTCTCACTAATCCGGCGACTGACATCCGGAGTGCCGCCTACATTCCGCTTGGGAACCACGGCGTGTACCTGGCTGGGTCGACGGATGTCGGCGTTTTCGACGATGTCACTCGAGAGCTTGCCGACCTGCTGGCGGCGACCGCAGAGGCGGCCCTCGACCGCATCAGCCGAGAGTCCAAGCTCCGTGAACAGGACCGCGAACTCCAACGCCAGAACGACCAGCTCACTACGCTCAACCGAATTAATGAGACCATCCGTGAGATCGACCAGGCGCTCGTGGAAGCCGAGACTCGCGAGGAGATCGATCACACTGTCTGTAAACACCTCACCGCCGACGACCGCTTCCAGTTCGCGTGGATCGGCACACTCGACGATGCGGGGGAGGCAGTGACGCCGCAGGCGTGGGCTGGAACCGATCAGGGCTACCTGGATACCCAATCGTTCCCTGCCTCCGGAGAGGCAGTTGAGCCGGCTGGTCGAACGCCGACAACAGGCGAAGTGACGCATGTCTCGAACGTCGCGGCTGATCTCCATGCGGCCCCGTGGCGCAAGGACGCAATCTCTCGCGACTTCCTTTCTGTCTTGAGTGTTCCACTGGTGTATAACGACCTTTCGTACGGCGTCATGACCGTGTACACGGAGACACCCGACTCGTTCGACGAAACGATTCAGTCGGTCCTTTCGGAACTCGGGGAGACAATTGCTGCCGCGATCAGCGCGACTGAACGCAAGCGTGCGCTGCTCACAACTTCGTTGACTCGCGTCGAGTGCGAGGTCGACGATCCGTCGTTCGTACTTACGCAGTTGGCGGGTATCGCTGACTGTACGTTGACCTACGAGGGTGGTGTCCAGCAGACTGCCACCGGGAACTACGTGTTCGTCACCGTGGATGACGCACCGGTCGATGTCGTTGTCGACGCAACGGACGACCTCACGGTTGTCGAGGACGTCCAGCGGATTCGCGGCGGCGACACTGGCGGTGTGGTGCGACTCCGGCTGTCCGAGCCATTCATCGCGACGGAGCTCGCTGATCACGGAGCCGTCCTTCGGAGTGCGACAGCAACGGCGGCGGGTACAACGCTGGTCGTCGATCTGCCGGCGAGTATCGAAGTCCGACACGTAACCCAGTTCCTCGCTGATCGGTTCGGTGATATTGGCCTCGTGTCGAAGCAGACCCGCGAGCAGGCCTCCGAACATGGGTTCTACGCGTCCGTCCTCGATCGCCTGACGGACAGACAGCTCGAAGTTCTCGAGACGGCGTACTACAGCGGGTTCTTCGAATCACCGCGTAAAGCGGACGGTGAAGTTGTTGCAGGCTCGCTGGACATCTCGCCGCAAGCGTTCTATCAGCACATTAGAACCGCACAGCGAAAACTGTTCGCGGCACTCGTCGACGACCACATGCCGGTAGGGGCTCACCACACTGATTGACATCCTCCCCGCGCTGAAGCGCGAGGATTCCCACGGCACCGCGCCGTTGGGGTGGGATATTGTGGTTTACGACGTGACCTGTTCTTGAGGCGCGAACGCGCCAGTTTCCTTGTCAAACCGGAACGTCGATGGCTGTGCCAACCAGCCGTTACTCCTATTCACCGAGAGATTCGGTGAACTCGGAGATACTTTCTGTCGAATGTTCTCGGCTCCGTTCACGTCCGCGTTCGCCGTCGTCCCGCAATTGTCGCACACGTACAACCCGCGCTCGACACGATTCGCCTTCCGCTTGCGACCACAGCACGAACACGACTTCGACGTGTCGCGCTCAGACACCTTCTCAACCGTGATGCCTTCCATCTCGGCCTTATAAGTGAGCAGCTCCGTGAAGCGGTCGAACGCCCACGAGTGCAAGTCAAGATTCCCGTGTGTACCCCAGTCCTTCGACGCATCGGTCTCGTCGTCCTCACGGATGCCGGAGAGATCGCCGACCACAATCGTCGCCACATTCTCCTCGACACACCGCTGAACGATGTGTTTCGAGAGTGTGTGGAGGTAGTGCGTGCGCCGCCCCGATTTCTTCTGATTTAGCCGCGTGGCTTGCTCGGAGTTCGAGTCGTCACACCGAGCGAGTCGCTTGCTGAAGTAGTAGTCGTCCTGCTTCAGGCAGTTCAACGGGTACAGCTCGCTGTGATCGTCTTCGTAGGCGAGTGCAGCAAAGTTGTTGATACCGAGATCGATGCCGACAGTCTGCTCACCGGATGACTCAGACACGTCAACTTCCACCTTACAGACGAAGCGAAGTTTCCACTCATCGCCTGTCCAAACCGCCTTCACTTGTTGGACGTTCTCCACAGCGGAGAGGTCAACGTCGGGCCGGGTTTGGAATGCACAGAGGATGAAGTCGGACCAATACTCCTTGAGGTTCGACCCTTGAGAGAGTCGGACGCGGTTGTACTGGGTGTCGAGTTTGAAGCCGGCGGCTTTGAACGTGACCGTCGAGCGCGGGTGATCGTCGTTGTGCTTGCGGTAGCCGGGCGGGTTGGCTCTCGTGTCTCCGTTGCGCCGCTTTCCGTACCAGCCGTTGAACGCCTCAGCGAGTTCTTGAAGGACTCGCTGACTTGACTGAGAATGCAGGTCATCATAGCGTTCGTGTGACTTCAGGTAGGCGGTGAGTTCAGTGTGGTTTGGAATGTGACCGATTTCGTCCCAAATCCGGCTGCATGTCCACCGTCCGATGTTCCAGAGTTTCGAGGCTGCGAACCCGAGGGCGTCAAGATCGTCCGACACCTGTGACTGATTCCGAATGGAAGCAGTATAGGTGCGCGTGACGACCTGTTTTGCCATACGTAACCTATGACAGTATTCCTAGTTAATGGTGTGGATATTGGCACAGCGTGGAATATCCCGCCGTGTTATCAGGCAGTAGAATGTGGAGGAGTTGTCGGATTCATCCCCGCGCTGAAGCGCGAGGCTTTCTCCTTGATTCTCCCTGAAAATTCCTGCGCGTCTAGGATTCTTTCAAATCGCGCAGATGGTTGTATAGTAAATGTTGCTGGCAATGTTAGATTGGGTATTCAACTACTAACTATTCCCTGCTATCCTCATTATGGGGAAGTAGAGTACCCCGCACCACACTGCTGGGACTCTCAATTACCAATGAGAGATGTCGATCAGACCCTAGGTGAGGAATCGGCCTACGAGTGTTTCGAATGCGGGAACGTCGTCGTTGCAGAAGACAACCCTGGTTCGTGTCCGGACTGTGCCGGTGAGATGCGGAATCGACGCGTACCGATCGAATAACAATGGCTTCGGCATCAACAGCGACCGACGAGACATCGGAAGAACCGACCGAGGAGGAATCAGCCTTGGAGACCGCACGCCGGCAACTCCAGCACGCAGCTGATCACCTCGATATCGATCAGAACATTGTCGAACGCCTCAAACACCCCAAGAAAGTCCACGAAGTCACTGTCCCAATAGAGCGTGAGAATGGCGACGTCGAGGTCTACACCGGGTACCGGGCCCAACATGACAGCGTCCGCGGCCCGTACAAGGGCGGCCTCCGCTACCACCCGGAAGTCACGCGAGAGGAGTGTGTCGGGCTCGGGATGTGGATGACTTGGAAGTGCGCGGTGATGGACATCCCGTTTGGCGGCGCGAAAGGCGGTATCGCGGTAAATCCCAAGGATCTGACCGACGACGAGAAAGAGCAACTGACCCGGCGGTTCACCGACGAAATTCGAGCAGTCATCGGCCCGACCAAAGACATCCCCGCGCCCGACATGGGGACGGACCCGCAGACGATGGCGTGGCTGATGGACGCCTACTCGATGCAGGAGGGCGAAACCATCCCCGGCGTCGTCACGGGGAAACCGCCAATCGTCGGCGGCAGCAAGGGACGTGATGGGGCGCCGGGGCGAAGCGTCGCCATCATCGCTCGGGAGGCGATCGACTACTACGGCAAGGATATCAAGGAAGCTGACGTCGCCATCCAAGGGTACGGTAGCGTCGGATCAAACGCTGCCCGTCTGCTTGACGACTGGGGGGCAAACGTAGTCGCCGTCAGCGATGTCAACGGTGGTGTCTACGATGCCAACGGCCTAGATACACACTCTATCCCCTCTCACCATGAGGAGCCTGAGGCTGTGATGGACCACGGGGCGCCCGAAACTGTGAGCAACGAGGAACTGCTGGAACTCGACGTCGACCTGATGATTCCGGCCGCGATCGGCAACGTGCTGACGGCGGACAACGCCGACGATATTGCTGCGGACATCATCATCGAGGGCGCGAATGGTCCAACCACGACGACGGCGAGCGCCATTTTCGCCGAACGCGAGATCCCGGTCGTCCCGGATATCCTTGCCAACGCTGGCGGGGTTACCGTGAGTTACTTCGAGTGGCTCCAAGATATTAATCGGCGGTCGTGGTCGCTGGAGCGCGTCAACGACGAACTCGAGACGGAGATGCTGACAGCTTGGCAGGATGTCCGCGAGGAGTTCGAAGCACGGGACGTGACGTGGCGTGACGCAGCGTACATCGTTGCACTCTCACGCATTTCTGATGCTCATGAGGCACGCGGGCTCTGGCCATAGTTCTGCCAGCCCCCGATTTTGGGAGTCGATGCCCGTCGTATGCTTATCTAGCGGCTGTGGGATCGTCTCAAATACAGGGAGATGTCATTGTTGTCCACCCGAAGATAGTGAAAACGACTGTCATACACAATGAATGTAGCAAATAGATGATAGCGGACGTGACCGATACGATTGTCAATCTCACAACGACTGTTTTTGTCCTCTCGACGATGCTCGCTGTGGGGTTAGATCTCTCAATCGGGCAGCTACGGGAGGCAATGGGGAGACGGCGCCTCATGACGAAGTCACTGCTAGTGAATCTTATCGTCATCCCGGCACTTGCATACCTGCTTGTGTATAGCATACCGATGGTGCCCAGTTATGCTGCCGGCGTGGTGTTACTCGCGGTGTCGCCCGGTGCTCCCTTCGGACCGAAACTCGCTGAAATTTCCGACAGCGATCTCGCATTTGCGAGCGGTCTCATGGCTATCCTTGCCGTCGTATCAGTCGTGACTATCCCGGTAAGCTTGGCACTCTTGCTCCCCGGAAACGTTTCCGTCGATCCGGTCGCTATCGGCCGGCTCGTTTTTGGTGTCCAGCTCGTCCCCCTGCTTGCCGGCTTCGTAGTCACGTACCGATCGTCGCCCGCAGCCGATGCACTCTACTCACCGGTACAGCGGCTCTCCAATTACTCGTTTATTCTGCTCATCGTCGTCCTGTTGACCGTCTACATCGACGACATGGCGGCCCTCGTCGGAACGGGTGCGCTGTTCGTTTCGAGTGTGATCGTCGCCGGTTCTCTGGCGGTTGGATACGTCTTTGGCGGCCCAGCGAGATCCACGCGCGAAGTGCTGGCGACGACGACTGCTGCCCGGAACGCCGCTGTCGCGCTCTTCATCGCGACCGCCGGATTCTCCGACCCCGGCGTGCTCACGGTCGTCCTCGCGTTTTCGTTCCTCGGTGTCGTCGCATCGGCGTTGCTCGCCACAATCTGGAGACGCCGCACGACCAGCTGATAGATTCTCCAGAAACGACGAGGGAGTAACATCGGACGCGAGGTGGCGATTGCGTTACTGATTAGTCGCGTTGCGTCCCGATGTTCTGTGCTGTCGGGAGATCCCAGTTATAGATTACTGCGACCAATCGGGTTCCAACGGTCACGACCGCGCATATCACTGCTGCTGTCCCTCCAGCACCACCGATAGTCTCGACCAGCCAGTAGGCGGTACCGCCGAGGACAGCACAACTCGCGTAGAAATCCTCGAAGAGGATGAACGGGGACCGATCGAGGAGAATATCTGCAAACGCTCCGCCACCGACGGCGTTGATCGTTCCAACCGCAACGATCCCGAATGCTGAGAGACCCGTTTCAGTTGCGACGATCGCTCCGGCTGTGGTAAAGGCAGCGAGACCGATGGCGTCTGAGACAAGAGTGACCGGATGTGTCTCCGGAGAGGACAGTAGGGCGTTCAGCGAAACTGCTAAGCCGACCCCGAGGAGCGCTAGACTGATCTCGATTGGAGACTGGAGCACGAGCGGAACGCGCGCGACGAGGAGGTCGCGGGTCGTGCCGCCGGCGAACGCCATCGCTAGCCCGACGACTGCGACTCCGAACAGGTCGAACTCCTCGCGGATCGCTTTCGACGACCCGACGAGTGCGAACGCAACTAAGCCGATTGTGTTCATGACGGCAAACGGATCGCCGAACAAGATCGAAATAACGCCCTGACTCACTATAGACCGCTACGAGCGCGAGAATATTGAGTGTGCCGCAATCGCGAGAGAGAGTATCGAAAGGCTTCTCGACACGGTGACCGAAATCGGCGTGATGTCGTGGCTTATCCTCTTTGTTGCCGGCCTGTTTGAGATTGCGTGGGCTATCGGATTGGAGTACTCCGACGGCTTCTCGGAGCCAATACCGACGGCGGGAACCGTCGCCGCGCTTGTCATCAGCATGGTATTGCTGGGGAAGGCGGTACAGGACCTCCCGATCGGAACTGCCTACGCCGTGTGGACCGGAATCGGTGCCGTCGGGACTGCCTCGCTCGGTATCGTCCTGTTCGATGAACCGGCAACCGGTGCTCGTCTCTTGTTCATCTCCGTGATCGTCTGCGGGATCGTCGGGCTCCACCTCGTCTCCGGCGGTCACTGAGGCATTCGTGGTATCGCTCCGATCAATTGTCTTCCATCCGTTGAGGTTCCAAATTATAACTTTCAAGTACAACTACTATTACTGTTATATATGGAATGGAACTAGGTGTTACAGATCGAATTCAGTGGATCCACCGACGGATGCACCGAACTAGATCCGAATCGATATCCGGCACTAAATGGGTTATAGAGAGAATTCGGCGTCTAATGCTGTATAGATCTCAAGAGTTCTTACCAAGGATACACTTGACCCGACACCGTTTTCTAGTAACATTCAGATAAAATTGGATTATCAGATAAAATATGTTTTGAATGTATATTCAGAAAATAGAAACATAACTCTACCGGCCGACAACCCCGAGAAACCTATCCGCCTCTCGACGATCCATCGAGGACCTATCGTTCAACAATATCGAACGACGATCGACATGAATTACAGTAGTACGGTTGTAATGGTACCCGAGTCAGTAGCGCCGGGACTGGAGTTCGATCACGGTCGCGGCTCGCTGTAGCACGAACAGCAGTCCGTCTTCGAGACGTTCGGTGTCAGCCCGGTGGTTGGCCGGCGATCGAGTTCGAAATGTACCCAGTAGGCGGTCCCGTCGGGGATCGGAACGGCGATGGACGTGATACCATTGTTCCGTCGAGCCAGCGCATTTCGGCGAACTCTCCGGTCGGTGCGTCGTCCGAAGCGTTGTCGAGAATCTTGAAGCGGTCCTTTCGGACATCACTCTGATCCGCTAGCCCCGAAACCCCGTACGGGTCCATCTCGTGGACTGATTCAATGAGGTTGAACGCGTGGTTACGGGGCTGCTGCGGTCGTAACCTTTCGGCAGGTTTGTGTTCTCATCTTTACAGCCAGTATCTGTGCCATCAGAGAACAATCCGTTATCTCGATGAGTACTGCTGTTCAACATTATTGACCAATATGTGTCTCCGAGAGCGACGGGGAGAACTCACCTGAGTTTCGGCTGCTTCGGAGGTGGGGTCGATCACCGTTCAGCGGTGTCGCTCGACGCCTACCGAGCGAGGAGACAGATTCAGCGCGTGCCCTCCAAGATAGGAAAGATATTTATAATGTTTGTATATAACTATGTGAGTATGGAACGTCATGCCATAGGGGAGAGACTGCTGAATGTGTCTGACCCAGAGATCAGGACGAATCACGGTGAGTGAGCATGTCGGAGAGCTACTCTGCGTCTTTCAATTGGTCGAAGCTGCTGACGCTGGTGTTGATCGGGATCATCCCTTCTTTTTCTGGCGCGCTGATCAACCCGACCATCCCCGCGATTCAACAGACATTCTCACACGTACCGAACTCCGAGACCCTGGCACAGCTCGTCAGCACGACGTCGGCGTGGATCGTTATCGTCGTTGCACCCCTCACGGGCTACCTACTCGACAAGTACGCCCGAAAGCCGATTCTGATCGCCGCGGTCATCATCTATGGGGCCGGGACGAGCGTCGCGTTCTTCCTCGATTCGATCTACCTGATCCTCGCGACTCGTATTCTCGACGGCATCGCCGTCGGCGCGCTCATGGTGACTGTCCCGACGCTCATCGCCGACTACTACTCGGGCGGTCGCCGCGAGTCGGTCATGGGGTACTACGGTGCCGTGCAGGCGGGCGGCGGCGCCGTCGCGGCAGTCCTCGGGGGCTACATCGCGGGGACTCTCGGCTGGCGGTACATCTTCCTCGTCTTCGGTGGGGCGCTGCTGTTCGTCCCGCCGATCCTCCGGCTCCTGCCCGAACCAGACGTCAAGGAGTCCCAGCGCGACGACGAGATCAGCCGGCTTGAGGCCGTGGCGAAGATCGTGCGAGAGTCGCCTGTGAAGGTTATCGCTGGGATCTACTTCCTCGTGATATTCGGTATGCTGACGAACAACCTCATCATGATTGAGGTCCCGTACTTCCTCCAGGACGCGCACGCGGTGAGCGACTCCCAGACCGGTCTGATCATCTCGGGCGTCATGATCGCCAGCGTGGTCATGGCCTCGATGTACGGCCGCATCAAACAGCACTTTCGGCATATTACACTCGTCACGGCCGCATTCACCTTCGCGGCGGCGGGATTCCTCCTGTTCAGCTCCGCGGAGCTCTTCCCGGTCGTCCTCGTCGGCATCATCGTCGCCGGCGGGATGGGAATGGGCCTCCTCCTTCCCACGGTGAACGACTGGGTCGCATCGATCGTCCAAGAAGAAGTCCGTGGACGGGCGCTCAGCGGCGTGACGATGATGATGTACGGCGGGTTCGCCCTCTCACCGTTCGCCCCGATGCCGCTGGTCGACGCGTTCGGACGCGTGGGGATGCTCCGAACCACCGGCTTCCTCCTGCTCATCGTCGCGGGCGCCCTCGTGACGACCTGGTTCGTCAGCCGATCCACTGCGCCGCCGACGCCGGACGGAACGCTCTCTGACGACTGAGCCGCGGACGCGACCGGCGATACCCGGTCACACACTCCGTCACGTTCCACTCGATCTGGACGAGTTCTCGCAGGCGTCCATTTGTTCCATATTCCAACATCCAGAAATATAAATTTACTTATAACAGGTGAACGAAGTAGTTCTCGTGACCATCGAGACAGTATTGCTGCCAGTCAGCGACTCGGACGAGGACCGACTCAACCGGCTCATCGACACCGTCTTAGAGATCGCCGCCCCGACCGACGCCACCGTCGTGGTGGCGCACGCCATCCCGGAGCAGGACGACGGCGTCGTGACCACGATACCAGCGATAAGCGGTGGAAACTACCCCCAGACTCTCTCTCAGCCCGAGTACGACGACCTGCTCGATCGGTACTCCGACAGTGATCACTCCGTCGACGAGGTCGTCTCGGAACACGAGACGGTCCAGTCGGTGACGGACCGCCTCGACGAGGCCGGCGTCGAGTACGAAGTTCGCGGCGCGGTCGGCGACCCCAGCGAGGCGATCCTCGAACTCGCCGGGGACATCGACGCCGACCGATTTGTTATCGGCGGCAGCCGCCGGACGCCGACCGACAAGGCCGTGTTCGGAAGCCTGTCACAGACGCTGCTCCTCGAGGCGCCCTGCCCCGTAACGTTCGTTCACGGTGATTGACGGCGACGACCGCACACGGGCGAGCGCCTCGCGAGTGCGATGGGACCGACCGCTTTCTCAAAGCATTTGTAGCAGCGGCAATGACTCGGAGGTGGATGCCAATAGCTAGCGAGAACTACGTCGATGGAGAGTGGACGGCTTCCGAGACGGGCGAGACGTTCGCCGTTCGAAACCCGGCGGAGCCGTCGTCGATCACCGATCGGTTTCAGGCCTCCGCGCCCGGCGACGTCGAGACCGCGGTTGAGGCCGCGGTCGACGCGCAAGAGGAATGGGCCGACACGCCCGGCCCGGACCGCGGCGACGTCTTGAAACGCGCGAGTGAATGCCTCGAAGCGCGGAAGGAGTCAGCAACTGAGAAACTCGTCCGGGAGGAGGGAAAGACGCGCTCCGAGGCCGCCGGCGAGGTCCAGCGCGCGATCGATATCTTTGCCTACTACGCCCAGAAGTGTCTCGACCTCGGTGGGATCAGCAAGTCCGCGAGCGGACGGAATACTGAGTTGTACACCAAACGCGAACCACTCGGGACTGTCGCACTGATCACCCCGTGGAACTACCCGATTGCCATTCCGGCGTGGAAGCTCGCGCCGGCGTTAGCCGCGGGCAACACGGCTGTCATCAAGCCCGCCTCCGCCGCGCCGGGCATGACGGCGGTTCTCTTCGAGTGTCTCGACGAGGCCGGACTCCCGGACGGGGTCGCGAACATGGTGACCGGTTCAGGAAGCGACGTCGGGACGCCGCTTACCGAACACGACGATGTCGACGGCGTTTCGTTCACCGGCAGCACCGCCGTGGGGACCAGCGTCGCTCGGAGCGCAGCGAACGATCTCAAGCGCGTCCAGTGCGAGATGGGCGGAAAGAACCCGACCGT
This sequence comes from Halorubrum sp. AJ67, assembly GCF_000513435.1. NCBI lineage: Archaea > Methanobacteriati > Methanobacteriota > Halobacteria > Halobacteriales > Haloferacaceae > Halorubrum > Halorubrum sp. AJ67. The sequence continues at coordinate 26,320 of NZ_CBVY010000004.1, read as the reverse complement.
CGTGATGCCGAGCGCCGACATCGACGAGGCCGCGGAGATCCTCGGGGTCGGGGCGTTCGGGACGACGGGGCAGTCGTGTACCGCGGCCTCCCGCGCGATCGTTCACGAGGACGTCTACGACGAGTTCGTCGAAGCGGTGGTCGCGTACGCCGACGGCGTCGCGATCGGACCGGGCCTCGACGACCCCGACATGGGGCCGCACGTCTCCGAGAGCGAGCTCGAATCGACGCTCGAGTACGTCGAAGCGGGGGAAGATGAGGACGCGACGCTCGAAACCGGCGGTGAACGGCTCTCCGGCGGCGAGTACGGCGACGGCTACTACGTCGAGCCGGCGGTGTTCTCCGACGTCGACAGCGACATGCGGATCGCACAGGAGGAGATCTTCGGACCGGTCCTGTCGGTCATCGAGGTGAGTGACTTCGAAGAGGCGCTTGCTGTCGCGAACGACGTCGAGTACGGGCTGTCGGCGAGTATCGTCACGCAGGACCTCACCGAGGCCGACGAGTTCGTCGACCGCGTCGAGGCGGGCGTCGCGAAGGTCAACGAAAAGACGACTGGACTGGAACTACACGTCCCGTTCGGCGGGTACAAGAACTCCTCGACGAACACGTACCGCGAGCAGGGTGACGCCGGTCTCGACTTCTTCACGTCGACGAAGACGGTGTACCGGAACTACTGACCGTATCGTCTGCTCGCGACTCGCCGGCGAACCGATTCGGCAGTTGTGACCCACCAACGATGGGTTTAACAACGATGGGCGTATCATGTGACATGATGCCAACGACGGCAGCACAGGTTAAACAGCGGCTGCGAGATGTCGCAGTCGGAGTGCTCACGCCCTTCGACAAGCAGCGAGCGATTGAATACCGGAAGATGGAGGAGAACGCGCGGACCCTCTACGACGAGGGGATGCGGACGTTCCTGGCGGCCGCGAACATCAGCGAGTACCACTCCCTGTCACGGCGGGAGCGGATCGAGAGCGTCGAGACGGTGGTCAAAGCGGTCCCCGCGGACGCGTGCGTCCTCGCCGGCGTCGGCGGGAGCACGGCCGACGCCCTAGAACTGATCGAGGAGTACGACCGGGTCGGCGCCGACGCGATGATGATCATGCCGCCGGACCACACCTACCTCCACGAACGGGGGTTATTGGACTACTACCGCGAGCTCTCGGCGGCCACCGAGGCGCCTCTTGTCCCGTACGTTCGCGGGTTCGACCCCTCGGCCGAATACCTCGCCGACCTCTCTCGGGTCGACGGCGTGGTTGGAGTCAAGTACGCCTTGGAGGACCCGGTGAAGTTGGGCGAGGCGATCCGCGCCGGCGACGACGACGTGATCTGGGTCAACGGGCTCGCGGAGCCGTACGCGGTGTCCTTCTGGGCCGAAGGCGTCGAGGGTTTCACGGCCGGCGTGAGCAACTTCCGACCTGAGGTCGGCCGTGAGCTGTTCGACGCGCTCACCGAGGGTGACTGGGAGCGCGCCCGCGAGCTCAGGGACATCTGTCTCCCGTACCAGCGACTCAGAGGCGAGAGAGGGCAGAACAACGTGCTCGCGGGAGCGATCAGCGTTCCGGCTGTCAAGAAGGGCCTCGAACTCGCCGGGCTACACGGCGGTGAGGTGCGGGAGCCTATCCGCCCGCTTCCGGCCGAGGCGGCCGACCGAGCCGAAGCGATCTACGACGAACTGGACGGCGATATCGATCGACTCATCGACTGACCGGACGACTCCCGAAGTGATCGTCGCCGATGTTCCGCCGGACGACACGGCAAAATGAGGACACACTACCATGACACAAGACCACGATATCACGCAGCAGGATCGACCGAAAACGGAAACAGACCAGCTACCGCTCAGGACCGGTCTCCGAACCCGGACGCTGTCTGACGACCGCCTCGCGTTCTGCCGGCAGATCGGCGTCGAGGACGTGTTCCTCGATCACCGGTCCCCGCGCGGCGACGTGTTCGAGGACGAGGGGAGTGGAGACGACGAGACGATCACCATCGACGACGGTGTCGTCCCGAGCGTGTCGGAGCTCGTTCAGGCCCGCCGTCGCGCGGAGGACGCCGGACTCCGACTGATGGGGATCCAGTCGCTGAGCTACAACGTCTACGGGAAGATCATGCTCGGCAAGGACGGAAAGGAGAGCCAGCTCGACACGATCAAGCGGCTGATCCGGAACCTCGGAAGCGCCGACATCCCGATCCTCGGCTATCAGTGGAATCCTCGCGGGGTTGTTCCGATGCGGACCTCTCAGACCGTCCGACTGCGCGGCGGCGCGCGGGGGAGAGAATTCGACATCGACGACCTCGACGCGCCGTACGAGCCCGTCGACGACTTGGAGCGCGAGTACACCGAAGCGGAGCTGTGGGACAACTACGAGGCGTTCTTAGAGGAGATTCTCCCCGTGGCGGAGGAGGCCGGCGTGCGGCTGGCTCTCCATCCGGCGGATCCGCCGACGGTGGAGCAGCTCGGGGGGATCCCGCGCCTGTTCAGAAACTTCGAGGCGTTCCGTCGGGCGATGGAACTCGTCCCGAGCGACAATCACGGACTCAAGCTCTGTCTGGGCTGCTTCTCGGAGATGCCGGACGCCGACATCGAGGAGGTGATCTCGTACTTCGGTGAACGCGACGAGATCGTGTTCGTCCACTTCCGCGACGTCGTGGGAACGTGGCCGCGGTTCACCGAGACATTCCTCGACGACGACCGGAGCAACTTCAATCCGGCGGCCGCGATCGAGCGGCTCCGCGAGGTGGGGTTCGACGGGGTCATGGTCCCGGATCACGTCCCCGAGGTCGTCGGCGACACAGAGTGGGGTCACCGGTCGCGCGCCCACGCTGTCGCCTACCTGAACGGTATCCTGTCGTGTACCGAGGGCGAGGGACGGTGAATCGACGCGTCTCACCGGTATCTCACGGTTCCAATCGATCCGTATGAACGTCCTCGTAACCGGTTCCTACGGCAGGTGTGGGACCGCGATTATTGATCACCTTGACGACAACCCCGACTACGAATTTACCTACCTGAACCGGTCGGATCGCCCCTCAGATCACCGCTACGGCGGCTTCGACACGCACGTTGCCGATATCACAGATTACGACGCGATCCGGCCTGCGTTCGAGGATCAGGATGCCGTCGTCCACCTCGCGGCGTACCCCTACACGGACGGCGCGTGGGAGGACGTGTTTGAGCCGAACATCATCGGGATGTACAATGCGATCGAAGCCGCCCGGGACGCGGGGGTGGACGCGTTCGTGTTCGCCTCGACGAACCACGTGATGGGGATGTACGAGGAGGAGCACGCTCCGGAGCTGTACGAGCCCGACTACGATCTCCGGCTCGATCCGACCGATCGGGTACGCCCCGACTCGTGTTACGGGGCGACGAAGTCGTTCGGTGAGGACCTCGGGCGGTACTACACCGAGCGGTACGAGTACCCCCGACGGTTCTACGCGCTTCGGATCTGTTCGGTCCTTCCCCACGGGATCGATCACCCGTACGGGCGGGCCGAACGCCGCGTCGAAAACGGGGAGATCGAGCGCGGTAGCGACGCCTACGACCGCTCGGTGGCGCGGACGAAAGCGACGTGGCACTCCCGCCGCGACTTCGCCCACCTGGTCGAGCGCTGTCTCGCCGACGGAAGCGTGACGTTCGACGTCTTCAACGCTGTCAGCGACAACGATCGACGCTGGTTCTCGATCCGAAACGCGCGGGGGCGACTCGGGTACGATCCGGACGACAACGGCGAAGCGTGGGACGGACCGCCGATCGAGCATGAACATGAAGGCTCCACGTGAGACACGCGAAGACACGTACCCCCGGCATACGGCGTGTACACATCATGCCTACAGACATCTCGCAGACGATGATCGCAGACTCACCGCACACATCATGACTACGAACTCACCGCACACACCATGACCGCAGACACGCACATCGCGGCCGTTGGAACGTACAGCGCAGCGACAGACGAGAGCGTCCACACCGTCGCGGTCGATCCCCATACGGGAGCGATGCGGCAGCTCGACGCGGTGGCGGCGGGGCCGGACCCGACCTTTGTGACGTTCGGTCCGTCGGGAGAGTATCTCTACGTCGCGGTTCGCGAGGAGGGCGAGGGCGTCATCCGGTCGTACGCCGTCGACCGCGACACCGGCGAGCTGACGGAGCGAGACAGCGCCCCGAGCGGGGCTGCTGCGCCCTGTTACTGCTCCGTCGACAAGACTGGACGGTGCCTGCTGGTCGCCCACTACGCCGGCGGCGCCGTCTCGATGCTCTCCCTCGACGCCGACAGCGGGGTCGGATCGCCGGTCGAAACGATCGACCACCGCGGGTCGAGCGTCGACTCGGATCGGCAGACCGCTCCCCATCCCCACTCGATCACGCTCGGTCCGGAGGACCGCTTTGCGTACGTGCCCGACCTCGGCACGGACCAGCTCCACACCTACGTGATCGAGTGCGACGAACCTTCTCTCTCTCGCGTCGAAGCCGTCGATCTCTCCCCCGGATCGGGGCCGCGACACCTCTCGTTCGCCCCGGGCGGCGAGCGGGCGTACCTGATAAACGAGCTCGACTCGACCGTGACCGTGTTGAACCGGGAGTCGGACGGGACGCTGACGGAGCGCGCGAGCGTCTCCACGCTGCCGGCGGAGTTCGAGGGCGACAACAAGACCGCCGAGATCGCCGTTCACCCGTCCGGGAAGTACGTGTACGGCTCGAACCGCGGTCTCGACTCCATCGCGACGTTCGAAGTCGACGGAGAAGAGATCGAGCAGGTCGATCAGACGGCGACCGGCGGCGAGTGGCCGCGTCACTTCGCGATCGCTCCCGACGGAGCGCTCCTGTTCGCGGAGAACCGCCACACGGATGACATCGTCGCGTTCGACGTCGATTCCCAGACAGGGGGTCTCACGCCGACGGGCGAGTCGCTGTCTGTCTCGGAGCCCGTCTGTATGCAGTGGTTGCCTGACCGATCCTGACGCTCCGAAAAGACGGACGCGCCCGGCGAGCACGGTCGAGAAACGGGCGGTATTCCTTGTGTTCGATACGTGTCGTCGACGCCGATCTTTCGCGTCAGCGGTCGGCTTGGTAGAACTCCCGTAGCACGTGGAACGCCTGCTTCTTCCGGCCGTGCTGGTCGACGACGCCCTTCCGGTTGTAGCCGCGCTGGAACTCGTTTTGTCGCATTGGCGCGCGGAAGTCGAAGAGGATCCATGGCGAGAATCCGACGATCTGGTCGTTCTCCGCGGCCGCCTCCGTCTGTCCGCGGTAGATATCTGCCTGGAACTCCTCCGTCCATCGTTCGTCCACATCGCCGTGGTGACCCCACTTGGCGCCGCCACCCGTCTCCGAAATGACGACCGGCGTGCCCTCCGGATCCTCCTGGAACGCCTGCATGTTGTCGGCATCCCCGTAGTACCAGCCGTGGTACTCGTTGATGCCGATGACGTCCAAGTGCTCCTCCAGCGGGTCACGGATCTCGAGGCCGTCGTCGGTCTCGTCGACGAAGCAGGCGGCAGTCACGAGCCGGGTGTCGTCGAGGCTCCGGACGTAGTCCGCCATCTCCGGGAGGACCTCGTTTCTGGTGTCGTCGGTGTGGTCCGTCTCGTTCGCGATGGACCACATAGCGACGGAGGGGCGATTCCAATCGCGCTGCACGAGCTCGCGGAGCTGTTGTCGGTACAGCTCTTGGATCTCCTCGTCGCCGAAGTTGATGTCCCAGTAGGCGGGAACCTCTTCCCACAAGAGGATCCCCTCCTTGTCGGCCCGCCGGGCCATCTCTTCGGTGTGCGGGTAGTGGGCCAGCCGGGCGTAGTTACAGCCGAGCTCGTTGATCCACTGGAACCGCTCCTCGATGTCCTCCGCATCGAGCGCGCGCCCCTTCCCCGCAGACTCCTCGTGTAGCGCGATGCCGCGCAGCCAGAGCGGCTCGCCGTTGAGCAGTACGTCGCCGTCGCGGACGCGCAGGTCGCGGAGTCCGACGCTGTCCTCGACTGCGTCCTCCCCGGTCTCGACGCGGACTGTGTAGAGGTGAGGGTCCTCGGTGCTCCACAGCGACACCTCATCTCTCGGAAACTGGAGTGACCCGGTGAACTCGCCGTCACCGGTCGGTTCGAGCGTCGTCTCCCGATCCAGATCGGGGAAGGCGACCGAGACGGACGGATCGGTACCGTCGGCGCCCTCGATCCACGCCGAGACGCTCACGTCCACGATCCCGTCATCGATCTCGGTCTCGACCTTGAAGTTGCGTACGTACGCGTCCGGGACCTCGACCAGATCGACGGAACGGTTGATCCCGCCGAAGTTGAACCAGTCGGTCGCCTCGTTGGGGATGCCGTCCTCGTACCGCTGGTTGTCGACTTGGACGACCAGCACGTTCTCGCCGTCCTCCAGCGCGTCGGTCGCCTCAAAGCTGAAGGGCGTGTACCCGCCCTCGTGGGATCCCAGCAACTCACCGTTCAGCCAGACTTTCGTCTTGTAGTTGACTGCGCCGAACCGGAGGTACGTCCGGTCATCACCGGCGTCGGCGTCCCAGTCAAATGTGCGGGCGTACCAGACCCATCCCTCGTAGTGCCGAAACTCCGGGATCTCTTCGCCCCAGCTGGAGGGAATCGTGACAGAGCGACCGTTGTGGATGTTGAAGTCACACGGGTCGTTCTCCTCCGACGCGCCGGGCTCGTAAATGGACTTCACCTCAAATCCGGCGGGATTGTCATCCTCGTCGTCGAAGAAGTCCTCGAAGTACCCTTCGAAATTCTCGTACTGGTCTGGGATCGCCTGCCACGTCCCGTCAAGCGATCGAGTCTCTCGGGGGTGTGCTAACAGGTACATCACCACTAACTGGGACAACGAGTGTATTAAAAATACTGGAACGATAGCTCTCGCACACCCGCTGGACCACCTTAGCGTTCTCACCGCAGACAGATGGAGAGAATCGGGGCGCTCCGACCGCTTCGGACTGGTTCAATAGTATTGAACAAATCGACCTCGTAAAAATGAAACAACGCTAAGGGCCTGCCGACCAAACAAATGGGTATGACCGACAATGACACGGACTCGTCGGGGCGCCAGATAGACGCTGTCGAGAATGCGTTCAACATCATTGAATCAATCCAGGAGCTCGAACAATGTGGCGTCACCGAACTCGCGGACCAATTAGATATCCCGAAGAGCACGGCGCACATCCACCTCCAGACCCTTCGGAACCTCGGATACGTCGTCAAAGAGGACGGGAAGTACCAGCTCGGGCTTCGATTCCTCGAGCTCGGCGGGCGGGTCCGACACAACCGTAGCATCTTCCAAGCCGCGCGGTCGGAGGTCGATGAGTTAGCACGTTCTACCGGCGAGGTTGGAACGATCGGCTACGAGGAAAACGGGCAGCGAGTGTTGGTGTACCGAACCGAGCCCTTCGAGGGCGTTTCGGACAACGCCCCTACCGGGGAGTTCACCAGAATGCATTGGACCGCTGTCGGCAAAGCGCTCCTCTCGCAGCGGACCGACGACGAAATTCGGGATATCGTCGACCGCTTCGGACTCCCTCGTGCGACGGAGAACACGATCACAGAGCTTGATGAACTCCTCAATGAAATCGATGAGATCCGCACGCAGGGATACTCCATCGAGAACGAAGAGCGGGTCCAAGGAGTCAAGTCGATCGCGATTCCGATCCGTGATGATGCGAATCAGGCCGGAAACTCTGCTATCTCCATCTCCGGTCCGAAACACCGATTCGATGACGAACGGATCGAGTCAGAACTTCTCTCGGCCCTCCGAAACGCAGCGAATGTTATCGAGCTCCAGTACAAACACTACTAATCAACACCGCTTGTTGAGAAGTTCTGGGTATCAAAACGGTTGCCGTCCCGATTGAACATTACAGGTGTAGGGATGTAATCTCAATAATTATTCTAAATCGATTGTGTTCAATCGGTACAAAAACCGATCTTAGGGGGTAAGGGCTGACGTACAGTGTTGTATCGGAGTTTGCCGGTAGTATTACGCTCTTCAATCGTTCAATTCTATTGAATAGAAATGGAGACGCCTCGACGACCCGATCCAGTTACCGATCGACGTGTTCAGGCCGAAATCCCTTGTAGAGCAAATTTTATCTATTAGAGCCAATGTATTGCTGACACATGGTACAATTATCGCTGATCCTACCGCCGGAGCCGGACGACCGGTGGCATCTCGCTCGGCAGATGGGTGTCACCAGCGCAGTCGTCCATCCGCTCGAAATTGGCGACAACAAGACGAACTGGACGTACGACGAACTCAAGGGAATGACCAACTGGTTCGAGGAAGTCGGTCTCGACCTCTCGGTCATTGAGGGGTCTGTCCCGCTCACGGACCGCATCCGCTTGGGTCTGGACGGTCGCGACGAGGACATCGCGGAGTTCAAGCAGTTCCTCCGCGACTGCGGCGCGGTCGGGATCCCTGTCGTGTGTTATGACTGGATGGCCGGCGTCAGATGGGCCCGGACGGAGGCCCACGTCGAGACACGGGGTGGGGCGTACACGACCGGATACACGGACGAACGGATGTCCGGGGGACCACCGATCGACGAAGACGTGAACCGCGACCAGCTCTGGGAGGCGCTCGAATACTTCCTGACTGAAGTCATCCCTGTCGCCGAGGAGGCCGGTGTGAAACTCGGTCTTCACCCGGCGGATCCACCGATCGACTCGGTCCGCGGGATCCCTCGGCTCGCAAATAGCGTTGAGTCCTACGATCGGATCCTCGACATCGTCGACAGCGAGCACAACGGCGTGACGTTCTGTCAGGGGAATTTCGCCGCCATGGGGGTAGACGTTCCCGAGACGATCCGACACTTCGGCGACCGGATCAACTTCGCGCACTTCCGCGATGTGGAGGGTGAAGCCGACGACTTCGTCGAGACGTGGCACGACGACGGCCCGACCGACATGCTCGCGGCGATGCAGGCGTTCGAGGACGTGGGGTTCGATGGACCGATGCGTCCGGATCACGTCCCGACGATGGTGGGCGAGGACAACTCTAACCCTGGCTACCACACAAAGGGTCGGCTCTTCGCCATCGGCTATATGCGCGGCCTCTTGGAGCAGACGACCGCGAACCGCCAGGGTGACGCCGATCACGAAGCAGCATTCAACCCCGAGACCGTAGCCGATTGATCGCGAGCGTCGCTAGACTGTTCTCAGCTTTACCCCGGTCTTCGAACCGCTCGAAATGGTCGAGAAGGACGAAAAGATACATAGCAACGTGCTCCAAAGGGTAAGACGAGTTAGTCAATGAACGTTCCCAACGACTTCGACGTCGACGACAAGGTGTGCGTTATCACCGGCGGTTCCGGTGTGCTCGGCTCAGAGATGGCGCGTGCGCTCGGCGAGAACGGTGCGACTATCGTGATCCTCGCACGAGGCGAGGAGAAGCTGCGCGAGACCGGCGAGGAGCTCGCGGCGGCGGGGATCGAACACCACACGGTGTCGGCGTCGGTCCTCGACCGTACAGAGCTCGAGGCGGCCGCCGAGACCGTGATCGCCGAGTACGGCCGGATCGACGTGCTGATCAACGCTGCCGGGGGTAACAGCGCCGAGGCAACCACCGGACCCGATACCTCGTTCTTCGATCTCCCGGTGGAGGGCTTCCAGCAGGTGCTGAACGTCAACTTTACCGGTACCGTGCTCGCCTCGCAAGTCTTCGGCGAGTACATGGTCGAGGAGGGGACGGGCTGTATCCTGAACGTCTCCTCGATGAACGCCTACACGCCGCTGACGAAGATTCCCGCCTACTCCGGCGCGAAAGCCGCGGTGTCGAACTTCACCGAGTGGCTCGCGGTCCACATGGCGCACAACTACTCGACGGACATCCGCGTGAACGCCATCGCGCCCGGGTTCTTTCTCACCGAGCAGAACCGCTACCTGCTCATCGACGAGGAGACGGGAGAGTACACGGACCGTGGACAGACGATCATCGATCATACGCCCCAGGACCGGTTCGGGCGTCCGGAGGATCTTTCGACGACCGTCCTATGGCTTGTCTCGCCGGGCGCGGAGTTCGTTCACGGCGCGTCGATCCCCATTGATGGCGGATTCTCCGCGTTCAGCGGCGTATAGCAGATATTTCTACATCTCGATCGTAGTTGAAACTGACAGTCAGTGGCTCAAAAGTCCCAGAGTGCTGCCGGCCGCTCGTACGCCACCTGCCGAACGCGGTCCTCGGCAACCTCCATCGGCATCTGTCCGCGTTCGACCATCTCGCCTATTGTGTTTGCCAGCGATCGGCGGAACATTTCGAAGCGGGACCCGAACGACATGAGCTTCCGCGAATCGCTCACCATACCGCCGTAGTTCGCGAGCAGGTCGACGGTCCCGACGTACTCCAGCTGTGACCGCATCCCGTGCGGACTGTCGTTGAACCACCATGCTGCGCCGACGCTAACATTGGGGAACGCTCGGGCGATGGTTGCGACGGTGGGATAGTGAGTCGGATCGACGACGTAGAGAACGACTTCCAGGTCCTCGTCGAACCGGTTGAGGAAGTACCGGAGGCCGTCGGCGAGTGCGAGGTCTCCTGTGGAGACGTCGCCGCCCGCGTCGGCCCCGAGGTGGTCGTACAGTGAGTCGCGATAGTCGCGGACCGGCCCGATGTGTAGCTGCGTCACCCAGTCGGTCTCACGGTTCATCTCGCCGATCCGTTCGAGGACGAACGCCTCGAAGTCGGCGACATCGTCGTCAGTCACCGCCTCGCCGGCGTACGCACGCTCGTACACGTCGGCGGCACGGTGCCTGTCGACCGGCTTCGACCGTATCTCGCTCAGTCCGTGGTCGCTCGCGCCGCAGCCGTTGGCCTCGAAGTACTCGTGGCTCGTCCGGAGCGCGGCGAGGAATCCATCGAGGTCGGACACGTCCGTATCGGTGGCGTCGCCGAGCTCCGCGACGTATTCGTGCCAGCCCGCAGCGTCGATCCCAAGCGCGGCGTCCGGCCGCCACGTCGGACGCACGGTGACCTCGTCGAGCTCCTCGGCGAGTGTCCGGTGGTGCTTCAGGTCGGAGGTCGGATCGTCCGTACTGGAGACGACCTCGACGTTCATCTCTCGGAGGAGGCGTCGCTGGCGCATCGCCGGGTCGTCGAGCGCCGTCTTCGTCTCCGCCCAGATCTCGTCGGCGGTGTCCGCCGAGATCGGCTTCTCGATCCCGAAGCGACGCTTCAGATCGAGGTGGACCCACTCGTAGGTGGGGTTGCCGGCGAACTCCGGGAATACTGAGGCGAGCGCGTCCCACTTCTCACGGTTCGTCGCGTCGCCCGTGACCTTCCGTTCCGACACGCCCCGTTTCCGCATCAGTTCCCAGACGTAGTGATCGGTCTCCCCCTCGACCTCCCAGATGTCGTTCCAGCCCTCGTTCCGCGCCAGCGCTGCCACGTCGACGTGGCTGTGCGGATCGAGGACGGGCAGATCGCTGATCTCGTCGTACAGCTGACGGGCGGACGGCGATTCGAGCAGATAATTTGCGTCGAGGAACCCCATACACGGTGATCCGTCTGTGAGGCTAATAAACCGTTGTGGTCGGCGGCATCGGCACAGCAGGGAGAAAGAACCCAATATACAAAAATTATAAATAACATAAACTGTGAATGAGTTACTGTAGCATGCAAGAGCTAATCGGAGTCAATAGACGACGGTTTATCAGAACGGCCGGAGCCACCGGTGTTGGTGCGTCGATCGCCGGGTGTCTCGGCGGAGAAAACGGCTCGGACGGGTCGGACGGCTCAGATGGATCGGATGGCGAGACGACGCTCCAGATCACGCTGCTCAGTCAGATGACCGAGCAGGCGATAAACGGGTTTGAGCCCGCACTCAAGGAGGCGGGGCTCTCCGAGGACATCACGTTCGAGATCAACACCGCGACGCCGGGACAGCTGGAACAGCAGTACCGGCAGTGGCTCAACGCCGGGCGCGGCGATCCCGACATTCTCCTCATGGACGTGGGATGGTCGATCCCCTTCATCCGCCGCGGACAGCTGCTCAACCTCAACGATCATTTCTCCGGCGACGAGATTGACACGCTCGAGTCCGAGTTCAAGGGGCCGAGTGTGGACTCCAGCCGCGGACGGGACGGTGACCTGTTCGGCGTCCCGTTCATCATGGACGTCCGCGGCGTGATGTACCGGAAGGACCACGCGGAGGCTGCAGGGTACGATCCCGAGGCCGAGAGCTGGGGAAGCGAACCGATGTCGTGGGGAGAGTTCTCGCAGATTGTCTCTGATGTCAAACAACAGCAAGACCTCGAGTACGGGATGACGATGCCGTTCGAGCTCTCGCAGACGATCACCTGCTGTGCGTTCAACGGGATGATGTCTCAGTGGGGCGGTACATACTTCGGCGGCCGTGACAACCTGTTCGGCCCCATTGGTGATCGGCCGGTCACGGTGGATGAAGAGCCAGTGTTGAACGCGCTCCGAATGCTGCGGACGTTCATGCACGGCCACGACGACGAACACTCCCTCGACGAATCGGAGTTCGCGGGTGATATTGTGCCCAGCGAAGCACTCGGGTGGCGGTACACCACCGACATGGAGTCGTTCATCGCCGGAGACGCTTTCGCGTACACCGTCGGACAGCTCGGGCTGCTCCAGCAGATCGCCGGCTCAGTCGACGGAGACGTGAACGACGTCATCGGGATGATTCCGTACCCGTACGGGATCGAGCCCTCGGAGTCCGAGTACGCGGGGCTGGGCGGTAGCGTCTCGCCGCTCGCGGGGTACAACCTCTCGGTCAACCCGAACTCCGACAAGATCGACGCCGCCCTCGACGTACTCCGGGTCGTCCTCACGGACGAGTTCCATCGGAGCTACTTCGAAGTGTCCGGGAGCCTCCCGCCGAAGCCGTCCGTCTTCGAGTCCGAGGCGCTCACGGAACACGAAATGTTCGGCCAGTACCTCGACACGTTCCGGATCGCCGCGGAGAACCCGGTCCCGCGCCCCGTGACACCGATCTACTTCCAGCAGGCCGACATCATCGCTCAGGAGGTACACAACGTCGTCTCGCAGGGGAAGCCACCGGAGGAGGGAATGGTCGACCTCAAGGAGCAGTTGGAGCAGATCGAGGAGAACAATGCCTGACAGGGGTGCGAACGTCTCCACACGCGCTACTGTTGTTCCGGACCCGATCGCCGCCGCCGCCGCTCGCGTCACCGACTGGGTCGAGGACCTCTCGGAGACCCAGTTCGCGTACCTCGTGTTGGCTCCGGTGCTCGTGGTGTTCGCTCTCGTCGCGCTGTGGCCGGTGCTGTACTCGATCCAGACGTCGTTCTTCGCGGACAGCTTCAGCCAGTTCCGTGGCGAGTTCGTCGGTCTGACCAACTACGTCGAGCTGGTCACCGGCCAGCGGGACGCGCTGCTGTTGAGACCGTTTTTCGACTTGAGCAACCCGTTCCAGAGCATCATCCCCACGACGCTCATCTATACGGCCGTCAGCGTCGTGCTGGTCACGGCACTCGGCTTCGTACAGGCGCTGATTCTGGATAAGACGTTTCGGGGACGCTCTGTCGTCCGGACCGCGGTGTTACTCCCGTGGGCCGTCCCGGTCGTCATTCAGGGGATGATCTTCTACCTGCTTTTCATCCCCGAGTCTGGTCTCGGGACGCAGGCGTTCAACGGGCTCGGGCTCATCGGAACGCGCCCGCTCAACGACAGCGGAGCGACGCTCGGGATCGTCACACTGGCGGCTGTCTGGAAGCGCTCGGCGTTCGTCGCGCTGATCGTACTTGCGGGGCTCCAGAGCATCGACGAGCGGCTCTACGACGTCGCGAAGGTGGCCGGTGCCTCCCGATGGGAGCGTTTCCGGCTCATCACGCTCCCGCAGGTGATGCCCGTTCTGCTCATTGCGATGCTGCTGACGTCGATCGGCTCGATGCGCGTGTACGGCCAGATCGACGCGATCTCGAACTGTAGCACGATGCCCTCGATCACCTGTGCCGTGGTCGGGACGTTCAACGGGAGTCTCTACGGAACCGCCTCAGCGCTCGCGATCATCACCGCGCTCCTGATCGGACTGGTGTCGATGGTGTACCTGATCAAGTACAACGACTCCACCGCGGGGGGGATCTGAGATGGCGACTGACAACCCGACGGGAGCCATGGCCGCTGACGACGCCGAAACCGGATCGGACGGGTTCTTCTCATCGCTGGCGGGTTCGGACAAGCTACACCGGACGACGTTTTACCTCTCGACGGTGGCGGTACTGCTAATCGCGCTGTTTCCGTTCTACTACCTCTTCATCATCGCGTTCACGCCTGCGGGGAGCACTACGGAGGCAGGTCTACTGCCGGCGGGGTTCGACGCCTCTTCGTTCGTCGAGATGTTCCAGGTGCTACCGTTTCACCGGTTTGTGCTTAACAGTCTCGTCATCGCGATCGGCGTGACAGCATTCGTGCTGGTGTTCGCGAGCCTCGCAGGGTATGTGTTCGGTCGGATGGAATTTAAAGGGAAACGACCCCTGTTCCTGCTGCTCATCGCGGTCTCGTATTTCCCGGGCGCGACGTTCCTTGTCGGGCTGTTCAAGCTGCTCACCGGAAACGTCACCGTCCTCGGCGTCACCAGCCCGAACCTTTTCAACACGCCGGCCGCGGTCGGACTGCCGTTGACTGCGCTCGCACTCCCGTTCGCGATCCTCATCCTCACTACGTTCTTTGGACAGATCCCGGACGGGCTCGAGGACGCGGCACGCGTGACGGGATCTACTAGGATCGGCGCGCTCTATCACGTTATCATGCCGCTGTCGGCACCGGGACTCGTCACCGCCGGCATCCTCACGTTCATCACGGCGTACAACGAGTTCTTCTTCTCCCAGCTGATGACAACCGGAGCCGCACAGGACTGGTCGCCCATCGTCTGGGGGCTGACGAACTATCAAGCCGAGTTCTCGATCCGATACGACCTGATGGCCGCCGCGAGCATCGTCGGGGTCCTTCCGGTCGCCGTCCTCGTCCTGCTCGCCCAACGCAAGATCGTCAGCGGCCTCTCGTCAGGGTCGCTGAAAGGATAGCACCTACCAGACTACTACCCTACAACACGAAAATGACACACCTCAAACTCGACAACGTAACGAAGGAGTACAGCGACGTCGTCGCGGTCGACGGCATGAATCTCGACATCGAAGACGGTGAGTTCATCTCGCTCATCGGCCCCTCAGGCTGTGGGAAATCGACGACACTGGAAACGATTTCCGGGTTAACGAAGCCCACGGGCGGTCACATCGAAATAGCCGGCAACGATGTCACCGACGCGGCGCCGAAAGACCGGGACATCGCGATGGTGTTCCAGAACATCGCGCTGTTCCCGCACATGACCGTCGAGGAAAACCTCACGTTCGGACTGCGACTGAAGAACTACGAGCAGGAGGCGATCGACGATCGCGTCTCGCAGGCGGCAGATATTCTCCAGATCGAGGGAATGCTCGATCGCATGCCCGACGAGCTCTCGGGCGGTCAGCGTCAGCGAGTCGCGATCGGACGCGCAATCGTGATGGATCCGGAAGTCTTCCTGATGGACGAGCCGCTGGCAAACCTCGACGCGAAGCTTCGCGTCCACATGCGAACGGAGCTTCAGCGCCTCCAGCAGGAATTAGACGTGACGACTGTGTACGTTACTCACGACCAAGCCGAGGCGATGACGATGTCTGATCGCATCGCGATCATCAATCATGGCGAGCTTCAGCAGTTTGCGCCGCCGCTGGAGTGTTACAACGAGCCCGCCAATCTGTTCGTTGCTGGCTTCGTCGGCTCACCGAGCATGCGCTTCGTTCAGGGGGAGGTCAACGACGGAATCCTCACTGATTCCAAATTCGGTATTACCCTGGATACTTCGTCGTCGGTCAAGATCGAGGATAATCGCCAGATTTCGCTTGGAATCCGTCCCGAAGACGTGTACCTCGCAAACAACGAGACTGTTGGGAACGCTACTGAACCGATCGCACTCGAGGTTGATGTGGTCCAGCCGTTGGGTGACAAACTGATGGTCTATCTTCGTGCGCCGGATTCGGATCTCACATTCGAATCCGACCTCGACGAAACGGACCAGACGACTTCGAAGACGGATCAGCTGCTGATGGCGGTCGATCCCAGTGCGGATATCGAAGCCGGTCAGCAGATCGATATCGTGCTCGATCGTTCGCAGATCCACCTCTTCGATTCGGCAAGCGGAGATGCGCTCGTTCACAGTCTTGAACAGAAGGCCGAATCCGTCCCGAGCTAGCGAATCGAATCGGTCTCTGATCGCAATTGCTATTTTCAAATATTACTCTCTACAAATATCTATATACTAATAAGTATTAAATAATTACCAACTATTATATGTATAGGGTGAGAGGGCACTGTCTAGTTTAGCACCTCTTCAGCTGGCGTTCGATCGTTGAGTGATTGATGCGGTCGTTGATGGTTATAATAGTGTACGAACTGTTCAAGCCATTCGCGGACGCTTGCCCGACTGCCCACCCACGAGTGATGGAAACGGTCAATTCGCATCTTAAGCGTATGAAACCACTTTTCGATCAGGTTTCGGTCAGTGTAGTCAACCTGACCGTTCAAGTCTAATCGTGAGAGGGCAGTCCGATAGCCGAACTGATCAACAAGAAATGTGGCGTCGGAGAGATCGTGTTTCTCACGGAGACCAGCGAGGAACGCAGCCGCCGGATCAGTGCCATGTCGTCCAAACAATTGGACATCGAGAATCAGCTTTGTCTCGATGTCTATTGCGCCATAGAGCCAAGACAGCTCTCCGTTGATTTTGATAGCAGTTTCGTCAACAGCGACCCTTGACGGCTTCGCCGTCGGCGGGTCGCCACTGCTATCAGCAACTCGATGTACCCACTGAAAGATCGCCTGATGAGAGCGTTCAACGCCGAAGAGACGAAGGATCTCTTGTGTTTCTCTGAGAGAACAACCGGTCGCGTGGAGCCGGACGGCGAACGCCCTGACGGGCGTCGCCGTCCGCTCACGCTCCCAACATTCGAGATTCGCCGTCTCAAGCGTCTCAGTGAGCAGTTCTTGGTTGAGAATGAACACCAAAACCAACGAACTGCTCACTTCTCAAACTGGCTTAACTTGACAGTGCCACCTATTCAAATACATATTAATATTTATATATCCAATAAAGTAGCAAATTCTATACTATTTTCTAGAAGAGACGCTAACATATTTTACAGGTCTCTCACGAGATTCCAAGTATAATCGACTATTCTACGAATATAATCGTTTATAATTGTTTTGTATTTGTAAATAATGAGTAAAAGACAAAGTATAATTAATAATATCTTTAGACTGTAGGGTGTTCGATCGGTCGGACGAGTCTGCCCTCACGCGAGTGGCGTCAGGATACTGAACGAATCAATCGTCAGAATCGCTCGCTCTCGGCAGGAGGACACATTAAAACGACATTCTAAATCTATTGGACAACCCACCGCTCGCCGAACACGATGCGACGAAACTGTCCGGTAGTGGTCCGATGGCAGGCCTGTCAAACCCATTCGCTTACATTTGTTCGAGTCTGATACAAACTCATATATGAATTAAATCATATAGTTATATTTGATAGTATGTCGGAGCTACAGGCTACTCAATCATCGCCGGCCACCGAGCCCGCTTCGAGATGCCGATCGCCGATCCGTCTATGGATAATATTACAAGTGTAGGTATGTAATGGGCTTGGAGGTCGGCCACCGTCGTGTCGTCGGGGCGGACCGCGCTCGATGACACGGGCGATCGAGGGCTGATCGACGCCCGATCGAGGCTCGATTAGAATGTAACCGAACGACTGTTCGGGAGGACTGCTACGAATACGTCGCGCGGATACCGATGATTTGGGCCGACTGTCTGACCATCTCTGGGACCTCCTCGTGGTACCACGTCCCGTTCATCCTGGTGGTCGGCCCCGAGACACTGATCGCGCCGAGCACGCGACCGTCATCGGCCGACAGGATCGGCGCGCCGACCGCCCGCATGCCGACTGTCCGCTCCTCGTCGTTGAACGCGTAGCCGCGCTCGGCCACCTCGTCGAGTTCGGTCCGAAGCGCCTCGGGGTCCGTGAGCGTGTCCGGCGTCTGCCCGTGGAACGTTATCCGGTCGAGCACTGCGTCGAGCCGGTCGTCGGAAAGGTGCGCGAGGTACGCCTTCCCGACCGAGGTCGCGTGGAGGTCGACGACGGTCCCGATGTGTGAGTCCGTCCGCACGGCTTGGTCCGCCAGCGACTGGTAGACGTAGATGCCGGTGCCGTCCTCCTCGACCATCACCTGTGCGCGTTCGCCGACCGCCTCAACCAAGCTGTCCGTCTCGGGCTTAGCGACGTGGTACAAGTCGTGGTGCTGTCGCGCGCGGTCGCCAAGCCCTAGGAACTGTAGCCCGAGCCGGTACTCGTCGCCGTCCTGTACGACGTATCCCAGACTTCGGAGCGTCTGGAGGTGGTTGTACACCGTGCTCTTTGACACCGACAGCGACTCCGCCAGCTCCGAGACGCCGCACCCTTCCTGCTCACCGAGTTGTTCGAGAATAGCGAACGATTGTTTTGTTGCTCCGACCGCCGCCGCGTTTGGTGTGCCGTCGCGTGTCATACCCGGCAAAACGCGGGGGTCAATAATGTATCTGTCGTGTGTGTTCGGTCCAACAAAACGTCTGTTCAGTATTACGGTCGGAGCGCGGCGACCGTCGACCGCACCGATCGCTCGCTAACTGCGTCGAGGGCGTCGAGCGCTTCGTCGACGCGGGCGTCGTCAGGGTTGATGTCGATCCCGTGCGCCAATAGCGCGCGGTTCCGCGCACGGTACTCCTCGGCGGGCATGGGATCGCGGTAGTCCCCACGGGGGTAGTCGCGCGCACCGGTCAGAGTCGTCCCGTCGTCCAGTTCGACGACGACGCTCGCGCCCCACGACTCTGGGAACGCCGCCTCGTACGCGTCGTTCTCACAGAGGTTGACCCGCGCCGCCACGGCCCGGACCGTCTCGTCGGCCAGCGCCTCAGCCGTAAAGTCACCGAGACCGACGCTCCCGTGGCAGAGGTACGTCGCTAGCACGTACGGCGCGGAGAACTTCCCGGCTGTCATCGTCTCAGGTTTGGCGTGATTCATGTCGGTCGCGTTGCCGAACGTCTGGACGGTGATCGCCTCGACTGCGTTCGGGTCGATCGCCTTCCCCTCCGCTGTCCGGCCATCGATCGCCTCGCGGAGCGCGTCGAGCGGCGGATGGGTGTATCGACACGTAGGGTACGGCTTGACGTAGTGTTCCGCGATCGCCCACTCCGTGCCAAGAGTCTCGAACTGACTGGCGAACCCGTCCGGCAGCAGCTCCTCG
>NZ_CBVY010000004.1:0-4500 GCF_000513435.1 Halorubrum sp. AJ67 | reverse complement strand
CGCCAACTCGTGTTCGGGCTCAGGCGGCATCGTCGTCGAACAGGTCGGTTCGCGCCCGGAGCAGTTCGATGAACCGGGACGGCCACGAAATGACGCCTTTCGGGCTGTACAACACGATTGCGATGAGGATCGCCCCGTAGACGGCGTTGTTCAGTCCGGGAATCGAGAAGGACTGGCGAACGAACTCGCTGACAGGGATGATGACGAACGAGCCAACGATCGGTCCGAGGACAGTGCCGACCCCGCCGACGATGGCCGGCAGCAGTATCTCGACGTTAACGAGCAGGTCGAACACCGTCGACGGACGGATCGTGTTGAAGTACATCGCCCAGAACGCCCCCGGCCACGCCGTGAAGAAGGCGCTCACACTGACGGCCAACAGCTTGTACCGGTAGGTCGGGACGCCGATCGCGGCCGCGGCATCCTCCCCCTCGCGGATCGCGAAGAGGTAGTAGCCGAGCTGCGATCGGTTGATCGCGAGCGAGACGACCGTCACGATAGTCAGGAATCCAAGGATGAGATAGTAGTACGGGAGGTCGCCGGTGAACTGGAACGCGACCAGTCCCGGGCCGCTGGCGTAATCACGCGCGAGCGGCCTGAAGAACCCGCTTGCGCCGCCGAGCTGTGGCACGTTTGTGAACACGTATCGCAACAGCTCGGCGAACGCCAGCGTCGCCAGCGCGAAGTAGTGGCCTTCCAGGTCGTAGCGGAAGGTCAACGCGCCGATGAGGAGCCCGTATACCCCCGCGAAGACGCTTCCAAGCAGCATGCCGATCCACGGGGAGATGGCGAAGGTATCGGTCAGGATGATCGTCGTGTACGCGCCGAGTCCGAAGAACGCGGCGTGCCCGAACGAGAACTGCCCGGTGTACCCGGACATGATGTTCCACGCCTGCGCGGTCGTCGCCCAGACGAGGGTGATGATGAGCATGTTCAGACTGAGCCACCCCAGCGGGGCGAAGCCGAACAGCGCGAGCTGTCGAAGGAACGGCATTGCAGCGAGCACAACGAGGCTCACCGCGACCAAAACCGGGAGCGCGTACCACTCGTCTCGGAACGCGCCGTACCGCTCGACGGCACGTGAGAGCGCGTTACTCATCGGCGCTCCCTCCGAGCAGTCCCTCCGGTTTCACGAGCAACACGAGGATGAAGGCCAGGAATATCACGATCTGGTAGGTGGAGCCACCCAGGTACGCCGAGCCGAACACCTGGATGAAGCCGATGATGAGTCCGCCGACGAACGCGCCCGGGAACGAGCCGAGCCCGCCCAACACGACCACGACGAACGCGTTTATCAGGTACTGGTCGCCGAGCGCCGGGGTGAACGACTGGAACAGCGGGATGACCCCGCCGGCGAGTCCCGCCAGCGCGGCGCCGATCCCGAAGGTGAGCGCGTCGATCCGGGGGACGTCGATCCCGACGTACTGCGCGCCGTCGCGGTTGTCGGCGGTCCCGCGGATCGCGCGGCCGAGCATCGTCCGCTGGAGGAACAGCCACGTCCCGGCCAGCGCGACGAGCGCGATGATGAGCGCGTACAGCTGTCCCTGGGGAACGAACACCCCGGAGATGTTGAGGGAGCCCAGGTCGAGCCCGAGCTGTTGCGGGTCGGACCCGAACACCATCTCGACGCCGCTGACGAGGATCAACAGGACCCCGAAGGTGACGATGAGCTGGTTCTCCTGTGGCGCGTCGATGATCGGCGCGATCGTCGACCGGTAGACGAGGACGCCGAGGACGAACAACAGGACGACGGCGAACGGGATGGCGAAGAACGGCGACAGGCCCGTGGCGTCCGAAAAGACCAGCACCGCGTACATCGCGACCACCATCAGCGCGCCGTGCGCGAAGTTGATGACGTCCATCACGCCGAAGATCATCGTCAGCCCGAGCGCGACGAGCCCGTATATCCCGCCGAGCAGCACGGCGAACACGAAGTACTGAGCGAGGATCGTCGGATTCGGCAGCGAGAGGCCGAGGACGGCAGTCATTCCGGCCGAGTCGAGCGTGCCGGCTAGCGCGGCGAGCCCCCCGAGCGCACCGGCCGCGCCGGCGGGCACACCAGCGAACGAGACAGCGGCCGCTTCTCGACAGCAGGCGTC
This sequence comes from Halorubrum sp. AJ67, assembly GCF_000513435.1. Lineage (NCBI taxonomy): Archaea > Methanobacteriati > Methanobacteriota > Halobacteria > Halobacteriales > Haloferacaceae > Halorubrum > Halorubrum sp. AJ67. The sequence continues at coordinate 2,401 of NZ_CBVY010000004.1, read as the reverse complement.
AAGGAAAAACGAAGAGAGCATGTGGGTCAGAACTGCACGTCGGTCTCGGCGAACTGCTCGGGTGCGACCACGCGGTCTTGGAGGTCCTGAATCTGGAACAGCGGCGCGAGCGCGTTCTCGTTTTCGCCGTTGTCGGCGAAGGTGATCGGCGGCATCGCCGCGATGTGGTCCTCGACCGTGATCTGCCCGAGCGCGTCGTTGATGTCGTCGGGGTCGGCCGACCCGGCCTCTTCGATGGCCGCGATGATGACCTGGGTTGAGGCGTACGTCATCGCGACGTTGGCGTCGAAGCCGGAGTCGAACTCTGACTCGAAGCGCGACCGGACCTCACTGGCGGCGTCGGAGGTCGGGTCGAGCGCGAAGTTGGTCGCGAAGCCTCCCTCGACGGTGTCGCCCATCTCTTCGAGCGCGCTGACGTCGTTCATCGCCGCGTTCGAACAGCCGGTCAAGTAGTTCGGCTGGTAGTCCTGGTTGTCCATCGCGTTGACGAGCTCGATCGTCCCCGACCGGTAGGTCGTCGCGATGACCGCGTCGGGATCCGCGTCCCGAAGCGTCGTGACCTGCGTGTCGGCGGTGTCGCCCGGCTGGTAGGCCGTCTCCGCGACGATCTCGATGTCGTTCGCCGGGAGCTCTTCCCGGAGCGCATCGCGGATCGACTGGCCGAAGCTGATGTCAATGTAGAACAGCCCCGCGGTCTCGATCTCCTCGCCAGCGTTCCGAATCTCGTCGGCGAGCAGGCGCGCGTGGTCGACCGCCATCTGGTTCGCCGGGGGCTGGGGGCGGTACGCGTAGTTCAGCTGCGTCTCCTGCAGGATCGAGTTGGCGACGGACACCGAGATGACGAACGGGACGCCGGCGCTCTCTGACGTCCGGGTGGCCGCGCTCGTCACCGGCGAGGAGTAGCAGCCGGTCAGCACGCTCGCGCCGTCGTCGATGAGCTCCTGTGCCACTTCGCCGCCGAGCTCCTGGGCGCCCTCGTTGTCCCCGCTGATGACGCTCAGTTCCGCGCCGTCGAGCGACTCGATACCGCCAGACTCGTTTTTCATCATCGCGGCCAGCCTGACCGCCTCGTCCATCCGCTCGCCGGTGTTACTGAGCGATCCGCTCAGTGGGTGGTTCGAGCCGATGATCACTTCGTCGGGAGCGTCACTGCTGTCGCTTCCATCGCTTCCGTCACTGCCGTCGCTTCCGTCGCTTCCGTCACTGCCGTCGCTTCCGTCGCTTCCGTCACTGCCGTCGCTTCCGTCGCTTCCGTCGCTTCCGTCTCCACCGTCACTGGAACAGCCGGCCAGCGCGCCGGTGACGCCGGCCGCGCCGCTGTACTTAACAAATGAGCGTCTGCTGACACGATCTCTGGGGTTGTCTCCCATATACGTCTTGTGTGAGACGGGTACACATATAGTTTGTTACGAAAGATTGTGGCTGTCACCGCAGGTCGTGACGAGTGAGAACGTAGGGGGCATGACGCCAGAGAAACGGCGGGCGTTAGTCGAGACCGAGATACAGTTCGACGAGGTCGTCCTCGTTGGTCAGGTCGTCGGGGGTCCCCTCGAACTGGAGTTGCCCCTGCGCTAAGATGTAGACGTAATCGGCGATCCGCAGCGCCTCGCGGACGTTCTGCTCGATTAGGACCACCTGCGCGCCGCTTTCGACGAGGCGGCGCGTCATCTCGAACACCTGATCGATGAGGGACGGTGCCAGTCCGCTCGATGGCTCGTCGAGGAGGTACACCTCCGCGCCAGTCATCATGGCGCGTCCGTAGCTGAGCATCATCTGCTGGCCGCCGGACAGCGACCGCCCTCGCTCGTCGAGTTTGTCCTCAAGCTCCGGGAACGACGCCAGCACCTCGTCGAACCGCTCCTCGCGAACGGCCCCGTCGTCGACGGTGTAGCCACCGAGGAGGAGGTTCTCGCGGACCGTCAGGTCGCCGAAGATCCCACCGTCCTGCGGGAGCATCGTGATGCCGTTGTGGACATTCTCGGCCGGTCGGTTGTGGGTCACATCGGTGCCGCGGTGGGTGACTTGTCCCTCCCACGCCGGGACGACCCCGGCGAGCGTTTTTAAAAGGGTCGACTTTCCGGACCCGTTCGGCCCGAAGATGCAGGTGACGCCGTCCCGGCTCTCCATCGAGACCCCGTCGACGACTCGGTGGTTCCCGTAGCCGCTGACGAGGTCTTCGCCGACGAGCCACGACTCCCCGTCGGACTCCGCCCCGATCCCGGAGAGCGCGGACGCGGCGCTCGTCCCGGCTCCCGTCGCCGCGGGTTCGGATGACGCGCCCGCGCCCCCTACAGGTACCGCTCCGCCGCCGGCCGGCGTTGGATCTGCGGCCGTCTCATCGACCGTGGCGCCCGCCTCCGGAGACTCGTCCGCCTCCTCGCCAATGAGCGTCTCCAGCGAC
>NZ_CBVY010000003.1:472914-478773 GCF_000513435.1 Halorubrum sp. AJ67 | reverse complement strand
CCGGGAAGCTCCAGCGGTAGCAGTAGCCGTCGTTCGACCCGCACACCATCCGCCCGGCGTCGAGCGACACCGCGGGCGAGGAGTGCGGGTGATCGGTGGGGCGGTGGTCCGGCTCCGCCCAGGTCACGTCGCCCGTCTCCGCGTCGACCGCGAACATCCGTCCCTCGGGCGTCGGGAACTCGACCGAGACGTACAGTTCACCGTCGTAGTACAGCGGGCTGGACCCGATCGAGCCGCCGAGCTCCGTCGACCACTCCAGATCGCCCGAGTCGAGTGCGAACGCGTAGAGGACGCCATCGTACGCGCCGATATACGCCCGCCCGTCCGCGACCGCCGGCGTCCGTGGACTCCCTCCCCTCCATGTCGGTCTCGCCGCGCCAGCGCACGTCGCCGTCGGCCGTTATCGCGAGGAGTTCGCCGGTGTCGCCCGGGAGGACGACGCCCCCGTCGGAGAGCGGGACCGCGCTGGCCTTCGCCGCGCTGTGTTCGCCGGTGTTGACCTCGGGGATCCGCCAGGCCGTTTCGACGGCGTCGGGAACCGTCTCGTCCGGGTAATACCCCCATCGCTCCAGCGACCCGCGGAACTGCGCGACGCCCGCGGGGATCGTCTGCTCTGTGGCACTTCCGGGGTCGGGATCCGAATCGGTGCCGTCGTCGGCCGTCCCGTTCAGCGAGGAACACCCGGCCGCGGCGGCCGTCGTCGCCGCACCGACCGCGGCGAGCCACTCGCGTCGGGAGGGGGTGTCGGTCATCGAGATGTCCGTCGCGCCGGGGTCGCTTTAGTTTGGCGACCGCGTCGTTCCCGAACACCGTCGCGCCTCCGACCGGACGACTTTTTCCGCCGGTGGCCGAAGCGAAGGCATGGAGATCGGATTCGAGCTCGGAGCGAACGTCCCGTCCGGCGTGTTCGCGCTCCACGCCGCCGTCGCGGTCGTGTTTCTGTACCTCGCGGCCGTAAACGCGACGAACGGTGAGACGGTGGGGCTGGCGCTGTACCTCGCTATGGCGGGCATGATCGCCCTCGTCGGTCTCGTAGCCGGTCGGATCGTATCGCGCCGCTGACCGGCTGCCGAGTACGTCCTAACGCGGTCGCTTGTCGGAGCGTTCGCGGGACGGAAAGTGGGGTCGGAGAGATCGTACACCACACGGACTCGCTTCAGTCGTCGCTGAGTTTAACCCCAACTCAGTACGATGCCACCGCTCGCGAGTTTGCTTGCGGCGGCAGGAAGTGGGGCCGGAGGGATTGTGAACCACGAGGACTTCGCTCCGCTCGTCCTCTGGGTTCAAATCCCTCCTCACTACGACGCCGCCGCTCGCGACGTTGCTCGTGGTGGCAGAAAGTGGGGCCGGAGGGATTTGAACCCCCGATCGACTGATATCTCCGGTGCGCCTCGGAACTCCAGAGGGTCGTCAACACGACCGATGATCAGTCGGCCGCTCGGTATATCAGTCTGGAGTGTCGTCCCGGGCGCGAGCCTCTGGAGTCAGTCGCCATGCCTGGCTTGGCCACAGCCCCGCGTGATCTCGCATCAAATTGTTGCCGAAACGCGGATAAAGGGGTTTCGATCGACGGCGATCGAGGGACGGCGACACCCCCGCGCCCACCCGCGATCGACCGACCCGCTGCTCGCGAGAACGACGCACGCGGCGGTCAGTTCCGGTCGTCGTCGCTCCAATCGCAGTCCTGGCACTTGTAGCCGGTGACGAACTCGGTCACGCTCGGCATGTACCCGACGGAGATGACGTCCCCGCCGCAGTCCGGGCAGTCGCGGTCGGCGTCGGCAATCGACTCGGCCTCCAGCACCGACTCGCCCTCGACCAGCTCCGCGAGCTTTTCTGGCGTCACCATCCGTCCCTGAACGACGCGGTTCGACATACCGGCCGTTCGGCGTCGAGTACCTAAACCCCGGCGACACGCCCGGCGCACGGGCGACGAACGAGACGATTCCGAGAGCGAGGCGAACCCGCCAGCGCCGACGCGCGACTCACAGCCACGGGGCCCGGGAGTCGTCGTCCGTGAACGGGTCCGTCCCGTCGTCGTCGGTCTCTCGTCCCTCGCCGCCGTTCGCGAGGACGGCGACGTCGTCGTCGACGACGGGTGACGACCCCTCCGGCGGGGCGTCGAGGGGCGGGTCGGACGGGGGGCTCTCCGCGAGGTCGTCTTCGGTGTCGGTCGAGTCCCCGTCTGACGATCCGTCGTCGTCGTCGGGTGCGTCATCGCCGTCGGACACGTTGCCGTCGTCCGGCGCGTCGTCGTCGGTACCCTCCAGCGCGCCCGCGTTCGGGTCGTACGCGAACAGCGTCGTCACCGCGAGCACCGCGAGCGCGACCGGCGCGTCGGTCTGCATGAGATCGAACGGCCCCAGCAGGATCGGCAGCGCGAGTACGCCCAGCGCGACCGCCGAGCCGAACCGGAACCGGTCGATGTCGACGCGGCCGCGGAGGTGCGGCGAGAGCAGCGCGATCGAGAGCGCGAAGGCTACCCCCACTGCGGCGGCCGCGGTCCCGTTGACCACGTACTCGGTCGATGTCTCCAACGTGAATCCCGACGGATCGAAGCTCGCGACGAGACCGAGCCCGATGATCACGCCCGGACTCGGCAGGTACTCACCGATCTCGGAGCTGGCGGTCTTGGCGGCGATCGTCAAGATCACTAGCCCGGCGAACCGCTCGAAGATAGGTAGATTCAGGAGCCCCTGAAGGGTCGGCGCGAGGGCGGCCTCGACGGCGGCGACCGGGATGATGACCGCGCCGATCAGCAGCACCGAGCCGACCATCTCTCGCCGAGAACCGTCCATCTCCGCGAGGATCACTGCGGCGGTCGCCGAACCGCCGAAGATCAGGATTCCCGTCTCGACGACGCCCGTGGCCGATCCGAGGACCCCGGCGACGACGAGCGCGGGGAAGATGCCGTCGACGAGCGGCAGGACCATGACGGTCGCGAGCAGCTTCGTCGCGCTCCCGACCTGCTGTTCTAATCGCAGGGCGACGGGGTGGCGTGAAGTGCTCATTCAGGGACGATAGCCCTGACCAACGGGGGGGCGGTAGGATGCGTGCGACTCGCGATGGTATGGGGACCAGCACGCGGAGCCCACGCCGCGGGAGGTCCGACGAGCCCATGTAAAGCGTTTGCGCGGATTGCCGGCTGTAAAGCGGACGCCGAGGTCGGCGTTCGGCTGGCCGGCGATGCGCGCATTCACGGGACTGTCGGAGTCCATACCGGATATACGTGTTTCGGTCGCGTTAAAGGTTGTGTGAGACGTGTCCGCACGACACGACGGATCTACGGTGAAAACCCGTCTTCGACGATGATACGTCGATGCCTCTCGATGTTCCCCGATTATTCCTCGGCTTTCGAAACCGCTGCGGGCGATTCACTCATGACCGCCCTCGGGCAGCGATACGGGTGGAGGACTCTGGCGACGATCGCGTTCTCCGAGACATACAGAATCATGTATACAAAACGGATCTGAATGTGAACAACCTCCACGTCCGTGCCGTCTCGCAACGCTTTTCATCGGCCGTTCGTGACGGATTATATGGCGACAGATTCTGGCCGATTCTCGGCGAAACTCGAGGTTCCGGAAGCGCTGACGTTCGACGACGTGCTCCTCCGTCCCAAGGAGAGCCGCGTCGAACCCGACGACGCCGACCTGAGTACCCGCGTCTCGAAGAACGTCGAACTGACCGTGCCGGTGCTGTCGGCGGCGATGGACACCGTCACCGAGAGCGACCTCGCGATCGCGATGGCCCGTGAGGGCGGTCTCGGCGTCCTCCACCGCAACATGACCGTCGAGGAGACGGCCGCCGAGGTCGAACGCATCAAGCGCGCGCACGAACTCGTCATCCGCCGCGAGAACGTCGTCACCGTCTCGCCCGACGACACCGTCCGCGAGGCCGACGCGGTGATGGAGCGGCAGGGCGTCTCCGGTGCCCCCGTCGTCGCCGACGACGACACCGTCCTCGGGATCATCTCCGGGACGGACATCCGGCCGTACCTGGAGGTCGGCGAGGACGACGCGGTCCGCGAGGCGATGACCGACGAGGTCATCACCGCGGCGGAGGACGTGGGCGCGCGCGAGGCGCTCGAACTGATGTACGACCACAAGATCGAGCGCGTCCCCATCGTCGACGAGGCCGAGCGCTTGGTCGGACTGGTGACGATGCAGGGCATCCTCCAGCGCCGCGAACACGAGGAGGCCGCCCGCGACGAGGACGGACGGCTTCTGGCCGGCGTCGCAGTCGGCCCCTTCGAGGAGGAGCGCGCCGTCGCGGCCGACGAGGCCGGCGTCGACGTGATCTTCATCGACTGTGCACACGCGCACAACCTCAACGTCTTGGACTCCGCGGAGGCGATCAAAGCGACCGTTGACGCCGACGTCGTCGTCGGCAACGTCGGGACGCGCGAGGCGGCCGAGGCCGCGGTCGACTTCGCCGACGGGCTGAAGGTCGGCATCGGGCCGGGATCGATCTGTACCACTCGCGTCGTCAGCGGCGCGGGGATGCCCCAGATGACCGCCGTCGCGGAGGTCGCGGACGTCGCCGTCGAGCACGACGTTCCCGTGATCGCCGACGGCGGCATCCGCTACTCCGGTGACGCCATCAAGGCGCTCGCCGCGGGCGCGGACGCGGTGATGCTCGGCTCGTACTTCGCCGGCACCGACGAGGCCCCCGGCCGCGTCATCACGATGAACGGCAAGAAGTACAAGCAGTACCGCGGCATGGGCTCGGTCGGCGCGATGAAGTCCGGCGGCGGCGACCGCTACCTCAAAGAGGAGGACGAAGACGAGGAGTTCGTGCCCGAGGGCGTCGAGGCCGCGACCCCGTACAAGGGGAGCCTCGCCTCCGAGCTCCACCAGCTCACGGGCGGGATGCGCTCGGGGATGGGCTACGTCGGCGCGGAGACCGTTCCCGACCTCCACGAGCGCGCGGAGTTCGTCCGGGTTTCGACCGCGGGACAGAGCGAGAGCCACCCGCACGACGTGATGATCACGGACGAGGCCCCCAACTACAGTCCGGGCGAGTAACGCCGGGCAACCCCCGGCCGGCCGAGACCGGATCCGAGTCCGGCCGAGCGACCGAAGTGCCGGCGCACCGAAGAGGTATTTTAATATAGCCAGCGGAGAGACGAAACGTGTGAGCGAACACCCCCTCGCTCCCGTCATCCATGAGTGAGCAACCGCCGCTGGTCCTCGTGGTCGAGGACGAACCCGACTTGGCCGACCTGTATGCCGCCTGGCTTGGCGACGAGTACCGCGTTCGAACCGCGTACGGCGGCCACGAGGCCCTCGATCAGCTCGACGAGGCCGACGACGAGGTCGACGCCATCCTCCTCGATCGACGGATGCCCGGGCTCTCCGGCGACGAGGTCCTCACGGCCGTCCGCGACCGCGGTATCAACTGCCGGGTCGCGATGGTCACCGCCGTCGAGCCGGACTTCGACATTCTGGAGATGGGCTTCGACGACTACCTCGTCAAGCCCGTCACCAGCGACACGCTCCGAGACACCGTCGAGGGGCTGCTGCGGCGTGGCGAGTACGACACGGAGGTCCAAGAGCTGTTCTCGCTGACGTCGAAGAAGGCGATGCTGGAGTCCGAAAAGAGCGCGAGCGATCTGGCAGACAACGCGGAGTACCAGGAGCTCACCGACCGGATCGCCGAGCTCCGCGAGCGGGCCGACGAGTCGCGCGACGCGGTCGCGACCGACGACGAGGACTACGAGAAGCTCTTCCAGGACTTCGACACCGACTCGTAACGGGCGACCGGTTCGAGGGGGGACGCTGCCGACTCTTTATGACCGATCCGGCCGAATCCGTGTCCGTATGCGCGTTCGGGATCTGCCGCTCTCGTCGACCGTCG
>NZ_CBVY010000003.1:467465-471368 GCF_000513435.1 Halorubrum sp. AJ67 | reverse complement strand
CGCTCGCGGCCGGCGTCAACGTCCCCGCGCGGCGCGTCGTCGTCCGCGACCAGCGACGGTACGGCGAGGGCGGCATGGAGTGGATTCCGACGCTCGAAGTCCACCAGATGTGCGGCCGGGCGGGGCGTCCGGGGCTCGACCCGCACGGCGAGGCCGTCCTCGTCGCCGACGCCGACACGCGCGAGGAAGTTCACGAGCGGTACGTCGAGGGCGAACCCGAGGCGGTCGAGTCGCAGTTGGCCGACCCGAGGGGCGCTCCGAACCCACGTCCTCGCGGCGATCGCCACCGGGTTCGCGGGGACCGAGACCGAGATACTCGACGTCTTCGAGGGGACGTTCTACGCGCGGGAGACGGGTGCCGGCGGCCTCGCCGACGCGGTCGCCGTCGCAGTCGACGACCTCGTTGCCGCCGGGATGGTCGTCAGGGAGACCGGCGGCGTCGAGGACTACCGCCTCGTCGCGACGGCGGTCGGCGAGACCACCTCGAAGCAGTACGTTCGGCCCGAGACGGGCGAGCGGATCGTCGCCGGGCTCCGCGCGGCGGCCGATCTGGCAGACACGACGACGCTCACCGCCTTCGAGGTGATCTGCGACACGCCGGACATGCAGGACACCTACCTCGGAAACGCCGAGCGCGCCGACGTCTATCGGTTCGCGCGGCGCAACGCCGCCCATCTGACGACGGACATGACGGAGCCGGACGACTTCGAGGGGTGGCTGGAGTCGGTGAAGACGGCGCGAATCTTAGACGAGTGGATCGGCGGCGCGACCGTCGAGGATCTGGTCGAGCGCTACCGGATCGGTCCCGGGGACCTCGACTCGCGGGTCGAGCGCGCGGAGTGGCTGCTGAGCGCCGCCGAGGCGCTCGGGGAGACGATCGGCGTGCGCGTTCCCGCGGTGTCACGGGCGCGGTCGCGGCTGTGAGAAAGCGGTTGGGGTGTCCGAACCGTGCGCTCAGTCCGCCGACCCGACCGCCCGATGGAACGGGGTCCGGGCGATCGTCTGCCGCAGCTCCGCCAGCGAGTCGCGGCCGACGTCGCTCGCGGCCGACATCACCGCGAACACTTCCTGTCTGGACACCTTCACGCCGGTCTCGGTGAGCGCGTCTTCGGGGCGCGAGTTGATCTCTCGGAGGGTGCCGACCGCGAGCAGGTACGGGACGGTCCACGCCTCCATCGTGTTCCCGTTCGAGAGCGGCATCGTCTCTAAGTACGCCTGCGCGTCGTCGAGGAACGAGCGGGCGTAGTCGGCGGTCCGGTCGACGACGCGCGCGGACGACTCGCGGTTCTCCGGGTGGACGACCCGCTCCTGTTCGACGCCCTCCGCTTCGAGCCACTCGGCGGGGAGGTAGACGTTGTTCTCTTCCGTGTAGTCGTCGTAGACGTCCTTCGAGACGTTCACGAGCTGTAAGAGGAGGCCGAACTCCTCGGCGGTCTCGCGCAGCCGGTCGGCGCGCTCCTCGGCGACGTCGCCGCGCGTGAGCAGGTTCGTGATGAGGTTGCCGACCGTCCCGGCCGCGTAGTAGCAGTACTGCTCTAACTCGTCGCGGTCGTCGATGCGGAGCCCGCCCTCGGTGGCGTGGCGGTCGACGAACATCGCCATCCCGTCGACCATCTCCAGCACCGGCGGAACGATGGCCTCCTGGGCCTCCGGATCGAGCTCCGCGAACGTGGCGGCGATCGTCGGTGCCTCCGCGACGACGGTCCAGTCGTCGTCCAATTCCGCGGGCAGCCACTCGTCGACCGCCTCGCGGAACGCCGCGATGTCGGTCTCGTCGTCCGGGTCGATCGCTCGTCGGTACGTCCGCAGCACGTCGCTCTGGGCTTCCGGCGGGATGTGACCGGCGTCCTCGACGGTGTCGGCGACCCGACAGAGGAGGTAACCGACACAGATCTGCGAGGCCATCGGCTCCTCTAGCACGTCGACGGTCAGCGCGAAGGTCCGCGAGACCCCTTGGACCGCCTCGTGACACCACGCGAGGTCGGCCTCGCCGGGGCCGTGTTCTCGTCCGCTCATTCAGTTGCCAGTCCTTACGGCACAACGCATAAAAAGCCTCGTGGAACGGCGGCCGGCCGTCCCTCGTCTCCCGGAACCGCGAAATCGAACGACGACGCCGTCGCTTGCGCCGTCGAACCGGCGGCCCGTGTACAATCGTGTGGAAACGGCTAAGTCGGCCCAGTCGAAGGGGAGACCATGAAGTTCACGCTCACCGAAGAGCAGCGTCAGATCCGCGACACCGTCGCGGAGTTCGTCGACGAGGAGGTCGTGCCGCGGGCGGCCAAGATCGACGAGACGGACGAGTTCCCGGCCGACCTGATAGACGAGATGGCCGACCTCGGGCTCATGGGAATGCCGTTCCCGGTCGAGTACGAGGGCGCGGGGCTCGACTACCACAGCTACGCGATCGGACTCGAAGAGATATCTCGCGGCTCCGGCGGACTCGGGACGGTCGTCGCGGCCCACACGTCGCTCGCGGGCAACATGCTCTACGAGTTCGGCGACGAGGCGCAAAAGGAGGAGTACCTCACCGCCCTGAACACCGCCGAGGACATCGGCGCGTTCGCGCTCTCGGAGGCCGAGGCCGGCTCGGACGTGCCCGCCATGTCGACGGCCGCGGAGCGCGACGGCGACGGCTACCTCGTCAACGGCGGCAAGCTCTGGATCTCCAACGGCTCCGTCGCGGACACCGTCACGCTGTTCGCGAAGACCGATCCCGATGCCGGCCGGAAGGGCATCTCGTCGTTCGTCGTGCGTCCCGAGGAGGACGACGGGTTCGTCGTCGAGGGCACGGAGGACAAGCTCGGCGACAAGGGGTGTCCGACCGCCGAGCTTCGGTTCGACGACATGTGGATCCCCGAGGATCGGCTACTCGGCGAGGAGGGCGAGGGGTTCGTCCACGCGCTGAAGACGCTCAACGGCGGCCGGATCACGATCGCGGCCCGGTCGGTCGGGATCGCGCGCGCCGCGCTCGACGAGGCGGCGTCCTACGCGCAACAGCGCGAGCAGTTCGACCGGCCGATCTCCGACTTTCAGGCGATCCAGCACAAGCTCGCGGACATGGACACGAAGGCCCGCGCCGCGGAGCTGCTGATGCACGAGGCGGCCGACCTGAAGATGCGCGACGGCGACTACATCAAGGAGGCCGCGCAGGCGAAGCTGTACGCTTCGGAGATCGCCCGCGAGGTCGCCAACGAGGGGATCCAGATCCACGGCGGCTACGGCTACACCAAGGACTTCCCCGCCGAGCGGTTCTACCGCGACGCGAAGCTATCGGAGATCTACGAGGGGACGAGCGAAGTGCTACGGAACACGATCGCTCAACAGCTGCTCGACGAGTAGTGCCGGTGCGGACGGATCACTCTGGCCGCTCGTCGGCGTCGGTCTCTTCTATCTCGTCCGTGCCACCTTTTCGGTCGGCGTTTTCGGACTCTCTGTTACCGTCTTCGGACTCTCTGTCATCGTTCTCTGTACCACGATCGGGACCGAACGGGACGTCCGCGTCGGAGGCGCGCTGGTCGACGGCGTAGTCGCCCGTGTCGACTCGCTCCGCCGGCTCCGAGTAGTCGCGGTCGCCCGGCGAGAAGTCCGGGCGGACGACGCCGTCGTCCGGAATATCCGCCGCCTCGTCGGCGGGCTCGTCGGCGGCTCTGCGGTCCGCGGCGGTGTCGTCGGATTCCGAACCATCATCGGTCGGTGCGCCGGAACCGGTCTCGCCCGATATCGGACCCGTGGCGGGTCCCGTCTCAGTAGTGGACTCCGCCCCCGCGGCGGGCCCCGTTTCTTCCGCCGCGTCCGCTTCCCCGTCGACGTCGTCGCCCTCGTCGACCCACTCGAAACGGTCTTTCCCGCCCGCGCGCCGCTCCGCGACGGCGGTCGCGAAGGCGGTCGGTGAGCGTCTCCTTC
>NZ_CBVY010000003.1:464538-466462 GCF_000513435.1 Halorubrum sp. AJ67 | reverse complement strand
CTTCCGGTCAGCGACCCGGTCCCCGCCGTGTCGGCGACGATCGTCGCCACGCCCCACCGGCGCTGGAACACGGTGCGGCTGTCGATCACGTTCTGGATCCGGTAGTACGGGACGACTGCGACGGTCCGGCCCCAGAACCCGTTCCGGGTGAGCAGGTGGTCCTCGCCGAGCCAGTAGCCGCGGTGCTTCCACTTGAGGTGCGCCGCGGGCGGTGCGATGAGGAGGAGCGCGGCGACCCCGTACCACGGGAGCGACGCCGCGAAGTACCAGTTTACGCCGTACGCGACCGCCGTCAGCACCCCGACGACCATCGCGTAGCGGAAGACGTACCGCCACCGGATCCGCTTCGGCGGCCGGTTGAATTCGGGCGTCCCGAACGGCTCGATCTCGTGTGCGAGCCGGTAGACGCGGTCGGTCGTCGCGATCGGCACGGCGGATTGGTTGCCCGACTCCGTCCCCTGTCCGGGCGCGTACCCCGCGGTCTCGATCGAGAGGCTCGCGTACCCCAGCGCCCGCTTCGCGGGGTTGTCCGTGATACGCAGCGTCTGGACCTTCTCGGTCGGGATCGACCCGCTGTACCGCCGGAACAACCCGCGCTCGTAGCGCAGTTCGTCGCCGGCGCGAGAGAGGCGGAACCCGTAGTAGTTCGAGAAGGCGAGGCCTGCGCCGATGAACCACGATGCGAGGAACAGGACCGCCACGCCGACGAACGCAGTCGCGGTGAGTGCGGCGGCGGATGTCTCCGGCAGGAAGCTCGAAAGCACCGGGAACGACCCGGAACTGAGGAACGCCAACAGCCCGATCAGGCGTCCGTCGAACGACAGCGCCCCGACCAAGGCGAGTTCGCCGGGCGAGATAGCGAACAGCTCCTCCTCGCTCGGCGCGAACGCGTCGTCGCGCCCGCCCTTGACCGCGCCGGTGTCTGCGTCGGTCCGCTCGCCGCCCTCGTCCGTCCGGCTCGCGTCGGACTTCCGGCGCTGGACCTCGCGCTGGAGACGAGTCGCCTCCTCGGGCGTGACGAACCGGATCGATCCCTCGGTGCTGGAGCCGCCGGCGGTCTCCAAGTCGACCGCGGCGACGCCGATCGCGCGCTGGATCACGCCCCGGCTCACGTCGACGTTCTGGATCCGGCGGTACGGGATCTCGCGCTCGCGCCGGGAGATGACGCCGGAGGAAATGTCGAGCGTGTCCTCGGTGAGGACGTACTCGAACCGCCGATAGTACGCGACCTCGTAGGCGAGCATCGCGACGAGGATGGCGGCACCGCCGGCGACCGCCAACGGAAGGCCGAACCCCCCGCTGTTGACGATGACGAACAGGGCAACCGCTGTCCCGGCCGCCTTCTGGAGCGCGCGGTACGGGACCGACTGCGGCGCTAACTTCACACCGCGTCCTCCCCGTCGGCGCGGATGGCCAGCCGTTTCAGCTCCTCGCGGAGGTCGCTCGCGCCCTCCGGCGTGAGTCCCGGGATCCGCACGTCAGCGCCCCGCGATCCGGCGGTGTACACCACGCAGGAGGCGAGCCCGGCGGTCCGCTCGATCGGGCCGCGCCGGGAATCGACGTGCTGGATCCGCACCAGCGGCACCGTGGTCCGCACCTGCGTGATCACGCCGCGGTCGAGGTAGATCGCGTCCTCGCGGATCTCGTAGCTCCAGCGGCGGTACCGGAGCAGCGCGTGTGCGACGGTGAGCGTCAGGATTGCGGCCCCGACGGCCACCGGAACCCACTCCGGGAGATACTCGACGTACACGCCGCCGACGAACGGGGCGGTGACGAGCGCCGACAGGAGCACCGCACGGAGGACCCACACGATCTGGACTCGGGGATGGAGCGTCTGTGTCGTCATCGACGCTCCCCCGTCGCGTGTCCGCGTGTCATGAGCGGCGATTGACGGTCCCGACGTATAAGTCCGGCCGGAAACGAC
>NZ_CBVY010000003.1:457524-459403 GCF_000513435.1 Halorubrum sp. AJ67 | reverse complement strand
TCGGGCGTCTCCTCCGGGGCCGCGGACGGCGCGGTCGCGCAGACGGGATCGGAACCGACCGACAGACAGATCCGCGGTTCCCCCGTCTTGGACCTCTTCGTCTCGCAACGGTCGGTGCCCAGCGGCGCGGAGTCGACGGTCACGGTCGACATCGTCAACACCGGCGAGATGACGATCGGCAACCAGCTCGATTCCCGGGTGACGACAGCTCGCGGACTCACCCTCGAAATCGACGACGGCGACGTACCGATCGACGTCGAGGACGGCGAGATTCCGGTCGGCGACGTGCGTACCGACGCCAGCCCGGTCTCCGTCCCGCTCGACGTGACCGTGCCCGACGACGTGCCTGACGGAACGTACGAGGTGGAGGCGACCGCCCGCTACCGGTACACCTTCGAGGTCATCCCCGAGTTCAACGACCACAAGGACCGTCGGGGGATCGAGGACTTCGACCTGACCATCGTCATCGACGACGGCGCGCGCTTCGCGGTCCTCGAAACAGACACCGACGCGCAGGTGGGCGGCAGCGGCGACGTGACGGTCACGATGGCGAACGTGGGCGACGAGACCGCCCGCGACGCCGTCGTCTCGGGAACGACGACCAGCCCGGGCGTCCAGCTCGGGTCCGGCGGGAGCGGCCAGTCGTTCGTCGGCGACTGGGCACCCGGGGAGAACCGGACGGTGACGTTCGAATCGACCGTCAGCAAGGCGTTCGGCGAGGGCGCGTACGCGCTCTCCTCGACGGTCGACTACCGGGATCCGAACGGGGTCGACGCGACCGCGGCCGCCGCGCGCGCCGGCGTCGTTCCGATCCCGGAGCAGTCGTTCTCGCTGAGCAACGTCTCGGGGACGCTCGAAGTCGGGTACTCCGGGACGGTCTCCGGTACGCTGACGAACGAGGGACCGGTCGACGTCGAGGACGCGGTCCTCGTCGCCGACTCCGGAAGCGACCGCGTGAGCCTCGGCGAGAGCCGGTACGCGCTCCCGACCATCCCGGCCGGCGAGTCCACGGAGTTCTCCTTCGACGCCGACGTGAGCGGGAGCGCCGACCCCGGCCCCCGGCAGTTCCGCTTCACCACCGAGTACGACAGCGGCGACGCGACGGTCGCCGTCGAGGAGACTCGCCGCGTCGAGGTCGCGCCGCGGCAGCCGGAGTTCGAACTCGACGTCGAGAACGCCACGGTCCCGGCCGGCGGGACCCAGCGGATCGACGTGGAGATCACGAACCGGCGGCCGGAGACGCTGTCGTCGATCAACGCCGGCCTCTACGCCGACAGCCCGCTGACGACGGTCAACGACGAGGCGTTCGTCGACGAACTGGAGCCGGGTGAATCCAGGAACATCTGGTTCGAGGTGTCGGCCGCCCCGGGCGCGAGCGTCGAGGACCACCCGATCGAACTCGACTTCCGGTACGACGACGAGCGGGGCAACGACCGCATCTCGGACGTGACGCAGGTCCCGGTGTCGGTGACCGCCCCCGTCGACGACGGCGGGACCCCGCTCGGACTGATCGCCGTCGTCGTCCTCGTCGTCGTCGCCGCGGCCGGCGGCGCGGTGTGGTACCGACGGCGGTGATCCGATGACGGGACACGCCACCTGCGGAGACGGGGAACGCCCCCGGTCTCGGCGACCCGTGACGGCGCGTAGACGCCGGACAGTGACGCGAGAGAGGCCGGGACGCCGGACAGCGGGGCGTCGGTGACCGCAGTCGACCGCCTCATCGAGCGGATCGACCGCCTCGTCACGGAGCGACCGGTGGCGGTTCTCGCGGTCTTTCTGCTCGTCACCGTCGTCTTCGCCGGCGGCCTGACCGGCATCGAGACCAGCGCGGGCGCGGACCAGTTCACGCAGGACATCCCCGCCCAGCAGGCGCTCGACG
>NZ_CBVY010000003.1:454304-457504 GCF_000513435.1 Halorubrum sp. AJ67 | reverse complement strand
GTCCCCGTCGCCGCGCCGAACGTCGGTCGCGTCCCCGCGCCGAACGTCGGTCTCGGCCCGGTAGTACGGCAGCCGGAACAGGCCGCGGGCGACCGCCACGCCGAGCCGGTCGTCGGCGTCGAGGCTGTGGAAGTAGACGCCGGATCCGTTCGGTCCCTCGACGTACGTGCGGAGGTTGAGTTCCGGGAACGACAGCCCCATCGGCACTCCCCGCGGGCGGATGTCGTCCATCACGAACGGGACGACGCCGAGGTACGCGTCGCCGTCATGGGTCGCCACGTCGAGCCCGTCGGGGAGCGCCGCCGCGACGACCTCCGGGTCGACGGGCCAGTGGGCGAACAGTCCGTCCCGCCACGTCATCTCTAACCAGCGGCGACCGATCATATCGGACGTAGGGGTTCTGTCGGCATAACCCGCACGCCGGCGGTTTCGGGCCGTCGCCGCTCGCACGTTCTGGCGGCGGTCTCGGGCCGTCGGCGCTCTCACTCCGGCGGCGCGTCGACCGCATCCGGTGCGTCCTTCCACTCCCCGAGCCCGGAGGGGTCGAGGTGGACGTGGACGTCGCCGACGTCCTCCAACCCGCGGAGGCTCGTGACGAGCTCCGTCTCCACGTCGTGGGCCTCCCGGAGGGTCATCGCCCCGTCGACCTCGACGTGGACCTCGACCTCCAGGTCCGTCCCGTCGTAGAACACGGTGAGGTCGTGGACCCCCTGACGGCGGCGTGGTCGCGGAGGGCGGCGACGACGCGGTTGCGGTCGCCCGGTGGCGGCGCGGCTCCGACGAGGTACGTGACGTTCTCGCGGCCGATCTCGATCCCTTGGTACACGACGAGAGCGCTGACGAGCGCCCCGGCGACCGGATCGAGGACCGGGACGTTCAGCAACACGCCGAACACGCCGACCAGGGCGGCGACCGTGGTGTAGATGTCGTTGAGACTGTCGACCGCGAGGGCGTCGAGCGCGGTCGACCCGAGGTCGGCGTTCACCAGTTCCGTGTACCGGTACAGCAGGTACATGTCGGCCATCGCGAACAGCAGCGCTCCGACGAGGAGGGGGCTCGGCCGCACCTCGACCGGCCCGACGAACCCGAGCACCGACTCGCGCAACAGGAGCAGTCCGAGGATCGCCACCGTCGCGCCGACGAACAGCGCCGTCAGCGGTTCGATCCGCTGGTGGCCGTGCGGGTGCGTCTCGTCCGCGCCCTCGTACCGCGAACCGCCCCAGACGAACACGACCGCGCTGGCGACGAGGTCGGCGACGGAGTGGGCGGCGTCGGCCAGGAGCGCGACGCTGCCGAACGCGAGTCCCGTCGCCCCGACGACCGCGATCTTCACCGCGTTGCCGACGACGTTGACCGCCGCCGCCCGCTGGAACCGAGCGCGGTCGCCGCTCCCGAAGGGGCTCAACATATCCGCCGATGCGACCGCGGCCCTGTTAAGCGTCCCGCGTCGCCGCGGCTTTTGCGCTCCCGCGTCGCGGCACCGTCGGAGCCCCGTCTCGGAGGGCCTCCCGCGCGCCTCGCCGTCGATGTCGTCCTCGGTCGGAGACTCCGTCGTAACGCCTAAGACCGAAACGCTCCTCGGTGACGGTAATGAATCACGATCTTTTCGCCCGAGGTGGTCCCGGTGGGCGTCGAAATTAAGGAAACGGAGGTGAGCGACGAGGATTTCAAGGAGATGAAAGGGTTCGTCCGCGACTACCTCGCGGCCAGCGTCGAGAGCGAGGACGACGGCGGACGCATGCGCTGGTACCCGTGGCACTCGTCGTCGTACCGGTTCAACCACATCCTCAACGTCGTCGACCTCGCGACCGAGATCGCCGAGGCCGAGGGGGCGGACGTCGACGTGGTCCGCGTCGCCGCCGTCTTCCACGATGTCGCGAAGCTGGAGGCCGAACAGGACGTTCACGCGGAGGCCGGCGCGCGCGTCACCCGCGAGTACCTCCAGAGCCGCGGCAACTACCCGGAGTCGTTCATCGAGGAGGTGTGCGGGGCCGTCGTCGATCACTCGTACACCGGCGACCTGGCGGCCGTGCCCTTGGAGAGCCGGTGTCTGATCGAGGCCGACGTGCTCGACAAGGTCGGCGCGAACGGCGCGGTCCTCATGCTGTTGCGGATGGGGTACGAGTCCCGGACCCACATGGACTCCGCGAAGATGGTGGACCGCGTGCTCCAGCGCGCGTACGACCACACCGAGCGCGTCGTCTCCGACACCGCCGAGAGCATCGCACACCAGCGCATCAAGCGCGTGAAGTGGCTCCGCGAGTGGCTCGAAGAGGAGGTCTCTCACATGGACGCCGAGGGAGTCACCGACCGCTGACCCTCTCAGTTCCCGCCGCCCGACTCGGCTGCGTCCGGATCGACGCGTGGTAACACCGTTTCGAGGTACCGGTCTATCCCCGTCCGCGACGGCGTCGTCCATCCTCTGTCACCGGTGGTCGCCCACCGGAACATTCCGCCGGTCGCGAACGTCTGGAGTGTCGCCGCCACCTCGCCGGGGTCGACCGCCTCGCCGCCCGGTCCGGCGGTCTCCGTCGACTCGTCGTCGCGTTGTACCTCGGTCGCGGCCTCGCGGACGAGGCGTTCGAGGTACGCGCCGAAGACGCGGTCGCTGCGGTCGAAGTGGTCGCGGTACGCCGCGTCGCTGGCGGCCTGTGCCCGTAGCTCCGTCATCACCGTGACGAACTGCGCGTCCGGCGCGTACTCGTCGTTGAGCGAGTCTGGATCGACCGCGGCCGTGAGGTAGCCGTCGAGCTGGTCGCGAGCGGACCGGTCGAAGGCCGCCTCGGGGGCTATCTCGGTTCTTTCGCCCGCGGTTCCGTCTCTACACTCTGACGGCTCGTCGCCCTTCGACGGCGCATCTCCCTCCGACGACTCCGCGCTCCCGTCCGCGATGGATGCCTCGAACTGGTCGAGCAAGTACTCCAACAGGTCGATCAGCAGCTCGTCTTTCCCGTCGTAGTGGTGATACACGAGCGACGGGCTCTTGTCGAACTCGTCGCCGATCCGCTGGATCGTGACGTTCGCGTACCCGTGTTCGCAGAGCGCGCGGAACGCCGCACCGAGGATCGCCTGCCGGGTGTCCGACGGCTCCGCGAACGGGTCGTCCATACGGACCCGTAGGCGAGTGCGCTATATACCACTCCTGATTGAACGTTTATTCAACACGCTTATTTCTCGGGGCTCCGAGCGGACCGTATGAC
>NZ_CBVY010000003.1:445157-450679 GCF_000513435.1 Halorubrum sp. AJ67 | reverse complement strand
CCTCTCCCGTCTCGCCCCGGTCGTCGTCGTCGCCCTCCTCCTCGTCGGCGGCGCGGCCGGCGGCGCGTACGGTACCGGCGTGAACACGGAGTTCTCGGAAGAGGCGTTCTTCCCCGACCAGGACCGGCTAGAGACGTACGCCGACCTGCCGGAGCCGTTCGCGCCGACGGAGTACACGTTCCTCGACGTGTTGACGCTGTTCGAGGTGGAGTTCGAACAGAACTTCGGCGGGTCCGTGACGCTGTACGTCGACCAGCCGGTCAGAGACGACGACGCCTTAGAGCTGATCGACCGGACCACGCGGAACCCCCCCGAGACCTTCGCGACGACCGACGAGCGGCGCGCGGCCGCGACGAGCGTCGTCACCGTGATCGACGACCGGGCCGCACAGGAGCCCGAGTTCGCCGCGGTGGTCGAGCGCAACGACCGCCTCGGCAACGGCGTGCCGGACCGGAACGTCGACGAGGTGTACGACGCGCTCCTCGACTCCCCGGCCGAGACGCAGGCGCGCGGCTACGTGGCCGCCGACCGCGGTAGCGCGCGGATCGACTACACGATCCGACCCGGCGTCGACAACTCCGAGGCGGTCGCGGACGTGCGCGCCCTCGCCGAGCGCACCCCGCTCGAAGCCGTCCCGACCGGCTCTCTCGTCGTCAACGAGGCGGTGATCGACCTGTTGACGGAGTCCGCGATCCGCAGTCTGTTCACCGCCTTCGGACTCACGGCGCTGTTCTTGGCGCTGTCGTACGCGTACCTCGAAGGGAAGGCGGTGTACGGCCTGTTGAACCTCGTCCCCGTCCTCGTCACGGTCGGCCTGCTCGTCGGGTCGATGCGACTGCTCGACATCCCGCTGACGCCGATCAACGCGCCGATCCTCTCTGTCTCCATCGGACTCGGCGTCGACTACACCGTCCACTTCGTCCACCGGTTCGTCGACGAGTACAAGTCGGGGCTTCCGGTCGACGAGGCGCTCGACGTCACCATCGCCGGGACGGGCGGGGCGCTCACCGGCAGCATGCTCACCACCGTCTCCGGGCTGGGCGTCCTGTGGCTCGCGGTGATCCCCCTGCTGCGCGACTTCGGCGTCCTGCTCGCGCTGGGCGTGTTCTACGCGTACCTCTGTTCGATCCTGCTCGTCCCGTCGCTCGTCGTCGTGTGGGACCGGTACGGCGGCTACGTCGGACTCGGTCTCGACGGCGGACTTCGGGAGTCGAGTGCCGAGGGCGGTCGCTGACGGTGTATCCGTTCTCGGAGTTCGGTAGCGGCCGACGAGACGATCCGACGGGGCGGCTCAGCCGACGACGCCGACGACCAACTGGACGGTGACGAGGACGAGGAACGCCGCGCCGGTGGCGAGGGTCCCGGCGGCGACGCCGTGCGCGTTCCCGAGCCCACGGCTCCGGGTCGCGAAGTAGGCACCGAGGAAGACGAAGCCGACGAGCAGCAGTCCGACGATCAAGTACGCGACGTTCACCAGCGTGCCCGCGAGCGCCTCCGGGATACCGAAGCTCCCGACGCCGAGGAGGATACTCCCGCCGACGAGGACGGTGACGCCGACGAACGAGACCGCCCACACGACCGGCGTCCGAACGAACTCGCCGAGCGTCGCGACGACGGCCTCGTAGCGTCCGCCGCTCTCGTTGCGGCCGGGAGCGGACCGCTTCCCTCCGATCTCGGCGACTGCGACGAACGTGGCGACGACGAGCAGGCCCATCAGGCCCGTGCTCAAGAGGGTGAGTGATGTCATGGATATCCGTTATTGGGACCTCCGTTCGCGCGTACAAATACCCTTCGACGCGTTGTTCTCTGCCCCGTCGTTCCGGCGTCTTTCGCCCTGTCGTCCCGACGTCTTCATCTCTCTCGCCTGGCGCGCGCTTCGTCCCCCTCTCGACGGTCCACACCGCGGCTCCGCTGGCTGACTCCGGGGGGTCGACACCGGCGCGAAACCGGGTTCTCTACCGTCGATCGTCCGCCCCGCTACACAAGAGATAAGTGTGCCATCGCTAAGGGAGAGACAAGGGCAGACAGACGAACATGATAGATCCAGTTATCCTACAACAGGGGAGCGACTGGCGCGCACAGGCGGAGATCTTCGACGAGATCTTCTTCGTCTTCCTCGCGCTCGGTACGCTCGTCGGCACCATCGTCGTGTCGTACACGCTGTGGAACGTGTACAAGTACCGCGACGACGGCGATCGATCGGACGAGAAGTTCGATGCGCCGACGGTCGGCGAGCTCCCGACGGGACAGGGCGGTCCGAAAGCGAAGAAGCTGTTCCTCTCGTTCGGGCTGAGCGCCATCGTCGTCATCAGCCTCGTCGTGTACGCGTACGGGCTTCTCCTCTACGTTGAGGACGGGCCGAGCGTTCAGGACGACGGAGACATCGAGATTCTCGTCGAGGGACAGCAGTACGGCTGGGTGTACGAGTACCCGAACGGCCACACCGAACGGGGTGAACTGATCGTTCCGGCCGATCAGCGGGTCGACCTCAACATCACGTCGAGCGACGTGTGGCACAACTTCGGCTCGTCAGACTTGCGGATAAAGTCCGACGCCATCCCCGGAGAGTACAGCGAGACGTGGTTTAAGATAAGCTCTGAGGATGTCGAGGCACAAGGCGGGGAGGCGACCTACCGCGTCGAGTGCTTCGAGCTATGCGGTCCGGGTCACTCCCAGATGAAGGGCCAGGTTACGGTCATCCCGCAAGACGAGTGGGAGGAGTGGTACGCGGGCACCGGTAACGGTTCCGAGAGCGCCAGCATCGAGAGCACCGGCGTCGCGTTCGACGCGCCCTCCGCGGGCGGGGTGAGCGCATGAGCGGACTTCCGCCGACGACCTCCGTCAAGCGGTGGTTCGTCACGACCAACCACAAGGACATCGGTATCCTCTACACGATCACCGCACTGTTCTTCCTGCTGTTCGGCGGCGTGATGGCGCTTCTCATTCGCCTCCAGCTGTGGGACCCGACGAGCCAGATCCTCTCCGGACTGGCGTACAACGAGGCGGTCACCGCCCACGGGCTGATCATGGTGTTCTGGTTCCTCTCGCCGTTCGCGTTCGGGTTCGCGAACTACTTCGTGCCGCTTCAGATCGGTGCGGACGACCTCGCGTTCCCGCGGCTCAACGCGGTGTCCTACTGGCTGTACCTGTTCTCGGGCGTCCTGCTCGCGATCAGCTTCTTCCAGGGCGGTACGCTCTCCGCCGGATGGACGATATACGCCCCGCTCAACGTGCCGATGTACACGCCGAGCATCGGGTCGACCGGTGCGGTACTCGCGCTCGCGATGTTCGTCACCGGCACCACGGCGTCGACGGTGAACTTCCTCACGTCCATCCATCACTCGCGCGCCGAGGGGATGGGGATAATGGACATGCCGATGTTCACCTGGTCGATGCTTGCGACCGTGTGGATGATGCTGTTCGCGTTCGCCGCGCTGCTCGCGGTCGGACTCATCCTCGCGGCCGACCGCGTCCTCGGCAGCGTCTACTTCTCGGCGACCGAGGGCGGCTCCCTGCTGTGGGGCCACCTGTTCTGGTTCTTCGGCCATCCGGAGGTGTACATCGTCTTCTTCCCGGCGCTCGGCGTCATGCTGGAGCTGTTCCAGACGTTCTCCGGGCGGCGGCTCGTCGGCCGGAAGTGGGTGATCATCTCCATCTGTCTGATCGCCGTCCAGTCGTTCCTCGTATGGATGCACCACATGTTCCTGACGACGATCAACCTGGAGATCAAGACGCTGATGATGGCCACGACCATCGGGATCTCGCTCCCGTTCGACCTGGTCGTCTTCTCGCTGATCTACACGCTGATCAAGGGGCGGATTCAGTTCACGACGCCGTTCCTCTTCGCGTTCGGCGCGCTGCTGCTGTTCATACTCGGCGGCATCACGGGCGTCTTCCTCGGTGCCATCGTCCTCGACTACGAGTTCCGCGGCACCTACTGGGTGGTCGCGCACTTCCACTACGTGATGTTCGGCGGGGCGACGGCGCTGTTCGGCGGGGCCTACTACTGGTTCCCGAAGATAACCGGGAAGATGTACGACGAGTTCCTCGGGAAGCTCCACTTCGTGGTGTTCTTCCTCGGGTTCAACGCCGTCTACTTCTCGATGTTCCTCGGCTGGGAGACTCCCCGCCGGGTGTTCGAGTACAACCCCGAGTTCCAGATCTACCACCAGTTCGGGACGATCGGCGCGTTCGTGCTCGGACTGTCCTTCTTCATCATGTTCTACAACTTCGCGAAATCCTACGTCTCCGGCGAGCCGGCCGGCGACAACCCGTGGGACTACTCGCGGACGGCGGAGTGGGCGGTCTCCTCGCCCCCACCGCTGGAGAACTGGCCGAACCGGCCGTCGTACGCCTCCGGGAAACTGGAGTTCGTGAAAGACTTCGTGCCGGACGGCGGTCCCGCGATGAAGACCGACGACAACGGCGACGTCGCCACCGACGGCGGCGACAGCCACTCGGCGCACATCTCCGAGTACCCCTACTGGGACAAACACGCGAGCCACGCGAGCATCTGGCCGTTCGCGCTCTCGTTAGCGCTCGGGATCACGCTGTTCGGCTTCTCCGGCTTCGCCGACGCGGTCACAGTCGTGCTGGGTGACAGCGCCATGCAGAGCGAGGTTCAGATCTCGAACGCGCTCTACCCGACCGCGATCGTCGTCGGTCTCGTCGGGCTCCTCTACACCGGCGTCAAGTGGGGCCTAGAGGACTTCTACGCCCCGCCGACCGAGTTCGCCGAGCGCTGGCCGTTCAACGGCGTCGAGAAGGTGAAACTGGGGATGTGGTTCTTCCTCGCCTCTGACGTGATCGTCTTCGGCGCGTTCATCTCGGCGGCCGTCTTCGTCCGCTACAACGCGGGCTGGATGACGTGGTCGCCGCTGACCGAGTCGCTACCGGGGCTGATCAACACGTTCGTCCTGATCACGTCCTCGTTCACGGTCATCCTCGCGCTGGTCGCGGCGCGTCGGAAGAGCCGGCAGGGCCTGCTGGCGACGCTCGGAACGACCATCCTGCTCGGGTTCACCTTCATGGCGATCAAGCTGTGGGAGTGGAACCACGAGATATTCGACCGCGGCGTCACCATCTCCGCGAACGCCCACGGCGACCCGATCCAGGCGTCGATCTACTACGTCACGACCGGGCTCCATGGGATCCACGTGCTGCTCGGCTTAGTGATCGCCCTCTTCCTGTTCGTCAGGGTGTACCAGGGCCACTACCTCGACGACGAGCGGCCGATAGAGTACTTCGGCCTCTACTGGCACTTCGTCGACATCGTCTGGGTGTTCATCTTCCCGCTGTTCTACCTCTTCTGAGGGG
The DNA here is from genome assembly GCF_000513435.1 of Halorubrum sp. AJ67. Classification (NCBI taxonomy): domain Archaea; kingdom Methanobacteriati; phylum Methanobacteriota; class Halobacteria; order Halobacteriales; family Haloferacaceae; genus Halorubrum; species Halorubrum sp. AJ67. The sequence continues at coordinate 445,363 of NZ_CBVY010000003.1, read as the reverse complement.
GCCAGCGGTCCCGTTTTCTCCGTTCTCGCTTTCCTACTATCTCACTTTCCGCGTCACGACGCGTCTTCTCCGCCCAGCGGCTCCGCACACCACTGACAGAAGTCGACCGTCGGGTCAGTCTCTTTCCCACACTCCGGGCAGCGAACGGTTCCGTCGGCGTCCGCCGCATCCGTCGACGCGGCGTCCGGGTCGCCGTCGACGCCGAC
>NZ_CBVY010000003.1:438480-444408 GCF_000513435.1 Halorubrum sp. AJ67 | reverse complement strand
CGAACAGGAAGACGGCCGCGGTGACCGCCAGATACCAGCCGAGGGCGCGGGCCCACCGACGGAGGTACGCGTGGCCGAGTCCGGAGACGACGAGTGCGAGCAGGGCGGCGAGCCAGGGTCGCCGCAGCGAACGGTCGGACATGCGCTGCCGTACGGGCCCCCGCCCGAGAAGCTACCCCTCTCTCGGCGCGTCGTCGCTCCTCTTCTCGGAGCGTTTATGTCGCGGACGCGCCGAACTGCGGTATGTTCGGTCTGCCGGCCGGCGAGTTCCTCGGCGGAATCGCGATCGCGGTGTTCGGCGTCGGGACCTGGGCGATCGGTCTCGGTGTCGCCTACTTCCTGTACCGGCGGTGGCGCGGCGACGGCCCCCGGAGCGAGGAGTAGCAGCACCCGTCTCTCGGCCGCGAGCGATCCGGCGTCCGATTCGGCCACGTTTTTTACCTCGCTCGTCCGATCTCGGGTATGACGGACACTGCGCTCGTCGTCGGCGGGACTCGGTTTATCGGCCGCCACACGGTCGGCGAACTGCTGGCACACGACTACGAGGTGGCGATATTCAACCGCGGCAACCACGAGAACCCCTTCGCGGAGAACGACCGCGTGACCCACGTCGAGGGGGACCGGAAAGACGAGACCGCGCTGCGCGCCGCGAAGCTGTCGGTCGAACCGGACATCGTGATCGACTGCGTCGCCTACCAGCCGGCCGACGTGGAGACCGCCACGGAGATCTTCGCCGACGTCGACGGGTACGTGTACATCTCGTCGGGGTCCAGCTACGCCGCCGAGGAGATCCCCAAGCGAGAGGGTGAGACGCCGCTGGAGCCGTGTACCGACGAGCAGGCGACCGACGACTCCGGCGAGACGTACGGCAACCGGAAGGCCGAGGGCGACCGCGCGGTGTTCGCGGCCGCCGAGGAGGGCGTCGCGGCCACCGCGGTCCGCCCGTGTATCGTCTACGGGCCGCACGACTACACGGAGCGGCTCGACTACTGGATCGACCGCGTGCTCACGCACGACCGCGTGGTGATCCCCGGCGACGGACAGAACCTCTGGCACCGGGCGTACGTCGAGGACGTCGCGAGCGCGCTCCGGATCGTCGCCGAGCGCGGCGAGCCGGGCGCGGCGTACAACGTCGGCGACAGGCGCGCACTTACGCTCGAAGAGACGGTAGAGACGATCGCTGGCGTCGCCGGGGAGGACGTCGAAGTCGTCCCGGCGAGCGACGACGCGCTCGCCGCCGGCGGCCTCGAACCCGACGACTTCACGCTCTACCGCGAGTACCCGCACCTGCTCGACACCTGTGCGCTCGCGGACCTCGGCTGGAAGTCGACGCCGGTCGACGAGGCGATGGAACGGACCGTGACGGAACACCGCGAATCGGGTCGCGACGGGAGCGAGTGGGACCCCGGCCGCGAGGCCGAGGAGCGCGTCCTCGGCGTCATGGACACGCTCTGAGACGGCGGGGCCGTCCCGACGGACGTGACAGGGTTGTCCCAGCGGACGCGCCGGAGTCAGTACGCCGCGTCCCAGCGCGTGGGTTTCCGCCGGTTCCCGCAGTCGCGACACTCCATCCGGTCCATGGTGTCGATCGCGACGTCGGTCCCCTCACAGTTGCCACAGAGGTAGCCGTACCGCCGCTCGTGGTCCGGGTCGGCGTACGCGACGTAGAAGGGCGCTCGCGACCCGCGGTCGCTCTCGTCGAACGCGACGTGGACGGAGTCTCCCGCCTCGGTCTCGTAGACGGCCTCGGAGATGCCCGCGAGGCGGCCGATCTGCTTGCGGTACTCCCGTTCCGCGAACCGCTCCCCGCCGATGTCGATGTCGCGTTCGCCGGCGAGTTCGTACCCCTCGCGCTCGTAGAACGCCGTCCCCGCCTCGTTGTCGGCGAGGACGCGCGCCTCGATCCGGTCGACCTCCGCCGACCGGAGGGCGGACTCGACGCGTTCGAGCAGCGCGGAGCCGATCCCGGACCCCCTGTGGTCGGGGTGGACGTGGAGCCAGTCGATCTCGCCGACGCGCTCGCGGCGGCCGACGACGTAGCTCTCCGCGAACCCGACGACGACCCCGTCCACGAGGGCGACGGGGAACACCGCGTCGTCGTCGTTGATGTCGTCCCCGAGGTCGCCGGCGTCGTACCACTCCTCGACGGCCTCGTCCAACAGTTCCTCGTCGACGGCGTGTCCGTACGATGCCGCGAGCGATTCGCGGGCGACCGACCGGACCGCGTCGATATCGGTAGCGGTTGCGGCGCGCAGGTCCATGTGGGTCGGTCTCACTCCGACTACAAAAAACTCGGTCGGGATTCCACGTCGGCGACGCGCGGGGACAGGAGACAGCCGTGGCCCGGCAGTCCTCAGAGCACGAACGGGCCGCGCTGTCTGATCGGCTCGCCGTGGGGGCGTCCCGAGACTGCGACCGCACGCAGCGAATCCTCGCTGCGGACGTCGACCGTCGCCGCCTCCGTCACCGGAAGCACGTCGCCCTCGGCGATCGCCGCGCCGTCGACCGTCCCCGCACCGTCTACGGCGTAGAGGAAACCGGTCCATCCGTCGGGAACGGACCACGCCCACGAGTCCGTGACCTCGATGTCGAGGTACTCCACCGGCGTGTGCGTCGAGAGCGGCGACCCGTCGCCGACGACCGTGGTGACCGTCGCCCCGTCGAGCGTCTCGGTCGGCAGTTCGTCGGCCGCGGCGTCCGCGTAGTCCGGCTCCATCTCCTTCCGCTCTCGCGGCAGGTTGATCCAGAGCTGGAGTCCGTTACAGCCCGCTCCGTCGGCCGGGAACTCGGAGTGGCGGATCCCGCCGCCGGTCGTGATGTGCATCGCCTCGTTCTCGCGGGCGGTGTTCGTGACGCCGAGGCTGTCCTCGTGGTCCATCCCGCCCTCGATCATATACGAGACGATCTCGAACCCGCGGTGCGGGTGCATCGGGAACCCTTGGTCCGGCTCGATGTAGAACCGCTCGAAGAGGACGAACGGGTCGAGGTGCTGCGGGTGCGCCCCCGTCGGAAACGCTCGATTCGAGTTTACGCCCGTGCCGTGGCGGACCGGCTCGCCGGAGACGGGAGCCGCTCGGTCCGCACTCGGCTGACTGGAAGTCATGTTCGACCCGAGCCGACCACAGCCGATAAGCATCACGATTACGGAACTGAGAAATTATCAATAAAAATTGGTATTTCTTGATAAAACGCTTCAGGTAGTCTTTTAAGCTAATTTAGTAGGTTTTTATCATAGCAGTATTTTTACTGGAACGCGTTACAGAGAACCTTCTTACCCGTGCCGCGAGTACAATGGGACGCAACAATGAGCTACGAACTCGATCCGCTGCCGTACGACTACGACGCACTGGAACCGCACATCTCCGAGCAGGTGCTCGAATGGCATCACGACACCCATCATCAGGGGTACGTCAACGGTTGGAACTCCGCCGAAGAGACGCTCGAAGCGAACCGTGAGTCCCACGACTTCTCTTCGTCCGGCGGAGCCATCCGCAACGTGACCCACAACTCCTCGGGCCACATCCTCCACGACCTGTTCTGGCAGAACATGTCGCCCGAAGGCGGCGACGAGCCCGAGGGAGCGCTGGCCGACCGGATCGAAGAGGACTTCGGCTCGTACGAGGCCTGGAAGGGCGAGTTCGAGGCGGCGGCCTCCGCGGCCGGCGGCTGGGCACTTCTGGTGTACGACACGTTCTCGAACCAGCTTCGCAACGTCGTGGTCGACAAGCACGACCAGGGCGCTGTCTGGGGCGGTCACCCCATCCTCGCGCTGGACGTCTGGGAACACTCCTACTACCACGACTACGGTCCGGCTCGCGGCGAGTTCGTCGACAACTTCTTCGAAGTCGTCGACTGGGAGGAACCCTCCAGCCGCTACGAGCAGGCCGTCGAGCTGTTCGAGTAAGCGCGTCTCCGGGCGCGCCCGACGCGTAGTCTGACGCGTCGTTGAGCGCACCCGACGCGCCGTCTCCGCTCCGTACGTCTCGGCCGCCGCCGACGGAGCGGAACTGTGGGCGTCGGCCCTCTCTCTGCGGTTTTCGACTCGACCCGACCTGACTCGACTCGGCGAGCGGCGGCGCTCCGGCGACGAGCGTTACTGCGCGTCGCGTTCGGGGCCGTCCGTCTCGACGACCGTTCCGGACTCGTCGACGCCCACGCGCATCTCGTCGCCCGCGCAGCCGACCGTCAGCCGCACGCGGAGCGGGTCCTCGGAGACGACCGTCGTCGCGGCGTCGCTCACGCACCAGTCGAACTCCCAGAACGGTACCGAACTCAGATCGACGCCGCGGTCCGCGTGGAACCGGAGGACGTCGGGGTCGTCGAGCAGCAGGAGGCCGACCGTCGACCGGAGGTCGTAGCTACACCGTTGGCAGGCGTGTTCGACCGCGACAGCCTGTCCCTCCTCGTCGGGCGTCCGCACGAGGTCGGTCTCGACGGTTCCGGTACATTCGGGACAGACGCCGTCCGCGGCCAGACAGTAGTGGTGCCGGACGTAGTGGTGGAACGCCTCCAGCAGGTCGTCGGTAGACCGGCCGTCGAGCGCGCCCGCCGGGAAGGGGTAGCTCACCTGTATCGCGCCGCAGTCGGTACAGCCGATGGAGAGCGTGTCGTCGACGTACCAGGCGTGGAGGTCGCCGCCGCAGGCGTGACACGACCCCTCCGCCGGGAAGAAGCCGAGCTGCGCCCGCTCGGTCAGCGTGCCGGTGAAGATGGAACTCACCACCTTCCGCCCCGGTGCGCGGAACTCGTACCCCTCCTCGCGCCGCCGGACGAAGTGACCGGTGAGCTGGTCGAGGTGGTAGCTGAAGTTCGCGCTGTCCGTCGCGTCGACCCGCTCGAAGAGGTCGGTAAAGCTCACCGGCGACTCGTCGCCGCCGAGTTCGAGCAGCGCGTGGAGGACCTCGACCCGCGTCTCGTTGCCGAGGACCGCGAACACCTCCGCGGGCGGGATCCGCGATTCCGTCCGGGGAGTCGCGGCCGCGGCGTCGGCTCCGTCGATGCGATCCGCGCGGTCCCCGTCGGAGGCGACGCCGCCGGATCGGTCGAACTGGCTCATACGTCACCCTCGTTTACCGAGCGGTAAAGTCTGTTGGAGCGGGTGGGACGCCGGCGCTCCCTACCGGCGATCGATCCACCGAACCGGACGCAATCGCCGCTACCTCTCCCCTCTTTGCCTTTTCTACCGTTTGGTAAACTGTAATGACTACCGACCTATCGATCGACGCGGACTGGGACGAACTCTACGTCGACGGCGAGTGGCGGGCGAGCGAGAGCGGCGAGACCATCGCCGTCGAGGACCCCTCGACGCGCGAGACGGTGACCGAGGTGGCCTCGGGAACCGAGGCCGACGTGGACGCCGCCTACGAGGCCGCCGCCGAGGCGCAGGAGTCGTGGGGCGAGCAGCCGCCCGCGCACCGGCAGGAAGTTGTCGAGCAGTTCCATCAGGCGCTCGACGCCCACGCCGACGAGATAATCGAACTGCTGGAGTACGAGGTCGGCGGTTCGGCGATCATGGGCGAGACGTCGATCCAGATCGCGGCCGACCACGCGGGCGAGGCCGCGACGCTCCCGCGCCGGATGAAGGGCGAACACGCCGCCTCCAACATCCCCGGCAAGGAGAACCAGCTTCAGGTGGGCCCCAAGGGCGTCGTCACGGTGATCTCGCCGTGGAACTTCCCGCTGAACCTCTCGATGCGGGCGGTCGCGCCGGCGATCGCGGCCGGTAACTCGGTGGTGCTCAAGCCGTCGACGAACTCTCCGATCACCGGCGGCCTGCTGTTCGCGAAGCTGTTCGAGGAGACCGACCTCCCCGAGGGCGTGATCAACGTCGTCACCGGCCGCGGCTCGGAGATCGGCGACCGCGTCGCGAGCCACCCCGAGAGCGACGTCGTCGCCTTCACGGGCTCGACCGAGATCGGCAAGCGCGTC
>NZ_CBVY010000003.1:435558-438130 GCF_000513435.1 Halorubrum sp. AJ67 | reverse complement strand
GACACGGAGTACGGACTCTCCGGGGCGGTTCACTCCGGCGACCTCGGCACGGCCAAGGAGATCGCCGACCGCATGGAGACCGGCAACGTCCACATCAACGACCAGCCGATCAACGACGAGGCGCACGTCCCGTTCAGCGGGATCGGCGCGTCCGGCGTCGGCCACTACAACAGCGACGCGTTCTTGGACGAGATCACCGAGACGAAGTGGATCTCGATCCAGCACGACCCGCGCGAGTACCCGTTCTGAGGGCACGGACCGATTCCGATCCGGCCCGTCTCTCCCGCCTCAGACGGACCACTCCTCCCGGTCGTAACACATCCCCCAGAACGCGTGTTCGAGCCGGGCGCTCCGCAGGAACGCCGCCCGCATGGCGTCGCGCTCGCCCGGGTACGCCTCCCCGTACCGGTCGACGAGTTCGCGCATCCACGCGACCGTCTCGCGAAACGCGTCGCTCGTGTACTTCTCGATAAACGGGGTGTACCGGTGCTCCTCGCTTGCGAGGTCGGCCATGTGATCGGCCACGTCGAGATACCCCTGTCCGCACGGGTAGACGGCGGCCGCGATCTCCGCGATCGATCCCTCGTGGGCCGTCCGCACGAGGAAGTCCGTGTACGCGGCGCAGGTCGGTGCCTTCTCGACGGCTTTCAGGTCCGCGGGCGAGAGCCCGTACTCGGCCGCGAACGACCGATGGAGGTCCATCTCGTCCGCGAGGGTGGCGTGCGCGGTCCCCGTCAGCCGCCGGGTCGTCTCTTCGTCGTCCGCCGCCGCCCCCGCGAGCGCGAACACGCGGGCGTAGTCGAGCAGGTACCGGTAGTCCTGTTTCACCCAGTGACGGAACGCCGCCTCGTCGAGGCTACCGTCCGCGAGTTCGACGACGAACGGGTGTTCCTTCTGTGCGTCCCAGATCTCCGATCCGGCGTCGAGGAGTCGGTCGCTGAACGCCATAGACGACTCACTATCGAAGTTCGGCCGTGATATAACTAACTAATACCACTAATTAATACACAGGGAAGCGGAGGATTACGGGTGTCGAGAGCGACATCGAAACGGATCACGGCGACGACGAGACCGCCGGAGAGGCGTCGAAAACGGGTCAGGTGACGGAGAAAACGAATCGGAACAGCGGTGCGTCCGCGAGTCGGCGCGACGACGGCGCGTCTACGAGATGGAGTACGTCGCGGCAGCCATCAGCAGCATGGTGAGCGCGAGCGCCATCCCCATCAGGTAGGTCAGCGAGCGGTTCTCCCACCGGAGGTGCTGGAAGTACGCGACGATGAGCAGCGTTTTGACCGTCGCTATCACCAGCGTGCCGGCGACCGCCTGTGCGTAGGTGAACTCGACGAACGAAGACTCAAAGAGGAGGAAGTTCAGCGTCGCCGCCACGAGGAGGGCGACGTATATCGCCGAGTACAGTTTCACGGAGTCGTGCGCCATCTTGCCTTCCTCTTCGTCCCTGCGCTTAAAGAATTAACCATCCGGGGGTACCGCCTCAACGCCCGGCAGCCGCACCGACGGGTCGAGTCCCGAAACGCCTATGCCCACGACGGTCGGACGTTCGGGCGGTCGCAGTACACGACCGGTATCCCGCCGTGACCCCGCTCGAACCGACGGACGATCTGCTCGAATCGCTGTACGTCGTCAACAAGGTCGCGAAGCAGTTCGCCGACGAGGCGACCGCCGCCTACGAGCGCGGCGACGTCACCGAGAGCAACGTCCGATCGGCGCGAAAGGACGCGCTCTACCGGCTCAAGACGGCCGTCCTCTCGCGTATCGTCGCGTACGACGCGGAGCGGGTCACCGGCGAGTACCACGCCATCAACGGCGACGTGTGGCTGTTTCTCACGGTCGGCGACTGGCACTTCCACCAGCCGCCGCACGCGATCGGCGGCGACCTCACCGACGACATCGAGATCTCGAACTCCCGGGCGGAGCCGCTCGACGCCCCCTACGTGCGCGACGCCGGCGTGGAGCGCTCGGACCGCACGCTCGACGAGGCGCTCGCTCACCTGGCGGACGCCGGCGTCAACGCCAACGACCACCTCGCGCGGCCGACGGTCACGGGCGAGCACGACCGGATCGTCGACGTCCGCTGGTCGTTCCTCTCGTGAGTCTCCGGTGACTCTCGCGCCGTCGGAAAAAATCGCGTTCGCGTCCCGAACCCGTCCGCGGTGTGCGGATCAGGCCTCGACGACTTCGATCGCGCCGAGCATCCCGTTCGCCGAGTGCGGAGTGCACTCGTAGAGCTGGATGCCGGTGTTGTCGAACGACTGCTCGAAGGTGTACCCTTCCTCGCTGACGGTTTCACCGTTGTCGAAGTCGGACTCGGAGTCCTCCACGGAGGCCACGTTGTGGCCCCCGCCGTTCCCGGTCCACTCCCAGACGACGGTCGTACTGGAGTCGATCCGGATCGCCGCCGGCGAGAATCCGAAGCCGACGTCGCCGGTCCCGACCTCGACGGTGACCTGGTCCTGTCCGGTGAGGTCCTCGATGGACCCGTCGTACTGGTTGGCGTCGGCGAGGTACTCGTCGATCTCGGTCGGCACGTCGCCACCGTCGCCGCCGTCGGACC
>NZ_CBVY010000003.1:430754-432662 GCF_000513435.1 Halorubrum sp. AJ67 | reverse complement strand
GGGGCCGCCGACGGAGAGGTGATTTTTTACCCGGACCAGCAAATATTGCGTCCATGGCGCAGCCGTACCAACACTACATCGACGGCGAGTGGGTCGACGGCGACGGGTCCGAGACGTTCGAAAGCGAGAACCCCGCGACGGGCGAGTCGCTCGGGGAGTTCCACCGCGGGACCCCCGACGATGTCGACCGCGCGGTCGCCGCCGCCGACGAGGCGTTCGAAGAGTGGCGCGAGCTCTCCCGGATCCAGCGCGCGGAGTACCTCTGGGACGTGTACCACGAGCTGCGCGAGCGCACCGACGAACTGGGCGCGGTCGTCTCGAAGGAGTGCGGCAAGGAGATCTCGGAGGGGAAAGCCGACGTGGTCGAGGCCGCGCACATGGTCGAGTGGGCCGCCGGCGACGCCCGCCACCCGAAGGGCGACATCGTCCCCTCGGAGATCCCCTCGAAGGACGCGTACATGCGGCGGAAGCCCCGCGGCGTCACCGGCTGTATCACGCCGTGGAACTTCCCGGTCGCGATCCCGTACTGGCACATGGCCATCGCGCTGGTGGAGGGGAACACCGTCGTGTTCAAGCCGGCCGAGCAGACGCCGTGGTGCGCGCAGATCGTCGCGGAGATGTTCGACGACGCGGGGATCCCCGACGGCGTGTTCAACATGGTTCAGGGGTTCGGCGACGCGGGCAACGCGATCGTCGAGAACGACGACGTCCCGACCGTCCTCTTCACCGGCTCCGCGGAGGTCGGCCACCACATCCAGGACAAGCTCGGCGGCGTGCCCGGCAGGCGGGCGGCCTGCGAGATGGGCGGGAAGAACGCGGTCGTCGTCACCGAGGAGGCCGACCTCGACGTCGCGGTCCACTCCGCGGTGATGTCCTCGTTTAAGACGACCGGCCAGCGCTGCGTCTCCGCCGAGCGACTGATCGTCCACAGCGACGTGTACGACGAGTTCACGTCGCGGTTCGTCGAGATCGCGGAATCGGTCGCGGTCGGCGACCCCCTCGACGAGGACACGTTCATGGGACCGCTCGTGGAGGCGGAACACCACGAGAAGGTCACCGAGTACAACGAACTCGCCCGCGAGGAGGGCGTGAACGTCCTCGTCGACCGGACCGAACTCGACCCCGAGGAGATCCCCGACGGCCACGCGGACGGCCACTGGGTCGGCCCGTTCGTCTACGAGGCGGACCCGGACGCCGACCTCCGGTGTACTCACGAGGAGGTGTTCGGCCCCCACGTCGCGCTCCTAGAGTACGACGGTGACATCGAGCGCGCCGTCGAGATCCACAACGATGTCGACTACGGACTGGCGGGCGCGATCATCTCCGAGGACTACCGGCAGATCAACTACTACCGCGACCGCGCCGAGCTCGGGCTGGCGTACGGGAACCTCCCGTGTATCGGCGCTGAGGTCCAGCTCCCCTTCGGCGGCGTGAAGAAGTCCGGCAACGGTTACCCCTCCGCCCGCGAGGCGATCGAGGCCGTCACCGACCGCACCGCGTGGACCCTGAACAACTCGACGGAGATCGAGATGGCGCAGGGGCTCTCGGCCGACATCAAGACGAAAGACGACTGACGCCGCGGTCCCGGCGTCCCCTTCCGAGTCAGTCTGTCACCTCTCGAACCGCCGTAACGACCTCAGCCGGCGTCTCGGCGGCCGCGAGCGCACCCCGGGCGACGAGCCGCTCTCGGGGTCGCCCGACCGGCTGCGACTCCGACGCCGTCTCGATCAGGTCGCTCTCTCGCAGGAGCCGTTTTATCCGCGTGAACGTCGAGGGACTCCCGAGTCCCGCGTCCTCGCAGGCTCTCCGAAGGGTCCGGTCGAGGACCTCCTCGCGGGCCCCGACAGCGTAGGTCCGGATCCGGGTCTCTTCCGGATCGGGACCGGCAGTCGGCCCGGGGAGTCGTCC
>NZ_CBVY010000003.1:427837-430101 GCF_000513435.1 Halorubrum sp. AJ67 | reverse complement strand
CCTATCCCCCTGTGTGCCTTGCCTCCCACGACTGTCGACCCCGAGCGCGGGCCGGCGACGTGCCCGCGGTCCGCACCGTCGCGTTCCTCACCGGACTTGACGGCGACCCCGCGGACCTCGGTCTGGTGTCCGTCAACGGTGAGGTCCGCTTCGGGTCGGAGCCGTTCCTCCGGGCGGTCCCCGAGGGGTCGCGGCTCGCGGAGAGCCTGCGCGGCGTCGACGACGACCTCGTGGAGTTCTCGTGACGGCCGGTGCGGCGACGCCACCGATCGCGTGGACCGCTCAGAGGCCGAGTTCGCGCCCGATGACGACGTGTTGGATCTCGCTCGTCCCCTCGCCGATCTCCATCAGCTTCGCGTCGCGGTAGAACCGCTGCGGGGCGAAGTCGGTCGTGTAGCCGTAGCCGCCAAGCGTCTGAACCGCCTCCTCAGCCACTTCGCGGGCCGCCTCGCTGGCGTCAAGCTTCGCCAGCGCCGACTCCTTCGTGACCGACTCGCCCGCGTCGTACCGCGTGGCCGCCTTGTGCGTGAGCAGCCGTGCCCGCTCGATCTGCCGGTACATGTGAACGATCTTGTCGCGGATCGCGTCGAACTTCGCGATCGGCCTGCCGAACTGCTCGCGCTCGCCCGCGTACGCCTCGGCGGCCTCGTAGGCCCCCTGCGCGAGCCCAACGGAGAGCGCGGCGATGGAGATCCGACCGCCGTCGAGCGTCTTCATCGTCTGTGTCCACCCCTCGCCCTCCTCGCCGAGCAGGCGGTTCTCCGGGAGCCGCACGTCGTCGAAGGCGATCTCGCATGTCGGCGAGCTGTTGAGTCCCATCTTGTCCCAGACGGTCGTCACCTCGAACCCGTCGTCCTCGTCCGGGTCGACGATGAACGTCGAGATGCCGTCGTACCCCGCCTCGGAGTCGGTGACGGCCTTGACGAGGATCGAGTTCGCGACGTTCGCGTTCGTGATGAACTGCTTGGTGCCGTTCAGCACGTACTCGCCCGCGTCGGCGTCGTACTCGGCGGTGGTGTCCATGTCCGAGGCGTCGGAGCCGCTGCCCGGCTCGGTGAGCGCCCACGCCCCGATCCCCTCGCCCTCGGCGAGCGGGCGGAGCCACTCTTCCTTCTGTTCGTCCGTGCCGAACAGGTCGATCGGCTTCGCGCCAAGCGAGGTGTGCGCGGCGTACGAGAGCCCGATCCCGCCGGAGACGCGCCCGAGCTCCTCCGTGATCAGGGCGTACAGCAGCTGGTCGCCGCCGAGTCCGCCGTACTCCTCCGAGACCGGGACGCCCATCACGTCGAGCTCGGCGAGCGAGTCGAACACCTCCTCGGGGAACCGGTGTTCGTCCTCGATCTCCTGTGCGATGGGGGCGATCTCCGACTCGCAAAAGTCCCGGACGGTGTCGCGCATCATCCGGTGTTCGGCGGGTACCTCGAAGTCCATGCGCAAGAATTGCGACCCGCGGGCATAAACGATGCGAACGACCGTGAAAGATCGTGTCGCGTTCCGTCCGCCGTCGACCGCGAGCCGACGACTTATGAAGCGTCGCCGCGTTCCGCCGGTATGGAGTTCCGGCAGCTCGTCCGCGGTCGCGTCGACTGGCCCGACATCGAGCGGGTCGCGCGCGAGCTGGCGGAGCGGTACGACCGCGACGGGATGCGGATCCGGTTCCTCGACGCCGACAACTGGCTGTCGACCCCGATGGTCGTCGACGACGACCTCTTCGTGAAGGTGATCACCCGACAGAACACGCTCGTCCACGCGCTTTTCACCACCGGGCGGAACCTCGGCGCGTTCTCGGCCGGCACGGAGGGGTTCTTCGAGCGCCACGAGACCCCCTACGAGATGGCGCGGCACGAACTGGAGGCGACCCGGCGGGTCCGCGAGCTGGGAGTCCACGCGCCGGAGCCGGTCGAGGCGTTCGAGGTCGGCGACCTCGGCGTCCTCGTGTTGGAGTACCTCCCCGAGTTCCGTACCCTCGGCGAGTTGGACAGGGAGACCGTCGCTCGGCTCGCGCCCGAACTGTTCGCGACGCTGCGGACGGTCCACGACGCCGGCCTCGCGCACGGCGACCTCCGCGCCGAGAACGTCCTCGTCGCCGACGAGGAACTGTACGTCATCGACGCGACCCGCGTGAGCGAGGACGGTCGGGAGTCGGCGCGGGCGTACGACCTCGCGAGCGCGCTCGCGGCGCTCGAACCGCTGGTCGGCGCGGCTGCGGCCGTTGACGCGAGCCTGCGCAGTTACGACGTCGACGACCTCCTCGCCGCCGAGCG
>NZ_CBVY010000003.1:421482-423235 GCF_000513435.1 Halorubrum sp. AJ67 | reverse complement strand
CCCCGGCCGCGTCGCTTGCGGCCGCGTCGCCCTTAGCCACTTCGCCCTCAGCCACCTCGCCCGCTGCCGCCGTTCCGGTTCCCGTTCCCGCTCCCACGATCTCGCCGTGCCGGGCGAACCGATCGGCGTGGAGCGCGGCGAGCGCGCTCCCGACGCGGCGGAGGAGGCGTTCGCGCTCGTCGTCGATCGCGGCCTCGTAGACGCCGAGAAGCTCTCTGCCGCGCGCCGGTGCGGTCGCGAGGTACGCCGGGTCGCCGTCGGGATCGGCTGCCAGCACCTCGGGAACCGGGATCGGGCTGTGCGCGTCGACGTAGCGGAGGACGGCGCGTTCGCGGGTGATGCGGCGACTCTCGTCTACGAGCGCGACCTTGAGGAACGCCCGGCCGCCGTCCGCGAAGGTCACGCCGACCGTCTCGTTCGCGCCGTTCCACGAGGGACCGACGCCGGTCAGCCGGTCCGGGATCCGGTCCGGGAACGCCGCAGAGAGGGCCCGCGATATCGGCTCCGATCCGACGGCATCCATGCCCTTCTGTCCGGCTCGATCGATGTTAAGATTGCTGTCATCGATTCTCTCGTGTCACGTGAAACCCCGCGACACGCGTCGATTCTTCGGATTGGGATTTTCACCGACACCCTCATACGTGTCGGTGAACCAGAAACAGTCCAGTGAACGACGGGTCATCTGACGGACGTATCGGGTTCGAAGTCGACGGGCGGACGCTGGGCGTCCGCGACGTCATCGAGGGGACGCGGCTCGACCTGCTGGCGGACCACGAGCCGGAGCTCTCGCCGGCGATGCCGGAACTGTTTCCGCTTCCGGTCGATCGGGCCGTCAGCTTCGAGGCGAAGTCGATCTCGGTCGCGGAGTACTCGACGGTCAACGTCCGGCGCGCGAACGGCGACTTCCTCGCGCAGCTCGACGAGTCCACGGAGTTCCCGCGCGGCGACTACTGCGTCGAGATCAGCGGCGTGACGAAGGTCCTCCTGCGAGTCGAGGACGCGGAGATCACGGCGACCGGAATGGGCGGGCCGGAGCCCGTCGAACTCACCTTCGACCGGCCGACGACGGTGACGGTCGGCGGACGGTCGTTCCACACGCGACCGGAGGCCACGGTCACGGTCCCGGACGACCCGGCCGCGTTGACGGAGGCGGTATCGGTGCTCGGGTCGTCGATACAGGAGTTCTCGCCGGAGCGGTCGTGGCCGACGCTCCGGGGATACCCGCCGCGGATCGAGCGGGGTGATGAACTCGACATCCCTAGCCCGCTGACCGTTCCGGACACGGGCGTCGAGGTCGTGGTTCGGCCGACGTACGCCGACGTGTACCGGCTCTCGACGCTGTCGTACTACCTCGGCGCGCGGATGACCGTCGGGGACGCGCCGGCGATCCGGCTCGACAACGGATACGAGGAGCGGCTTCCCGCGGAGGGACGCGCGCTCGAACGCCGGGTCGAGGAGCTGTTCCGGACGTGGTTCTTCCTCGATACGCTCGCGCGGACCGAGGGGTACGTCCCGTCGGACCGGTACGAGTACGAGCAGGTCGGCGCTGAACTGCCCTTCTACCCGCCGAACCTCGCAGACAGCTCGATGAGCGAGCGCCTCATGGAGTATCTGGAGGTCGATCCCGGGACCATCGCGCCGTACGGCGTCCGGCCGTGGGCGACTGAGGCCGTCCTGCGGCCAGACGCCCCTCGTATAACTTCGTATAATGGTATGCTATTACGAAGTTATTAACGACCAACACTACATCGAC
>NZ_CBVY010000003.1:419568-421462 GCF_000513435.1 Halorubrum sp. AJ67 | reverse complement strand
GGGTCCGCGGGGCAGCCGAGCCGTCCGCTCCCGACGCTCCCATTGCGCTCGCGAGGTCACAGCGGATCGACCTCGAATCGCCGACGCTGAAGCCGAAGAGCGATCCGGTGCCGACCCCCGACGCGGATCCGATTCCCCCGGGGGCGTCCGTACTCACGCCGGTCTCGTACGTGAACTATTTACGCCGCGGTGTGTCCTCTCACGGAGACCTCTGCGCGGTCTTCCTCTTTAACTCCGACGAGCAGGCAGAGGCGTTCAGAAACGCCTATGCCGACCCCGAGACACCGGACGGTATCGAGAAGTGGAGGGTCTTATCTGCCCCAAGTTCCGACGCCGTTTCTGACGTTTTCTCCGATTCCTCGACGGATATCGTCTACTGCGGTCTCCCGATCGATGACGGTGCGGTCGTCTCGGTGGACGGCCGTGTCGAAATCAGCTCGCTCGGCGCGCCGAACGAGCTGAACTCTCCGGCCGTCGTAGTCCTCGAAGGAACGAGAGATGTCAAGACTGGCCTCGGCTTAATCAACGCAGGCGCTCTCGGAACGGTGCTGTTCGACGGCAACCTTCCTTCGGAGTCCGTTCGACAGTTGATCGGGCTGCTGTCGGCAGGCGGTTCCATTTCCGTCGCGACGGCACTCGCGATTCGTGATGAAGGCACACAGGCACGATTCATTGGTGATCCGGGGACGCTCGCCTCGAAGAACCGCGGATTTCCGTTACAGCTTCTTTCGCTTCGTTCCCTCGATACGAATTCGTTGGCGGTCGATCGGTGGTCGTTTACTTCCATCAAAGCGATGCTCGGAATGGAGTGTTCGACGATTGTTGACTCCCTTGACAGACGGAGACGACTCGCTGGAACCCGTCACAGAGAGCCAGAGCCGATTGCTGTTTCCGACGCTCTGAATATACACTCCGGAAGCGAAGTTCAAATCTGTCTCAACGGTGATCTCGTCCTCAAAAGCGACGACCTCACCGCCGAAGACATCGAGGAATCCGCGACAAAGGCGCTCTCGGAGGTATCCGAGACCGAGTCGCACGCCGACTCGCAGTGTCGGAACTGAGCCGCGGAGCGTCGCCGGCGCGACCAACTCCCCTCGCCCGCCGACATGTTTTATTTCCCCGACGACGAACCGCCGCGTATGCCTCAGGTCCACCTCGACGAGGAGACGGTCGAACGGCTCGACGGGCTCCGCGTCGACGACGAGGAGTACGACGAGATCGTCAGCGAACTCATCAACATCTACGAGGCGGAGGAGCTCACGCTGTTCCGCGGCAGCGACATCGAGTGACAGAACACGTCCGTAGACCGGCCGAGCGCCGGTCGCGACCTCACTCCTGATACGCGACGCGGACCTGCTCCCACTTGCCGACCTCCTCTAGGTGTGCCTGTAGCTCGTCGGCGTACTCCTGTACGAGCCGCTCTGCGGCCTCCAGCTCCTCGTCCGAGCCCCCGCTGCTACCGCCGCCCCCGCCGAGACCGAGCGCGCCCTTGATCGAGTCGACGAGACCGCCGCCCGAATTGCCGCCCTCCGCGCCGCCGGGAGCGCCGCCCATCCCCGCCATCTGCGACCGGAGGTTCTCCAGTTCGGGCATGATCGCGGGGAGACTCGACGTGTCCGCCACGACGCGAGCGCTCTCCGGGTCGTCGGCGTTCTCGATCTCGAAGTCGGTCGCGGTCATGATCAGTCCCCACTCCTGACTGGAGAAGCGCGACGCCGCGACGTGCTCGTTGAACTGGTTGTCGACGGTCATCCGCTCGCCGACGATGGCGTCGGTCCACTCGCTCATGCCGCCCCCGTTCGACGGTCGCGGTGAAAAGTCCGTCCCCCCGCGGCGACGCCCCGTCTCGGGCCGGTTCCCGTGCCGAGGGAGGACGCGGAGGAGTTTAGACGCC
>NZ_CBVY010000003.1:412510-415669 GCF_000513435.1 Halorubrum sp. AJ67 | reverse complement strand
CCTACTCCCCTGTGTGCCTTCGCCTCCCACGACGTAGTGGGAGAGGCGGCCGGACCGCCGCGAGTCCGGGTCGGCCCGGGGACGGCGGCGGGACCGGCGTCGGCGAGGCGACCGACACATTCGACACGGTCCGGCCCGTATGGAGCGTATGACCGACACGGAGTCCGCGTCGGCGAACGGTGTTGCGGCGCGGTACGAGGAGACCGACGGCGAGCGCCGGCTCACCTTCTCGCTGGACGGCCGCGAGGCGACCGTCGCGCAGAACGTCGAGGGGTACGCCATGCTGAAGGTCCGTCCCGGTCCCGACGGCGACGAACTGGAGCGGTACTACGGGTTCGACATGGCGCTCGACCACGCCGCGGAGCTGCTCGGAGTCGCCGTTCCGGACCTTCCGGTGCCGGACGCGGCCGCCGACATGGGAATGTAGCCGCGCCGCCCACGCCTCGACGCCGACTAACCAGCAACATAGTCCGCTATTCGGAACGCGAGCCGAACGGCTTCGTCACCGTCTCGAACGAGGTCCCGGACGCGTGTTCAACGGGTAGGGGGCGTGACGCGACGGACGAACTCCGTGTGAATGTCTTTCACTACTGAAAATAAATAACTACAGGGCATCATAGTCGCGGCTGAATATTCTCAATAGCCATATCTGTTTATGAGTGGGACCGGTGAAGGCGTGTATGGAGCGAAGACAGTTCCTGCGCGGCACCGGCGCGGCGATCGGCGGTTCGCTGCTCGCCGGCTGCGCGGGGAACGGTGGCGGATCGGGGACGGTGACGGTCGACTACGCGTACTACAACCCGGTCAGCCTCGTGTTGCGCGAGAAGGGCTGGCTCGAAGAGGCGTTCGCGGACGCCGACACCGACGTCGAGTGGGTATTGAGCCTCGGGAGCAATCAGGCGAACGAGTACGCGCAGAGCGGCGAGGCCGACGTCTCCTCGACCGCGGGGATCGCGGCGCTGATGGCCCGCACGAACGGCGTCCCGATCACGACGCCGTACGTCTACTCGGAGCCGGAGTGGACCGCGCTCGTCACCTTCGAGGAGACCGGCATCGGATCGGTCGAGGACCTCGAAGGGAGCCGCGTCGCCGCCACCCGCGGCACCGACCCGTACTTCTTCCTGCTTCAGGCGCTCGACGACGCCGGACTGAGCGAGGAGGACGTCGAGGTCGTCAACCTCCAGCACCCGGAGGGGCAGTCGGCCTTGGTCCGCGGCGAGGTCGACGCGTGGGCCGGACTCGACCCCCACATGGCGGAGCTGGAGCTCGAACACGACGGCGCGGAGCTGTTCTTCCGCGAGCCGCGGTACAACACCTACGGCTTCCTCAACTTCCTCGACGGCTTCCTCGCCGACCGCCCCGAGGACGCGCGCCGGGTGATCGAGACGTACGAGCGCGGCCGCGAGTGGGCGATCGAGAACCCCGAGGAGACGGCGGGGATCCTCGCGGACGCCTCGGAGATGTCGGAGCCGGTCGCAGAGCGCGTGTTCACGCAGCGGAACGACCTCTCGCGGCCGATTCCGGGCGACCCGCACCGCGAACTGCTCACGAACCTCTCGCCGATACTCGAACGCGAGGGGCTCGTGACCGAGGACGCCGACCCGGCCGGGCACGTCGACGAGCTGATCGACGCCGAGTTCGCGAGCGAGGTCGTCTGAGATGGCCACCGACGCCCGAACCGAGCCGCGAACGATCGGTCCGGTCGCGGTCCCCTCGGCGGACCGGTTCCACCCGCTGCTCGGGCTCGTCGTCCCGGCGGCGCTCGTCGTCGGCTGGCACGTCGTCGTGGCGACCGGCGTCATCGCGGCCTACCAGCTTCCGACCCCGCTGCGCGTCGCCGAGACGCTGTACGGGATGGCCGCCTCGGGCGAGCTGTTGGGTCACGTCGCGATCACGGTCCAGCGCGTCTTCCTCGGCGTGGGCCTCGGGATCGCCGTCGGGACCGTCTTCGGAACGGCCACGGGGCTCTCGCGGACGGCCAGCGACCTGCTCGACCCGCTCTTACAGAGCCTGAAGAACATCCCGTCGCTGGCGTGGGTGCCGCTGTTCCTGCTGTGGTTCGGCATCGGAGAGAGCGCGAAGGTGCTACTGATCGCGGTCGGCGCGTTCTTCCCCGTGTACCTCAACCTCTCGACGGGCATCGCGGCGGTCGACGAGGAGCTGCTGGAGGTCGCGGAGGTGTACGACCTCGGCCGCGTCGAGTCGCTGCGCCGGGTCGTGTTCCCGGCGGCGCTCCCGAGCCTGCTCGTCGGGATCCGCGGCGGCGTCGGGCTGGCGTGGATGTTCGTCGTCGCCGCCGAACTGATCGCGGCGAGCCAGGGGATCGGGTTCCTGCTGAGCGACGGGCGGACCCTCGCGCGGCCCGACATCATCGTCGGCTCGATCCTGCTCTTCGCGTTCCTCGGCAACTGCTCCGACGTCGCGGTGAAGGAGGTGAGAGACCGTGTCGTCGGGCGCTGATCCCGACGCCGCGTCGTCGGCCGCTGACGCCGACGCCGCGTCGCCGACCGCGGACCCAGTCCTCGCGGTCGACGGCCTCCGGAAGCGGTACGACGACACGGTCGCGCTCGACGGCGTCGACCTCGCGGTCGCGGACGGCGAGTTCGTCGCGGTCGTCGGCCCCTCCGGCTGCGGGAAGTCGACGCTGCTCCGCGTGCTCTCCGGCCTCGAACCGGAGTTCGCCGGGAGCGTCGCGGTCGACGGCACCGACGTCCGCGACGGCGGCAGCGACGACGTCGGGATGGTATTTCAGGAGCCGCGGCTGCTCGACTGGGCCGACGTGCGCGAGAACGTCGCCGTCGGACTCCCGGCCGACGTCGACCCCGACTCGCCGGCCGCCCGCGAGCGCGTCGACGAACTGATCGAGACGGTCGGACTCGACGGGTTCGCCGAGAGCCACCCGGACGAACTGTCCGGGGGGATGGCCCAGCGCGTGTCGCTCGCGCGGGGGCTGGCGTACGACCCTCCGTGCTGCTGCTCGACGAGCCGTTCTCGGCGCTCGACCGGCTGACGAAGGCGGACCAGCAGGACCACCTGCTCGACGTGTGGGAGGCGCGCGGGACGACCGTGGCCCTCGTCACCCACGACGTCGAGGAGGCGGTGTACCTCGCGGACCGCGTCGTCGTCCTCGGCGGCCAACCCGGAACGGCCGAGGCCGTC
>NZ_CBVY010000003.1:408444-410426 GCF_000513435.1 Halorubrum sp. AJ67 | reverse complement strand
AACCCGGAACGGTCGAGGCCGTCGTCGACGTCGACATCGACCGCCCCCGCGAGCGGGCGGAGCCCGACTTGGTCGCCCTCCGGCGCGACGTGACGGACGCGCTCGGGCGGTAGCGGCGCTTCCGCCCCGCCGACTCGGTCACCTTCGGGAGTCGGAATCAGACTCCCGTGCGGTCCGGGATCCATCGCCGTGCGGGTCGCTGGCTCGCCGCGCGCGAACCGCGGGTCGCCCGCAGACCGAACGAAACGAACGTCGATCTCCCTTATCAACTCGCTTCCGAATCGGAATACGCTCGTCGTCCCCGGTGTGTGTATTACCTCCTTAAGGTGTATTGACATCGCCGCAGTCATGCGATCTCTCGCTCGCGGTTCGTATCGCTCTCGACTGCCGGTCGACTCCGATTTTGCGATCGTCCAAACCGTTAAGTACTCGACCGTCTTGTCGTGAAGCGATGACAGACATCACGGAGGCTTCGTCGGACACCCCGGCGGATCGAGTTCTTCCAGGGCACGATAGCTTCTAACGTCGAAATCGGTCCTGTCAGGATCTTCGACACGACCCTGCGAGACGGAGAACAGTCACCACGTACTTCGTTCAGCTACGACGAGAAACGCCGCATAGCGGCGACGCTGGACGACATGAACACCCACGTCATCGAGGCGGGGTTCCCGGTCAACTCGGACGCGGAGTTCGAGGCCGTCAGCGACATCGCCGCCGCGACGGACACCACCGTCTGCGGGCTGGCCCGCGTCGTCGACGGCGATATCGAGGCCGCCATCGACTCCGGCGTCGAAATGGTCCACGTGTTCGTCTCCACCAGCGACGTTCAGCTGGAGGATTCGATGCACGCGACCCGCGAGGAGGCGAAAGGGCGCGCGGTCGACGCCGTCGAGCAGGTCAAAGACGCCGGCGTCGAGTGCATGTTCTCGCCGATGGACGCGACCCGGACGGACCCGGACTACCTGATCGACATCGTCGAGGCGGTCAGCGACGCGGGCACCGACTGGATCAACATCCCCGACACCTGCGGCGTCGGGATGCCGACCAGCTTCGGGCAGACCGTGGAGGCCGTCGTCGAGGCGACAGACGCCCGCGTCGACGTCCACACCCACGACGACTTCGGGATGGCCGCGGCCAACGCCGTCATGGGCTTCGAGAACGGCGCGGAGCAGGCGCAGGTGTCGGTCAACGGGATCGGCGAGCGCGCCGGCAACGCCGCCTACGAGGAGGTCGTGATGGCCGTCGAGTCGGTGTACGGCGTCGACACCGGCATCGACACGACCCAGATCACCAAGCTGGCACGGATCGTCGAGGAGGCCTCGGACATCCCGGTGCCGGCGAACAAGCCCGTCACCGGACGGAACGCGTTCGCCCACGAGTCGGGTATCCACGCCGCCGGCGTCATCGAGAACAGCGACACGTTCGAGACCGGCGTGATGACCCCGGAGATGGTCGGGGCCGAACGCGAGTTCGTGCTGGGCAAACACACCGGCACCCACAGCGTGCGCAAGCACCTGGTGGAGGCCGGCTTCGACCCGACGGACGGCGAGGTCCGGAAGATTACGAAGCGGGTCAAGGAGTACGGTGCCGGCAAGCGGCGGGTGACGGCCGGCGACGTGGAGCGGTTCGCCGAGGAGGCGGACGTGACGCGCGAGGAGGAGGTCCGGGTCTGATGGCCGCCTCCTCGACCGGAGCGCCCTCCGAGCGACCGCGAGGGCAGTCGCCTACGGGGTCGGTTCGCGCCCCCCGACAGGAATTTATACCCCGGCCGCGTTGCTCCGAGCGAGATGCGACGGCACACCACGGTCGCGGAGCGAGCGGACGTTCCCGCAGCCGTCGCGCCGATCATCGTAGGGGTCTGACCCCCTACACCATCCCTTCCTCACCGACGCGACGCACCGCCGAACGCCGGCGGCCGGGCCGTTTCCGACGCACGCAGCCGCGCTCCCGACAGACGCGGCGCGACCCCGTCCGTCCCGCGT
>NZ_CBVY010000003.1:401698-407374 GCF_000513435.1 Halorubrum sp. AJ67 | reverse complement strand
GGACGTTCGCCCGCAGCTACGGGATCCCGGTGACGACGACGATGCCGGGCATCGGATCCTTCCCCGAGGACGACGATCTCTGTCTCTCGTGGGCGGGGATGCACGGCACCGGCTACGCGAATCTCGCGATCACCCACACCGACTGCCTGATCGCGGTCGGGACGCGGTTCGACGACCGGCTCACCGGCGGGATCGACACGTTCGCGCCCGAGGCCGAGGTGATCCACGTCGACATGGACCCCGCTGAGATCTCGAAGAACGTCTACGCCGACTACCCGCTGATCGGCGACGCCGGGCGCGTCTTGGACCAGCTGACCGCCGCGGTCCGCGAGGCCCCCGACGCCGAGGCGTGGCGCGAGCGGTGCGCGGAGTGGAAGGAGACGTACCCGCTCACGTACGCGACCCCCGACGACGAGCCGCTGAAGCCGCAGTTCGTCGTCGAGGCGTTCGACGAGGCGACGGACGACGACACCATCGTCACCACGGGCGTCGGCCAACACCAGATGTGGGCCTCGCAGTTCTGGTCGTACTCGGAGCCGCGGACGTGGGTCTCCTCGCACGGGCTCGGCACGATGGGGTACGGCGTGCCCGCCGCGGTCGGCGCGCGCGTCGCCGCCGACACGATGGGCGAACCCGACCGCGACGTGGTGTGTTTCGACGGCGACGGCTCCTTTTTGATGACGATGCAGGAGCTGTCGGTCGCGGTCCGGGAGGAGTTGGACATCACGGTCGCCGTGCTCAACAACGAGTACATCGGGATGGTCCGACAGTGGCAGGACGCGTTCTACGAGGGACGCCACATGGCCTCGGAGTACAGCTGGATGCCCGAGTTCGACAAGCTGGCCGAGGCGTTCGGCGCGCTCGGGCTGCGCGTCGACGACTACGACGAGGTCGCCCCCGCCGTCGAGGAGGGGCTCGACTACGACGGGCCGGCCGTGATCGACTTCCACGTCGACCCCGAGGAGAACGTCCTGCCGATGGTGCCGAGCGGCGGTGCGAACGGCAAGTTCGCGGCCGTGGAGGACCAGCTATGAGCGGCGACGCTTCCGACTCCCGGCCGCTTCCAGGCGAGCAGCCCGGACCAGCGGAGCGCGACCACCCCGAGGGACGGCGGAACCTCGAAGGGATCCGGATCGACCCCGTCGTCGAGGCGGAACACGAGTCGCGGCGCGCGGTCATCTCCGCGCTCGTCGAGGACGAGCCGGGCGTGCTCGCGCGCGTCTCCGGGCTCGTCTCCCGGCGACAGTTCAACATCGAGAGCCTCACCGTCGGGCCGACGACCGTCGAGGGTCACTCGCGGATCACGATGGTCGTCGAGGAGACGGACCCCGGCATCGACCAGATCGAGAAACAGATGGCGAAGCTGAAGCCGGTGATCTCGGTCGGCGAGGTCGCCGGCGACGCCGTCACCTCGGAGCTGGTCCTGCTGAAGGTCGAGGCCGACGACCCGGCCGCGGTCCACGCTGTCTCCGACATGTACGACGGCGAGACGGTCGACGCCGGCCCGGAGACGATCACCGTCGAACTCACCGGTGACAAGGCCGACATCGACAGCGCGATCGGCGCGTTCGAGCGGTTCGGCATCGTCGAGGTCGCGCGGACGGGACCGACCGCCCTCGCGCGCGGCAACACCCCGACCGCGCCAGGAGAGAAACCCGGAACGGCCGGCGAACCGACCACCCACGACGACTGAGCGGTTTCACGACACTACCACCAACATGACCGACGACGACACGCAGACGTTCGATTCGACAGTATACTACGACGACGACGCGGACGAGGAGGCGATCGCCCACAAGACGGTGGCCGTCCTCGGCTACGGCTCGCAGGGCCACGCCCACGCGCAGAACCTCGCGGACAGCGGGGTCGACGTGATCGTCGGCCTCCGCGAGGGGAGTTCCTCGCGGGCCGCCGCCGAGAGCGACGGACTCCGCGTGGAGACCCCCGCGGACGCCGCCGCGGAGGCGGACATCGTGAGCGTCCTCGTCCCCGACACGGTCCAGCCGGACGTGTACGAGAACGCGGTCGAGCCGAACCTCGACGCGGGCGACACCCTCCAGTTCGCGCACGGGTTCAACATCCACTACAACCAGATCCAGCCCCCGGAGGACGTCGACGTGACGATGGTCGCTCCGAAGTCGCCGGGCCACCTCGTCCGCCGCAACTACGAGAACGACCAGGGGACGCCCGGCCTGCTCGCGGTGTACCAGGACGCGACCGGCGACGCCCACGACGAGGGGCTGGCGTACGCGGCCGCGATCGGCTGTACCCGCGCCGGCGTCGTCGAGACGTCGTTCCGCGAGGAGACGGAGACCGACCTGTTCGGCGAGCAGGCCGTCCTCTGTGGCGGCGTCACCTCGCTCGTGAAGCAGGGGTACGAGACGCTCGTCGACGCCGGCTACTCGCCGGAAATGGCGTACTTCGAGTGCCTCAACGAGCTGAAGCTCATCGTCGACCTGATGTACGAGGGCGGGCTCGGCGAGATGTGGGACTCGGTGTCCGACACCGCCGAGTACGGCGGACTGACGCAGGGCGACGTGGTCGTCGACGAGCACGCCCGCGAGAACATGGAGAAGGTCTTAGAGAAGGTCCAGAACGGCCAGTTCGCCCGCGAGTGGATCGCGGAGAACCAGGCGGGCCGCCCCTCCTACACCCAGCTCCGGACCGCCGAGAAGAACCACGAGATCGAGGCCGTCGGCGAGGAGCTGCGCGGGCTGTTCTCGTGGGAGGAGTCGGCGGAAGACGACGAGGAGGAGTCGGCCGAGGTGACCGCCTGATGGGCGTACGCGGCGACGCGAACCCCTCCCGCGAGACCGCGCGGTCCACGGACCCCGCGAACCGCTCGGGTGATCCCCGATGAGCGAGGGGACGCTGTACGACAAGGTGTGGGACCGGCACACGGTGACGCGGCTGCCGACCGGACAGGACCAGCTGTTCGTCGGGCTCCACCTCGTCCACGAGGTCACCAGCCCGCAGGCGTTCGGCATGCTGAAGGAACGCGGACAGGAGGTCGCGTTCCCGGAGCGGACGCACGCGACCGTCGACCACATCGTGCCGACCGGCAACCGCGACCGCCCCTACCGCGACGAGGCCGCAGAGAGCATGATGGCGGAGCTGGAGGCGAACGTCCGCGGCTCGGGCATCGACTTCTCCGACCCGGACTCCGGCGATCAGGGGATCGTCCACGTCATCGGCCCGGAGCAGGGACTCACCCAGCCGGGGATGACGATCGTCTGTGGCGACTCGCACACCTCGACGCACGGCGCGTTCGGCGCGCTGGCGTTCGGCATCGGCACCTCGCAGATCCGCGACGTGCTGGCGACCGGCTGCGTCGCGATGGAGAAACAGAAGGTCCGCAAGATCGAGGTGACGGGCGAACTCGGCGAGGGCGTCACCGCGAAGGACGTCATCCTGACGATCATCGGGAAGCTCGGGACCGACGGCGGCGTCGGCTACGTGTACGAGTACGCCGGCGAGGCCATCGAGGACCTCGGGATGGAAGGCCGGATGTCGATCTGTAACATGTCGATCGAGGGCGGCGCTCGCGCGGGGTACGTCAACCCCGACGAGACCACCTACGAGTGGCTGGAGGGGACGGACGCCTTCGAGGACGATCCGGAGGAGTTCGAGCGGCTGAAACCCTACTGGGAGTCGATCCGGAGCGACGACGACGCCGAGTACGACGACGTGGTCACCATCGACGGCTCGGCGATCGAACCGACCGTGACGTGGGGGACGACCCCCGGGCAGACCGCGGGCATCACCGAGCCGATCCCGGATCCCGAGGACCTCCCCGAGGAGGACCGGGACACCGCGAAGCGGGCCCAGAAACACATGCGCGTCGAGCCGGGCGACACGATGGAGGGGTACGAGGTCGACGTGGCGTTCCTCGGCTCGTGTACCAACGCGCGGCTGAAGGACCTCCGCGAGGCCGCGGCGTTCGTCGAGGGCCGCGAGGTCGACGACGACGTCCGCGCGATGGTCGTCCCCGGCAGTCAGCGCGTCCGCGACGCGGCCGAGGCCGAGGGGATAGACGAGGTGTTCAAAGAGGCCGGATTCGACTGGCGCGAGCCGGGCTGTTCGATGTGTCTCGGCATGAACGACGACCAGCTGGAGGGTGACGAGGCGAGCGCCTCCTCGTCGAACCGGAACTTCGTCGGCCGGCAGGGGTCGAAGGACGGGCGCACCGTCCTGATGAGTCCGATCATGGTCGCGGCCGCGGCGGTGACCGGCGAGGTCACCGACGTCCGCGAGATGGAGGAGGTGGCGACCGTATGAGCTCGCCCGAGTTCAGCGACGGCGAGGCTCCGGCGGAGAAGGTCACCGAGGTCTCCGGCACCGGGATCCCCGTCCGGGGCAACGACATCGACACCGACCAGATCATCCCGGCGCGGTTCATGAAGGTCGTCACCTTCGACGGGCTGGGTCAGTTCTCCTTCTTCGACCAGCGGTTCGACGACGAGGACAACGAGAAGGACCACTCGTTCAACGAAGAGCGGTACCGGGGCGCGAACGTCTTGGTCGTCAACGCCAACTTCGGCTGCGGCTCCTCCCGCGAACACGCGCCGCAGGCGCTGATGCGCTGGGGGATCGACGCGGTCGTCGGCGAGTCGTTCGCGGAGATCTTCGCGGGCAACTGCCTCGCGCTCGGCGTCCCGACGGTCACGGCGGATCAGGACGACATCGAGGCGCTACAGGACTACGTCGAGGCCAACCCCGACGCCGAGATCGACATCGACGTGGCCGCGGAGACGATCACCTACGGCGACACCGTGATCGACGCGACGGTCCACGACGCACAGCGGAAGGCGCTCGTCGAGGGCGTCTGGGACACCACGGCGCTGATGGGCGCGAACGAGGGCGCGGTCCGCGAGACCGCCCGGTCGCTGCCGTACGTGCCCGCCGAACACGTCTCGGGGGACGAGGCGTGAGCCACGAGGTCGTCGTCATCGAGGGCGACGGGATCGGGAAGGAGGTCGTCCCGGCCGCCGTCGAGGTGCTGGAGGCGCTCCCCGTCGACTTCGAGTTCGTCGCGGCCGACGCGGGCGACGCGGTGAAGGAGGCGACCGGCGAGGCGCTCCCCGCCGAGACGTACGATCTCGCCGCCGACGCGGACGCGACGCTGTTCGGCGCGGCCGGCGAGACGGCCGCCGACGTCATTCTCCCGCTGCGGGAGGCGGTCGACTCGTTCGTCAACGTCAGGCCCGCGAAGGCGTACCCCGGCGTCGACGCGCTCCGCCCGGAGACGGACGTGGTCTTCCTCCGCGAGAACACCGAGGGCGTCTACGCGGGCCACGAAGACCGGCTGAGCGAGGATCTCTCGACGCTGGCGCGCGTCGTCACCTCGTCAGCCTCCCGCGAGCTGGCGGAGTTCGCGTGCGAGTTCGTCGCGGACGGCCGCGGTCCCGCCGGCGACCCGAGGAGGGTTCACGGTCGCGCACAAGGCGAACGTGATGCGCGAGACGGACGGGCGCTTCCGCGAGGAGGTGCTCTCGGTCGCCGCGGAGCGCGGCGTCGACGCTGACGAGGAGCTGATGGACGCGTTCGCGACGAAGCTCCCGCTCGACCCGACCCAGTACGGCGTGGTCGTCTGCCCGAACCTCGCGGGCGACGTGCTCTCCGACCTGGCCGCCGGGCTCGTCGGCGGGCTCGGGCTGCTCCCCTCGGCGAACGTCG
>NZ_CBVY010000003.1:393672-401203 GCF_000513435.1 Halorubrum sp. AJ67 | reverse complement strand
GCCGCTGGTTGGTCCGAGACGTCGAGGAGACCGACGACGCCATCGGCGTCGCGGTCAGCGAAGCCGGCAAGCGACTCAACGAGACGGACAAGCAGTACGTCGAGGTCGAACCCGGCGTCACCGGCTGTCCGGCCTGCGGCGAGCCGTTCGACGCCGCGTTCCTCGCGGCGAACACGGCGCTCGTGGGACTCCTCTTGGAGATCGACGTGTTCAACGCCGACAGCGAGGAGCACGCGGAGCGGATCGCGAAAAGCGAGGTCGGCGGCGCGCTCCGCGACGTTCCGCTCGAAGTCATCGACGTCTTCGAGACCGAGGCCGACGACGAAGACGAGGAGCCGGAACGGTAACCGGCCCCGTCGTCGACCCGACCCGTCGGCGACCTTCCTCTCCGTAGGCGGTCCGACGACCTCGGCGGCGCGAGTTCGGTCGGTGCCGAAAGCTTTTCTAATAACCTTAAGTAATTAGTCGGCATGGAACTGCCGACGCCACAGGACCTCCGCGAGCGCCGGACGGCACTGGAGCTGACCCAGAGCGAACTCGCCGACGCCGCGGACGTCTCCCAGCCGCTCATCGCGCGGATCGAGGGCGGCGACGTCGACCCCCGGCTCTCCACGCTCCGCCGCATCGTCAACGCCCTTCAGGAGGCGGAAGGCGAAGTCGTGCGCGCGTCCGACCTGATGAACGAGACCGTGATCAGCGTCGCGCCGGACGACGCCGTGAGCGGGGCCGTCGAGCTCATGGAGGCGGAGGCGTACTCGCAGCTCCCCGTCCTCCAGAACGGCGTGCCGGTCGGTTCGATCAGTCAGGGCGACGTCGTCCACGCCGGCGAGAACGTCGGCGATCACCCCGTGAGCGAAGTGATGAGCGAGTCGTTCCCGACGGTCGCGCCGTCGGCGACCGTCGACGAGGTCAGGAACCTGCTGGACCACTACAAGGCCGTGATGGTCACCGACGGCGGCGAGACGGTCGGGATCATCACGGAGGCCGACATCGCCGCGCAGCTGTCGTAGGCTCGCGGCCTCACTCCTCTCGACGCTCGGAGAGCCGCTCCCAGATCTCCGTACAGCCCGCGCCGTCCTCGACGTCGTCGAGATGGTCCGTTCCGTCGTCGGGTTCTCGATCCGTCTCGTGGTCCGTGTCCTCCCCTCGCTGGCCGGTCTCCTCTCGTTCATCCCCAGTTGCGCGGGGATCGCCCGGCTCGGTCATCGTCCCTCCGGAACGTCGTCGAAGAGCTCGGGCGCTACGTCCGCGGACGCGTGTTGTCGGTACTCCCCGTCGTCGACCGGACTGGCGGGTCGATCGCCGGTGGAGTCGGGAACCGAATCGGTCATCACACCGAGGTAAGCGCGCACGAGCCATAAGTACCGTCACGCGTGTAAATCGAACCTCCACTCACGGATACCGGATTTCATGTCCGGTAGTTCGGAAGCTAATTTTACGGGAGATAGCGGTGTAGTCGGGTGGTTTTCCGATCTCTCGGCGTCATCGAAACGATCGCCGATTGCGACCACCGTCACCCATTGGACCGCGGCGGGGGAACGTGGGGTGTGACCACTCGATTGCGCGTCCTCGACGACGGGGCGTGGATCTCCGTCAACGACGACCGAAAAGTCCGCGTTAGCGAACTGTGGCGGCTCGACGCGCCGGATCTCTGTGAGTGCGCGCTTACCGATCTCGTCGTCGAGAACTTCCAGGCGGTCGGCGTCGACGGAGGGGCCGTCGAGGCGCGCGTGTACGGCCAGTGTATCGCGTGCGGAGAAACGGGAATCACTGGATGGATTCCCGTCGGACGGCTTCAGGACGGCTCCTTCGCCGAGATCGACCGCGACGCGGTCAGGTGTCCCACTCGCGATTCAGGCGAGTAACACTTGCCGCTTCGGGGAATCACCGGGAAGCGTTGACACGGTGCGGTCGGCTATATCCCCGCCGGGTGTAGCCGGTGGCGATGCCAACGGACGTAGAGAACTGGAAATCCGAGGTCTACGGGAACGAGGTCCGAGACCGCCTCTTTGAGTTCGCCGAGGAGGGGTTCGACTCGATCCCCGACGACGAGCGAGACGCGTGGTTCGAGCGCTTCAAGTGGTGGGGGCTGTACCACCAGCGAAACGGACAGGAGGGCTACTTCATGCTGCGGATCGGGACGCCGAACGGCGTCCTCGAACCGGGACAGCTCCGGGTCGTCGGCGAGATCGCCGACGAGTACGCCCGGGGACCGGGAACGAACCCGATCTTCGGCGACGCCTACGCCGACTTCACCACCCGGCAGTCGATCCAGCTCCACTGGATCGAGCTCTCCGACGTGCCCGCGATCTTCGAGAAACTGGAGGAGAACGGCCTCTCGACCCAGCAGGCCTGCGGCGACTCCTGGCGCAACATCGTCGGGAACCCCGTCGCGGGCAAGGACGGGCAGGAGGTGATCGACGCGTGGCCGGTCATCCGGGAGCTCAACGAGACGTTCAAGGGCAACGACGACCACGCCAACCTCCCGCGGAAGTGGAAGGTGTCCGTGACCGGCTCCGCCGACGGCTCCGGGCAGGGCGACATCAACGACCTCGCGTTCGAGCCCGCGTACAAGGAGGTCGACGGGGAGGACGCCGTCGGCTTCAACGTGCGCGTCGGCGGCGGCCTCTCGCGCAACGAGCCACGCTTCGCCCGCGACATCGACGTCTGGGTATCCCCGGACCGGGTGGCCGACGTCGCCGGCGGACTCTCCGCGCTGTTCCGCGACAACGGCGACCGCGAGGACCGGTACAACGCCCGGATCAAGTTCCTCGTCGACCAATGGGGGCCGGAGAAGGTCCGAGAGACCTTACAGGACGAGTACGTCGACTTCGAGCTCCGCACCGCGGGCCGCGACGTCCGCGAAGAGTACACGTACAACACGGGAGCGGGCGAGCGCAACGACCTGATCGGCGTCCACGACCAGAAGGACGGGACCAACTTCGTTGGGCTCAACGTCCTCGTCGGGCGGATGGGTGCCGAAGACGTCCTCGATCTGGCCGATCTGGCCGACGAGTACGGCTCCGGCGAAGTCCGGCTCTCGCAGCGACAGAACGTCATCGTCACCGACGTGCCGGACGACGCCCTCGACGCCTTCCTCGACGAACCGCTCTTGGAGCACTACTCGCCGTCCCCCTCGCCGTTCATGCGCGGCTCGGTCGCGTGTACGGGCACCGAGTTCTGCTCGCTGTCCATCGTCGAGACGAAGAACCGGCAGGTGCGGTTCGCGCGCTGGCTGAAAGCCAACGTCGACCTCCCGGACGGCGTCGACGAGTTCCACATCCACCTCTCCGGGTGTACGGCTTCGTGCGCGCAGCCGCAGATCGCGGACGTGAGCCTGCGCGGGATGAAGACCCGCAAGGACGGCGATCCGGTCGAGGCGCTCGACGTCGGCCTCGGCGGCGGACTCGGCGACGAGCCGGAGTTCGCCCGGTGGGTCACCCAGCGCCTCCCCGCCGACGAAGTCCCGGGAGCGATCGCGAACCTGATCGAGGGTTTCGCGGCCGAGCGCGACGAGGACGAGTCGTTCCGCGCGTTCGTCGCACGCCACGATGACGAGGAGCTGGACGCGCTCGTCGAACCAGAGGAGACGGACTACGAGGATCCAATGATGCACAACACGAAGCGCACGTGGTACCCGTACGCCGAGAACGACGCGATGGAGGACGCCCCGCCCGCGCCGTCGGACGACTGAAGTCGGCCCGCGGCGTAGCCTCTTCGACATGAGCAACCGACTGCTGCGCGTCAACGCGTACACCACACTCGACTTCGTCGACGGCCGGGTCCGCGCCCACGAGTTCGAGACCGAGGCACCCGGCGTCGTGAACGTCACCGCGCCGCGCGAGGACCCCGAACACGTCAGCTTACAGGTCGAACTCGACGGGACTGCCGTCGACGACCTCCCGGCGCACGCCGAGGAGTTCGACCTCTCGCCGGCGCAGGCCAGAGAGCTCGCGGACGCGCTGAACGACACCGCGGACCGCGTCGAGGCGGCGCGCCGCGGATCGTCCGCGGACGGCGACGAGGACTGACCCCGAGCGGCGACACCGGACCACACCTGTTGCGGCCGAAATCGGTCCTCTAGAGCCGCAGACGGACCGTCAAAGGGTCAAAACCGCAGGAAGGGTTATCCCGTCTTGGCGAGTACCGATAATATGAGTGAACGGCGAGAGACGACCACCGGACCGACCGTGCTGGTCGTCGACGACGACAGAAACACGGCGGATCTCTACGCGGACTACCTCGATGGGTACGCGGTTTCGACCGCGTATTCCGGCGGTGAGGCGCTGGACGTCCTCGATGAAACGATCGATGTCGTCCTGCTCGATCGCCGGATGTCGACGGTGACCGGCGACGACGTGCTCGAGTCGATCCGAGAGCGAAAGCTCCATTGCCGGGTCGTGATGGTCACGGCGGTCGAACCCGACGCCGACATCCTCGACCTTCCGTTCGACGACTACTTAGTGAAACCCGTCTCGGCGGATCAGATCCGCGACACCGTCTCGCAGATGCACGTCCGTAACGGGTGTGACGACATGATCCGGGAGATGTTCGCGATCGCCTCCAAGATGGCGACCGTCGAGTCCAAGATGAGCGTCGCCGAACTCGAGGCCAGCCCGGCGTACGCGGCGCTCGAGGCGGAGTTCGACGAACTGCGAACCGAAGTCGAGAACCGCGATACGGAAGAGAGCATGTACGTCGAGTTCACCGACGAGAAGCTCCGAAGCCTGTTGAGCTGACCGTCGATCCGGTCGAGTCTCCGAGCCGGGAACGCCGCTACAGCTCCAGCCCGCGGATCGCGACGGTCCCCTCCTCGTCGTCTCCGTCACCGCCCTCCGCCACGCGCCCGATCACGCGCCCGTCCGTCCCCGCCGCCAACTCCTCGGCCGCCTCGGGGTCCAGCGCGGCCACGAACCCGGTCCCCATGTTGAACGTGCGGTACATCTCCTCGTCGGAGACGTTCCCTTCCGACTGTACGAACTCGAAGACCGGCTGCGGGTCGAAGGCGTCGTCGATCACGTACCGGTTCCCGCCGAGCCGTTCGAGGTTCGTCCAGCCGCCGCCGGTGACGTGGGCCGCACCGCGGACGCCGTGTTCGCGCATCGGGTCGAGCAGGTCGGTGTATATCGCAGTCGGTTCGAGCAGCGCCGCGCCGAGCGTCTCGTAGTCGCCGAACGGACAGGCGTCGGCGTACGCGTGGTCTCGCGTGGCCGCCTCCCGCGCCAGCGTGAGCCCGTTCGAGTGGACCCCGGAGGAGCGCCAGCCGACCAGGGCGTCGCCCGGCTTGGCCTGCCCGTCGAACACGCCGTCCTTCGCGGCGAGACCGACGCAGGCACCGGCGAGGTCGAGTCCCCGAATCACGTCGGGCATCACCGCGGTCTCGCCGCCGACGAGTTCGATGTCGGCCAGTTCAGCACCCTCAGAGAGCCCCTCGCCGACCTGTTCGGCGAACCGCTCGTCCGGCTCGTCGACCGCGAGGTAGTCGACGAACGCGACCGGGCGGACGCCGGCCGCGACGAGGTCGTTGACGTTCATCGCGATACAGTCGATCCCGACCGTCGAGTAGTCGCCGAGCGCCTCCGCGACGAGCAGCTTCGTCCCCACCCCGTCGGTCGCGAGCGCGAGGTAGCGGTCGCCGATGTCGAGTAACCCGGCGTAGTCGCTCTCGGACTCGTCCGCCTCGGGGCCCGACCCGACCGCGCCGATCAGCGCCGCGGTCGCGGCCTCGCTCGCGTCGACGTCGACGCCCGCGTCCGCGTAGGTGAGTTCGTCGGTCTCCCGCTCGGCCGCCGCCGATTCCCCGCCGTCGCCCCCGTCGCCCTCGGACATGTGTGTGAGACCGCGCCCGCGGAGCAAAAAACGCACCGTTCGCCGCGACGGGGACGCCTCCCGGGACCACCGCCGCGACGAGAGCGCCCTCCGGAACCGCCGCCCCGACGTCGACCGTTAGAACGGCCCGCCGAACCCGAGTCCGAGGACGAACACCAGTCCGACCGCGAGCAGCGCGGAGGGCACGAAGACGGCCGCCCACACCGGTTTGCTCCACCCCATCACCGTCTTCCCGTCGAGGGGGCCGTACGGGACCAGGTTGAACGCCGCGAGAAACGCGTTGATCGCGATCCCGCGCGAGCCGAGGACCGTCACGAGGTCGCTCCCGAGGACGCCGCCGAGGACGAAGAGCGGGACGAACGCGACCATCAGCCCGAGGTTCACGGCCGGGCCGGCGAGCGCGATGTGACCGTGTTCGCGCGGCGTGAGCCGCCCGCGGTGGTGGACCGCCCCCGGCGCGGCGAAGATGAAGCCTAAGAGCGAGCTCATCACGGCCAGAAACAGCATGCTGTTGTCCGCGCGGAACTCGGCGACCTGGTCGTAGTGGACCGCGACCACCTTGTGTGCGACCTCGTGGAGGAGGAAGGCGACCCCGGCGGTCGCGAGCGCGACGAACAGCGGCGGGAACACGCCCGCGGCGAGGATCCGACCGATCCCGCCCCACCCGCCGACGAAGAACAGCATGAACGCGACGCCGAGCGCGAGCCACGCGACGAGGAGGTCGCGGATCTCGGTCCCGCTGAAGTAGAGCCCCCCGATCCGCCGGCCCGAGAGGGTCGAGCCGGCGCTCATGCGAGTCCCCCGACAGCGCCGCGAACGAGGTCTGCCCCGTTGACCGCGCCGTCGACGAGCAGCCGACCGACGTCCTCGACGCCGCCGACCTCAGCGCCGAACATCGCTGGGATGACGTACGCCGCGAAGAGGAAGCTCGCGACGATGCTCCCGACGTTCGTCATCGCGACGACGACGATGAGCCGGAACAGCGGCACGTCCAACATCGCGGAGAGCAGGTCCGTCATCGACCGGCTCTCGTCGCCGAGCAGCTCGTTGAGCGCTCCGATGTCGGCGACGTTCACCGTCAGGCTCCTGAGTTCGACGTAGCCGGTGAACCAGCCGGGCGCGAGCAGCGGATTGATCGAGGTCATCCACGCGACCGCGCCGCCGACGCCGGCCGAGAGCCACCGCGCGCCGGCGATCTTCGCGAACGCGAACGCGAAGACGCCGTTGATCAGGAACCACGCGCCGAACAGCCGGATCAGGAACGCGTTCCCGGCCCCGCCCAGCGCCAGCAGGACGAAGAAGCCGACGAAGCCGACCGTGATCGCGTAGCCGATCGCCTTCTTCCACGGCAGGCCTCGCCCGGACTCCTCGCCGACCAGATCCGCCATCGGCGGGAGCGTCGCGGGACTCCTGAGATACCCTTCGATCCCCGCCCGATGTCCGGCCCCGACGACGGCGACCACGTCGTAGCCGGCGTCGCGGAGCGCGACGAGCCGGTGGGCGATGAACGCGTCGCGCTCGTCGATGAGCGCCTCCGCGCCGCCCGGGGAGAACTGGCGGAACTCCTCCATCATCATCGTCACCACGTCCGTGTCGGTGAGGTCGGCGGCGTCTAACTCCTCGATCCCGCCGGCCTCGGTGTCGGTCTCTCCGCCGGCGAACGCGCCCACCGCGCCCGCGAGGAGGAGGCCGACGTACCAGG
>NZ_CBVY010000003.1:391764-392989 GCF_000513435.1 Halorubrum sp. AJ67 | reverse complement strand
GGACCCCGCTGGCGACGCTCGTCAGCACGGCGCTCGTGATCCCGACCGCGCCGCCGAAGAGACCGATCGCCGGGCCGGCGAGGATCCCGACGATCAGCCCGCCGATCACGCCGGCGACCCGCGGGTCGCTGACGCCGAACGCGAGCCCGCCCACGAGCCGGAGCTTCTCGGTGAGCGTCATGCGCGCCCAGAACCGCTGGATCGTGGTCTGGATGTCCCGGTCGACTAAGGCGACGTCGATCCCGAGCGACTCGGCGATGTCGACGGCGGCCTTCATGTCGGCACCCGGCTCGATGTCGAACCGCTCGCCGAGCTGGGTCTGGACGTACGAGAGCATCCAGTACGCGAGGAACTGGAACACGGTGTTCCCCCTGAGCAGGTCGCCCGCGTCGAGGTCGTCCGGCGTCTCGCCGTTGAGCTGGCGGTACCGCCCCTCGTCGAGTTCCACCGCGACGACGTCGGGGCGCTCCCGCTCGATCGTCTCCTCGACCTCGTTAACGGAGCGCTCGGACACGTGCGCGGTCCCGACGACCGTGACGCTCCCCTCACCGTCGCCGTCGGGACCGCGGTGCGCCTCCCCGTCGAGGCCGGCACCGTCGGTCCGCGGGGACCGGTCGGTCGACGGGGGCATACCCTCGCTCCCCCGTGACGTCTCTGTCATCACCCGTCGTACTCGGTCACCGCGTTTAGGGTTTGTGAGTCAGTCCCGGAATCCGCTCTGCGGCCCGGAGTCGCCACGTCTCCGTCGGTCCGACGACCGTCCTCGGTGATCCAACAAGTTTGTATCCTCACGTGCCCCACAGCAGCACATGTCCCGGCTGCTGCCCTCCCTGCCGGATGCGACGCCCGAGGAGCGCGAACCTCGGGTCGTCGGCGTCGACGACGACGAGGCCGACGACCTCATCGCCGCCCTCGGCTCCGAGACCGCCAGGGCGATCCTCTCGACGCTCCACGACCGCCCGGCAACCAAGTCCGAACTCGCAGACGAGGTCGACACCTCCCTCCAGAACGTCCAGTATCACCTCTCGCGGCTCGACGACGCCGACCTCGTCGACGTCGTCGACACCGCCTACTCCGAGAAGGGACGCGAGATGGACGTGTACGCCGCCGCGGACGAGCCGCTGGTGCTGTTCGCCGGCGGCTCCGAGGAGTCGACCGGGATCAAGACCGCGCTCATGCGCCTGCTCGGCGGCTACGGGCTGATCGGTCTCGCGGCGGTCGCGGC
>NZ_CBVY010000003.1:386570-388154 GCF_000513435.1 Halorubrum sp. AJ67 | reverse complement strand
GAGAGCGTTCCCGACCAGAACACCGCCGCGGAGGGGACGGACGGCGCGATCGAACTCGTCGGCGACCCGCTCGCGGAGTACGCTGTGTCCCTCGTCGAACCCGGGGTCGTCTTCTTCCTCGGTGCCGCGCTCGTGTTCACGCTCGCGTGGGCGTACTGGTACCGCGCGTCGGCGTAGCGCCGCCGCGCCGAGCGGCGGGCGTGGGACAGCTATTCAAGCCGCCGCCACCACGTTCCGGTATGGAACACGAGGCCGAGGTCGTCGGGGTCGGTGCGGGGTCAGCGCCGAGCGGCGATGTCCCGGCGGTGATCCTCTCCGCGCGCGGCGAGTACGTCCCGATATTCGTCAGCGGCGATCAGGCGCAGTCGATCGGGATGGCCTTGGAGGGCGAACCGTTCGACCGACCGCTCACCCACGACCTCCTCGTCGATATCCTCACGGAGTTCGGCGGCGCTATCGACCGCGTCCGCGTCGACGACCTCCGCGACGGGACCTTCTACGCGAAGGTGGACGCCGAGCGCTACGACGACGGCGAGCCGGAGCGGTTCGTCTTCGACGCGCGCCCCTCCGACGCGCTCGCGCTGGCCGTGCGCGTCGACTGCCCGATCGTCGTGACCGACGAGGTGATAGACGAGGCGGGCCGCCCGCCGGACTCGATACGGTTCGGCGGCGACGGCGACCCCTCCGAAGAGCGCTGAATCGGACCGTCGCGTCGTTCGCGCGGTCGCTCCTGCTCCCTCCTGTCCTCTCCACGCAACCGCCCCGGCGTCTCCCGCCCGGGATCGAGAAGCCGGTCGTTCAAGTCGCCGGCCCTCCCACGACGGGCATGGACGAGACGGCCACGCTCGCCTCCTCGCACACCGAGATGACGGAGATGCTGCTGCCGAACGACACGAACAACCTCGGCCGCGCGCTCGGGGGGACCGTGTTGCACTGGATGGACATCTGCGGAGCCATCGCCGGCATGCGCTTTTCGAACCGGCAGGTGGTCACCGCCTCGATGGACCACGTGGACTTCATCGCGCCCATCGAGATGGGCGAAGTCGCCATCATCGAGGGGTACGTGTTCAACACCGGTCGGACGAGCGTCGACGTGAAAGTCGACGTGCGCGCCGAGAACCCCCGCACGGACGAGACGCGTCGGACGACCACCTCCTACTTCACCTTCGTCGCGCTCGACGAGGAGGGGCGGCCGACGCCGGTCCCGGACCTAGAGTGCCCGTCCGAGGACGAACGCGTCCTCCGCGACGACGCCATGGAGGGACGCGAGGAACAGCTCCGGCAGGTCGTCGAGCGGTACGACCTCTGATCGGCTCTCGACCGGGACCTCACTCTCCCGAGCCGGCGACGACGTCGACGGTCGCGTCCGGGTCGTCGGTCTCCGCGACCGCCGCCTCGTGCGCCGCCACCGCGCGGTCGGCGAGGTCATCGAGGGCTTCTCCGCCGGCCAAGTGACTCGGACAGCCGCAGTCGGAGGCCCCGAATCCGTCGATCGGTCCGTCCGGGAGCCGGCGCGCGACCGCGCACTCGACGTCGACGCCGCGGCTTCGGACGACGCGGTCGATCCGCGCCGCCGGGTGCCCG
>NZ_CBVY010000003.1:383843-384958 GCF_000513435.1 Halorubrum sp. AJ67 | reverse complement strand
GGTGTTGTAGCCGGTGACGTTCAGCTGCGCGACGCGCGCCGCCTGCTCGTCGAAGGTGATGAAGAGGAGCTGTTTGTACGTCAGCGCTACGCCCGCGACGACGATAAGGGAGAGCGCGCCCATCAGGCGCGCCCCCTCCGGCGTGACGACCGCGAGGTTCCCGAACAGGTAGCCCTGAATGTTGACCCCGGTGAGTCCGTCGCCGTAGCTGATGATCAGCGTGCCGACCGCGAAGCTCCCGCTGAGCATGATCGCGATCGGCACGTCGCCGTAGGCGTCGGTGCGCTCGGTGAGCCACTGGACCGCGAGCGCGCCGAGGATGCCGACGGCGAGCGCGACGAGCAGCAGCGAGCCGTTCCACCCGGTCGAGGAGGTGACGAGGATCCCGATCGCGACCCCGGCGAACGCGGTGTGCGCGAGCGTCTCGCCGATCAGCGCCATCTCCCGGTGAACGAGGAAGGAGCCGACGAGCGGGGCGACGACCCCGACGAGCACGCCGACCGCCATCGACTGCCACATAATCGGGTGGCGGAACACGTTCGTCCCGAACGCGGCGTCCATCCCGCGGCCGAACGACCGGAACGCGGCGTACAGGTCGCTCGCCACCGGGAGGTCCCGCGCCCAGTAGAGGACGAGGAACCCGAGCATGGCGGCCGCGACGACCGCGGTGACCCCGATCCCGACGAGCTCCGCGGTCCGGCGGAGTCCGCGGTCGGGGCGGGAGACGTCACGGTCGGCGGCGGCTGATCCCTCGCTCATCAGTGGTGGTGGTGGACGACCTGTCCGGCCGTCCCGTACGCTTCCGCGAGGGCGTCGCTTTCGACGAACGACTCCGTGTCCCCGTGGTGGTACAGCTCGGTGTTGATACAGGCGATGCGGTTCGCGCGGTCGGTGACCACGCCGATGTCGTGTTCGATGAGGATGATGGTGATCCCCTCGTCGTTCAGCTCGTCGAGGAGGGCGTAGAAGGCGTCGCGCGACTCGGCGTCGACGCCGACGGTCGGCTCGTCGAGCGCGAGCAGGTCCGCGTCGCCGGCGAGGGCGCGCGCGATGTACGCCCGCTGTTTCTGTCCGCCCGACAGCTCCGAGACGAGCCGGTCGGCGAGATCGCCGAT
>NZ_CBVY010000003.1:378903-380495 GCF_000513435.1 Halorubrum sp. AJ67 | reverse complement strand
CCCGGCTCGTCGCCTTCTGCGAGACGTAGCCGATCCGGCCGCCGTCGTCGAACTCCTCGACCGGCCTGCCGAACAGTTCCACGGAACCCTCGTCCGGGTCGTGGAGACCGAGCATGAGATGGAGCAGGGTGGTCTTCCCGGAGCCGTTCGGGCCGACCAGCCCGAGGAAGTCCCCCTCCTCGACCGTCAGAGAGACGTCGCTCACGGCGACGGTGTCGCCGTAGGCGAACGTCACGCCGTCGAGGTCGACGATTGCGCTCACTACGTGTCCCGTGTCTGGGTCGGCCGCACGTTTAGCTCTTTTACTCCGTCCTCGCACCGTCGCGCCGAGAACTCGACCGGCGGCCTGTCGTCGGTCCCGCTCACTGCGCGCCAAACGCCCGCTCGAAGGCGGGGACGTTGATCTCGGTCATCTGTTCGAGGTAGCCGTAGCCGGCGTCGTTCCACTCTCGGGTCGTCCCCCCGGCGGGCGTGACGGGGACCGCCTCCGTCGCGTCGCTGTTCTCGACTATCGACTCGGCGAGTCGGGGCGACTGGAACCGATCGTACAGCACGACGTCCATCCCCTCTGAATCCACGAGATCGATCGTGTCGGCGATCTCGGTCTGCGTCGGCTCGTTCTGCGGCGAGACGCCGACCGGCGAGTGGAGCCGGAACCCGTAGCGCGCCTCTAGGTACTGGAAGGAGTTGTGCCCCGCCAGCACGGCCACGTCGCGCGCGGCGTTCTCCGCGATCGACTCGAACGCGGCGTCGACCGCGTCGAGTTCGTCGGCGTAGGCGGCGGCGTTGTCGGCGTACGCGTCGGCGTTGTCCGGGTCCGGTTCGCCGAGTCCCGTCGCGATCGTCTCGACCATCTCGGCCGCGAGGACCGGATCGACCCAGACGTGCGGGTCGTATCGCTGCTCGTCGTGACCGCCCTCTTCGCCGTCGTGACTCCCTTCCTCTCCCTCGTGATTCCCTCCCTCGCCGTCGTGGTCGTCGTGGCCGTCTTCGTCCCCGTGCGAGTGGTCCCAGTCGAGCAGGTCGTCTTCCACTCCGTCGAGCGCGTCGATCACGGCGACGGTGTCGTAATCGTCCTCTAGCGTCGCGGCGAGATCCTGCGCCCACGAGAACTCCGGGCTGTCGAGGTAGACGAACGCGTCCGTCGCGGCGACGTCCGCGGAGAGGGTCCCGTCCGGCGTCCACCCGTGGCCGAGCTGCCCCACGTCCACCGGATCCTCGAAGCTTGCGCGGTCGCCCGCGACCTCGTTCGCCCAGTCGTTGAGCGTGAAGAAAGCGGCGTAGCCGGCGTTGAACCCCCCGGATCCGCCGTCCCCGCCGCCGGTACATCCCGCGACCGACGCCGCCGTTCCCGCGACCGCGAGTCCGGCACCGCGCCGCAACACCGACCGCCGTGAGTGTGTCATACTCACCGATAGCGCGGATTAACAGAAAAAGGTTATTATTTGATAACCTAGAATTAATAACACAGACATCGAGAGCGTTCCCGATTAACAACTCGGCGTTCGAGCCGCGCACATTCGCCGCTCGAATCGCAGGTATTCGCCGCTCAGGATTCGGACGCGACCGCCTCGACTCACTCCGCGAGGTCG
>NZ_CBVY010000003.1:372456-374940 GCF_000513435.1 Halorubrum sp. AJ67 | reverse complement strand
GTGAACATGGCCGCCCGTCACCGCTCCGGGGATATGAACGCACGGGTTGGATACGGTCTGCGGTCGGCGGGAGGAAACCGGAAGAGAGGCTATAGGTTCCGCTCGATGTAGCGGTTCAGCCGCGAGAGCCGGTCCACGTCGAACGTCCAGAGGCCGCGCCAGACCCGGGGTTCCGTCTCGACCGCGAGCAGCCCGACGCCGCCTTCGATCCCTCGTTTGAGGTCGCTTTCCGGACCGCTCTCGGCCGGGTGCGGCCCCTCCGGCGGTCGGTACACGACGAACCAGCTGTCGATGAAGTCGGGGTCGTCGCCGGCGTGGATCACCGCATCGAGGTCGTCCGGGAGGTCGTCCGGGACGCCGTACAAGTGCGTGTCCACGCCGGTGTCGGCGATGCGTTCGTAGACGGCCCGCGTGCCGACCTCGTCGTCGATGCGCGAGAGCCGCTGGAACGACGAGCGGAGGATGCCGTCGCCGGCCATCCACGCCGCCCGTTCGATGAATCGCGAGATGGTAATAAGGAGGAGCTTCTGGCGGTTCGACTCGGGATACCCCCGGAGCGTGAACGTCGCGTCGTCGAGCCCGCTTATCACCGAGGGGAGGTCGACGTCGCCGAGCGATCGGCTGCCGGTGGTGTACAGGTCGGAGTTGACGAAAAGCACCGCGTCGCCGAGCGCCGCGAGCGTCGACCCCGCGACCACCTCCTCGCCCTCCATGAGCAACACGAGGTTCTCGATATCGGCGGGGTCGTCGCCGTCGAACGGAATGTCGTCGCGCTGACTGAGCACCTCGACGTCGAGCGCGGGGACGACGCCGTCGTTCCCGTCGGCCACGCTGATTCCGGTCAGGTCCTCGGCGGTCAGGCCGATGCTCCGGTCCGCGTCGACGGCTCCCGCGCCGTCGGTCACGGGGCCGTCACCCGCGCCGGTCACGGGGCCGTCGACCACCCGCACTACGTCGTCGCCGAACGTGTCCACGAGCATGTTCAATACCGGGTCCGGGTCGGTGCGGTTGACGACGACCACGGAGCGCTCGGGCCCGTCGAAGCGATCGAGAAACTGTTCGAGGGTCACGTTGCCCATGCTGAACGGGTCCGACGCATAAGAATTCCCGCGCGATTCTCAGAGTTGAGAACAGCTTTTCGAGGACCGGTTTGCGCGAAGTCGCGCGTGGTCGCGCAGCCGCCACCTACCAGCTCGCTCGGTGGCAACCGCGTGCTCGGGCTCGCTTACGCGCCCAGCGTGTCCTCCAACAGCTGGAGCGGGTGTTCGATCTCGTAGCCGGTGCCGTGTTCCATCTGCATCGCGCAGGTCGGACACTCGGTCATCCCCACGTCGCCCTCGGCGTCCTCCATGTGCTCGAACATCTCCTCGCCGATCTCCATCGACTTCTCGTACTTCTCCTCCTTCCAACCGTAGGTGCCGGAGATGCCCGAACAGGAATCGCCGACGTCCTCCACGGTGACGCCGTCGACGTCGCGGAACGTCTCGACGGCCTGTCGCGCGAGGCCCTGATTCCGGGCGTGACACGGCGCGTGATACGCGAGTTCGCGCTCCTCGTCGAGCCCGCCGGCCGCGTCGAGTTCCCCGTCGAGATCCTCGTGGATGCGGAGGTACTCCATCGCCTCGAAGGTGTGTTCCGCCAGGTCCTCGATCCCGTGGAGGTCGAACAGCTCGGGGTACTCCTGTCGCAACGACATCGAACAGGAGGTACAGGAGGCGATCACGTCCGCGCCCTCGCCGATTGCCTCGACGAGGTTCTCGACGTTCGTCTCGGCGTGCCGCCGGGCGTCGTCCAGCATGCCGTTCGCGAACATCGGCGTCCCCGAACACTTCTGGGGCGGGACCATCACCTCGTAGCCGAAGTGTTCGTACACGCGGACCATGGCCTTGCCGACCTCGGGGGTGTTGTAGTTG
The DNA here is from genome assembly GCF_000513435.1 of Halorubrum sp. AJ67. NCBI lineage: Archaea > Methanobacteriati > Methanobacteriota > Halobacteria > Halobacteriales > Haloferacaceae > Halorubrum > Halorubrum sp. AJ67. The sequence continues at coordinate 373,027 of NZ_CBVY010000003.1, read as the reverse complement.
GAGTAGCAGCCGTGGAAGTAGGCCACCCGCTTGTCCGGGTTCTCCACGTTCGCGCCGCCGCGCGCCTTCCACCACTCGCGGAACGTCTCCGTCGCGAACTCGGGGAAGTCGCGCTCCTTCGGGATGCCCATCACCTTCTCTAAGGCCCACCGCGCCGGCCCGAAGTTCATCGCGAACGAGGCCGTCCGCGGGAACATGCTCGCGAGCCGCGCCGACGTGCGGTAGTTCGCCAGCAGGCGGTTCCGGACGTACTCGACCGAGAGCTTCTCCATCTGACGCTCGACGAACTGCCCGCGCGCCTCGTTGTGCATCTGCGAGAGCGGCACCGAGGACGGACAGGCGTCGTCACAGCGCATACAGTTCGAACACGACATGATCGATTCGTCGATGTCGTGGTCATCCTTCCGCTTGAGCCGCCACTGCTCCGGTCCCTGGAACTTCGGGCCGGGGAACTCGTCGTCGACCTCCGCGACCGGACAGGAGGTGTCACAGCTCGTGCACTTGTAACAGGAGTCGGCCCCCTCGCGGAGGTCGAGGTCGCCGCCGGGGAACACGTCGACCGGGTCGTACG
>NZ_CBVY010000003.1:366194-367699 GCF_000513435.1 Halorubrum sp. AJ67 | reverse complement strand
AGACCAGGGGACGACCGGTACCCGATTCATGGTGTTCGACCACGAGGGCCAGGTCGTCGCGAACGCCTACGAACAGCACGAACAGATATACCCGAACCCGGGTTGGGTCGAACACGACCCGATCGAGATCTGGGAGAACACACAGCAGGTCGTTCTCGACGGGCTCGCGGACGCGGGGCTCGAAGCCGAGCAGCTCGACGCGATCGGCATCACGAACCAGCGCGAGACGACCATCGTGTGGGACAAAGACTCCGGGAAGCCGGTCCACAACGCCCTCGTGTGGCAGGACCGACGGACGACGGACCGCGTCGAAGAGATCCAGGAGGCGGGCAAAGTCGAGGAGATCCGCGAGAAGACGGGACTGGAGTGTGACGCGTACTTCTCTGCGACCAAGACCGAGTGGATTCTCGACAACGCAGAGCCGCTCAAGATGCAGAGCTCCCGCGGCGGCGACCTCCGTGACCGGGCTCGCGAGGGCGAGCTCGTCATGGGAACGATCGACGCGTGGCTCATCTACAACCTGACGGGCAACCACATCACGGACGTCACAAACGCCTCCCGGACGATGCTGTACAACATCCGGGAGATGGAGTGGGACGACGAACTCCTCGACGAGTTCGACGTGCCGAAGGAGATGGTGCCCGAGGTGCGCCCCTCCTCCGACGAGGACTACTACGGCCACACGGACCCCGACGGCTTCCTCGGCGAGGAAGTGCCGGTCGCCGGCGCGCTCGGCGACCAGCAGGCCGCCCTGTTCGGCCAGACCTGCTTCGACGAGGGCGACGCGAAGAACACCTACGGCACCGGCTCGTTCTACCTGATGAACACGGGCAACGAGGCGGTAAAGTCCGACCACGGACTGCTGACGACGGTCGGGTTCCAGATGTCCGGCGAGCCGGTCCAATACGCGCTCGAGGGCTCCATTTTCATCACCGGTGCCGCCATCGAGTGGCTCGAAGACGTCGACCTGATCAACAACGCGGCCCAGACCGCGGAGCTGGCTCGGTCGGTCGACTCGACCGACGGCGTCTACATGGTCCCGGCATTCACCGGGCTCGGCGCGCCCCACTGGGACGGTCGCGCTCGCGGTACCATCGTCGGGATGACCCGCGGCACGAGCAAGGAACACATCGTCCGGGCGACGCTCGAATCGATCGCCTACCAGACCCGCGACATCGCCGAGGCGATGGAGGCCGACTCCGGCGTCGAGACGACCAGCCTCCGCGTCGACGGCGGCGCGGTCAAGAACAACTTCCTCTGTCAGCTCCAGTCCGACATCATCCAGACGGACATCGCGCGCCCGGAGGTCGACGAGACCACCGCGCTCGGTAGCGCCTACGCTGCCGGCCTCGCCGTCGGCTACTGGGACACCGTCGACGAGCTGCGCGACAACTGGCAGATCGACCGTGAGTTCACCCCTGAGAAGGGCCAAAAAGAGGTCGACAAGCTGTACAGCCGCTGGGACGACGCGGTTGACCGCTCCCGCGACTGGGCGCAGGACGACG
>NZ_CBVY010000003.1:361665-362924 GCF_000513435.1 Halorubrum sp. AJ67 | reverse complement strand
CGTCGACACCGGCTACGCCTACCACGTCAAGTCGGTCGGCGTGAGCAAGGGCCGGGCGCTCGAAGTCGTCGCCGACGCCCTCGGGCTCGACCCCGCCGCCTTCGTCGCGGTCGGCGACCGCGAGAACGACGTCTCGACGTTCGGTGTCGCCGGCGAGTCGTACGCGGTCGCCAACGCGGACGACGCGGCCCGCGAGGCGGCCGATACGGTCCTCGATGTGGGGTACATGGATGGGACCGAGGCGGTGCTCTCGGCGCTGCGCGAGCGTGGAGGGTAACTGCGCCGACACCTCCCGTCACTTCCCGTCGTACGGATACCGCGCCGTCGCCCCGCACTCCAGACAGCGGACGACCACGCGCCCGGGTCGCGTCCGCACGCGACTCGTCTTCCCGGGCCGGAGGTAGACGGCGCAGTCGTCGCAGGCGCGTCTGGAGAGTTCGGCCGGGATCCCACACCGGTTCCGCTCCGCGATCCGGCGGGCGCGGGCGACGTACTCCCGGGCGCGGTCGTACTCGTCGTCGACGACCGCCTCGCGGGCGAGCGCGAACAGCCGCTCGATCCGCTCCGCCGGAATACCCATGTCACTCCGGGCGAGGCGCGGCGGCAAAGACGTTACCATCCCGGCCGGTCGCGGCGTATCCCTCGTCCAGTGCGTCCCCGAGACGGCCGCGGCGGCCGCGACCCGCACGTCTTTTTTATCGGCCCAATCCAATCGAGCGGTATGAAGGAATCCCTGATGGACGTGATCTGCTGTCCGCTCGACAAGGCGGCCCTCGACCTCGACGTCGACGACGAGGACGACGAAGAGGTCCTCGCCGGCACGCTCACCTGTACGGAGTGCGGCGAGACCTATCCGATCGAAGACGGGATCCCGAACCTCCTCCCACCGGACATGCGCGAGGAGGCGGCGGCGTAGCGTCCGGTTCACGCGTTCGCCGCCGGAACGCCCTCGCCCGAGACGCCGGCGGCGAACCCCTCGCCCGTGTGAATCTTTTTCTAATACGGGGTCGTGGTCTCCACCGTGCCGACACTCGACGTCGAACTGAACGGGGAGGCGGTCCACGACATCGACGCGCCGGACGCGTTCGCGACCGACGGGCCCTTTCCGGTCGTGCTCGACAACAGCGGGCGCTCGACGCACGTCCACCTCCACTTCGACGACGAGCTCGACCGGGTGACCGCGGTCGACGAGGTCAACCACTTCGTCACCGACGAGGGGACCCGCCACGTCCACGTCTCGATCGCCGACGTCGACGAAC
>NZ_CBVY010000003.1:352352-356533 GCF_000513435.1 Halorubrum sp. AJ67 | reverse complement strand
GGTGCCGTGGCCGGTGTGCGGGCGCACGTCGAACCACAGCTCGCCGCGGTCCGCGATGGACTTCGTCTCGACCATCCGACGCTCGTACCGCTGGAACGCGTTGAAGTCGTCGAACGCAGACGGAATTCCGGTGTTCGGGAGGTTCTCGAACACCTTCGCGCGGGCCGAGGCCAGTCCGGTGTCGAACCCGTTCCAGAACGGGGAGTTCGCCGACAGCGCGAGCAGGACGGGACAGTGCCATCGGAGCCGGTTCGCGACCCACACGGCCTTGTCCGCGTCGTCGACGCCGACGTGGACGTGGAGTCCGGCGGTCGTGTTCCGGTGTTGCGGGTACTGGATACGGTCCAGCTGGGCCTGATACCGCGGCTTCCGAACGTGGTCGAGCTCGCGCCACTTCGCGACCGGGTGGAGGCCGGCGGCCGCGATCTGATACCCGTCGGCCGCGGCGTGGTCGACGAGCGCCTCGCGGACCGTCGCGAGCGCCTCCCCGGCGTTCGCCGGGTCCTCGATGGTCTCCGTCTGCGCCTCGATGGTACACTCGAACAGCTCGTGGTCGAACCCCTCCGGCACGGCCGCGGGCGGGTCGCGGCCGTAGACGAGGTCGTCGGTCCCGGAGGTCGGGCGGCCCTCGGCGTCGACGATGTAGAACTCCTCCTCGATGCCGAGCGTCCCCATCCGGGAGAACGCCTCTCGCGAGCCCAATTCCATTACCGCCCCGTACCGGTCGCGCGCTCTTATAAGGAATGGAAGGCGGAAGGTGCGGCGACAGCGACGACTGAAACTATGCGGTGGCGCGTGCCTGCGAGGCCGCATCGCGGCCGAGGAGCGTCGCGCGAGGGAGTCGCTGGCTCCCGGAGCGGAGCGGAGGGTGCCAGCGACGAGGTTGGGGAGGCGTGAGGTGCGGTCGCTGTGCGGGGCGGGACTCGAAGGGGCGGTCGCGAGGCGGTCAGAGGCGACGCAAGGACCGCAACGAAGGAGCGACAGCGACTGAGTGAGGACCACAGCGAGCGTCTGACCGCCTCGCGGCCGGGGCTTCGGTGGTGTTTGTCGCCAATCCGGCAGTAACAGCTTATAACCGAGCGGTCGCAGCGCGGCTCTCCGTCACGAAATCGAGTACGAAAAGTGGATCAGCCACACCGTACTCCGCGTATCGAAAACGAGTCGGCGGCGCGCGACTACGCCCCGGATTCCCTTACACCCGATTCCACGCCCTCGCTCAGCCGAGGACGTAGCGGAGCTTCGGGAACCTCTCGACGAGCGCCTGCCCGCCGACCTCGACGTTCTCGATGTAGGCGTCGAGCCCGAGCACGCGGCCCGCGCCGAACGCCGCGACCGTGAGGAACACGACCGCGTAGACGAGCGTCGAGCCGAACAGCGAGAGGAACTCACCGCTCCAGCCGCCGAGGTAGAACAACATCATCTGTATCGCGCCGCCGAACGCGGCCAGGCGGACGAACGCACCCGTGATGAGCGCGGCACCGATGAGCAGCTGCGTGACCGGCACGAACACGTTGACGAACTCCATCAGCGCGGCGTTCGACGCCATGGCGGCGTAGATCCCGCTGACCGGGCTCGCGGGGTCGACGTTCGCGAGGTAGCCCGCGGCGTCGAACGGCCACTCCGAGACCTTGCCGAGACCGGCAAACAGGATCATCCCGCCGATGGTCGCCCGGAGCAGGACGATGAACAGCGCCGACAGCGAGTGCGCCTTCCCCAGCAGGGTGATACCGCCGATCTCTCCGCCGAACTCGTTCGTGTTTTTGGTGGACATAGTGTCTCTCCTCACTTGCGAATACGGCGGACGGACGTATAAACCGAGAAGCGAGTTCCCTTTCGGCGGGACGGATTTGTCCGGTACCCATCATCCGCGGGATCTTTAAATACTATTGCCGAACATCATCGGCTTCGGACGCCCCTTGCGCCAAACTCTCCCGTCGTCTCGCCCCGCCTACCACGCCTCGCCGCTCGCCAAGTCCACGTCGCCGTCGCCCTTCTCCGAGGGGCAGACGTCGGCGAGCGCGCAGTCCGCACAGTCGGGGTTGATCGCGGTACACGTCGCGCGTCCGTGGTCGATCATGAGGTGCGTGAACTGCTGCCAGTCTCTTTCGGGGACGATGTCCAACAGGTCCTGTTCGATCGCCTCCGGCCGCTCTGCCTCCGTAATTCCGAGCCGCCGCGTGATCCGCTGGACGTGCGTGTCGACGACGATGCCCTCGACGACGTCGTGGCCGTGCTGGAGGACGACGTTCGCCGTCTTGCGCCCGACGCCCATCAGGTCGGTCAGCTCCGACATGGTGTCCGGCACCTCGCCGTCGTGCTTCTCCGCGATGTCCGCGCACGCCGAGCGGATGTACTTCGCCTTGTTGTTGTAGTAGGTGATCGAGTTGATCGCCTCCGCGAGCTCCTCCTGCGATGCGTTCGCGTACTCTTCGGGCGTCTCGTACGTCTCGAATAAGTCGGCGCACACCTTGTTCACGCGCTCGTCGGTACACTGCGCCGAGAGGATCACCGCGATGAGCAGCTCCAGCCGGTTCGAGTAGTTGAGCGAGATGGTCGAGTCGGGGTACTCCTCGTAGAGCCGGTCGACGACCTCGGCGACCTGCTCCTCGCGCGGATCGAGTGGCATTCCCATACGACGTTCTCCGTCCGGGCGACATTGAACGATCCGACTGGCAGTCCGGGCGACATTGAACGATCCGACTGGCAGTCCGGGCGACATTGAACGATCCGACTGGCAGTCCGGGCGACCGGGCGGAGGCGCGCCACCGACCGAGAGTAAGCTCCACCGACCGAGTAGTAAGACAGTTACCACGCGGCCCGCTGGAGGGCGTATGGACGTACTCGACGTCGCGGCGCGCGCGACCGACACCGGCCCGGTGTGCGACGCCTGTCTCGGCCGGCTCGTCGCCGACCGGAGCTTCGGGCTGTCGAACGCCGACCGCGGCTCGGCGCTGCGGGTGTCGCTCGCGCTGCGCGACGACGAGGACCACGAGCCGGTCGAAACGGCGGAGTGTTGGGTCTGTGAGGGGCGCTGTACCGAGTTCGACGAGTGGGCCGAACGCGCAGCCGCGGCGGTCGAGGGCGTCGAGTTCGCCACGTACAACGTCGGCACACGCCCGCCGCCGCTGATCGAGGAGAACGAGGCGCTGCTCCGCGCGGACGCCGGTCTCGACGAGGACGCGGGCGAGCCGTTCAAATCGGAGTTCAACCGCGAGGTCGGCAAGCGGGTCGGCCGGGTCACCGACGCCGAGGTCTCCTTCGACCGCCCGGACGTCCAGTTCACGATCGACCTCGCGGAAGACGAGATCGACGCGAAGGTGAACTCGACGTTCGTCTACGGCCGATATCAGAAGCTGGAGCGCGACATCCCGCAGACGGAGTGGCCCTGCCGAGAGTGTAAGGGGTCTGGACGGCAGGGTGCGGACCCCTGCGACCACTGTGGCGGCTCCGGCTACCTCTACGACGACAGCGTCGAGGAGTACACCGTGCCGGTCGTCGAGGACGTGATGGACGGAACGGAGGCGACGTTCCACGGCGCGGGCCGCGAGGATGTCGACGCGCTCATGCTCGGCACCGGGCGACCGTTCGTGATCGAGATCGAGGAGCCGCGTCGACGGCGGGTCGACACCGACCGCCTCCAGGCCGACATCAACGCGTTTGCCGACGGCGCGGTCGAGGTCGAGGGCCTCCGCCTCGCCACCTACGACATGGTCGAACGCGTGAAGGAACACGACGCCGCCAAGCGCTACCGCGCCGCGGTGACCTTCGACGCCGATGTCGACGCCGACGCGCTCGCGGACGCGATCGAGACGCTGGAGGGGGCGACCGTCGAGCAGTACACCCCGAACCGGGTGGACCACCGGCGCGCGAGCATCACGCGCGAGCGCGACGTGTACGAGGCGACCGCCGAACTGGAAGAGGGCGACCCCCGCCACGCGACCGTCGAGATCCGCGGGGAGGGCGGCCTCTATATCAAGGAGCTGATCTCGGGCGACGAGGGCCGGACGGAGCCGAGCCTCGCGGGCCTGCTCGGCGTCGGTGCCGAGGTGACCGCGCTCGACGTGCTCGCGGTCGAGGGCGAGGACGAACCGTTCGAGCGCGAGGAGTTCTTCCGGGAGTAACGCCCGGAACCTCCCGGCGCAGGGGCGCGGGGGACGGGCGCTCGCTCGGAGCGTGGAACC
>NZ_CBVY010000003.1:346547-348128 GCF_000513435.1 Halorubrum sp. AJ67 | reverse complement strand
GGGGCGTACGGCGGCGGCGTCGGCTACTACGCGTGGACCGGCGACGCCGACTTCGCGATCGTGATCCGGACTGCGACGCTCGACGAGAGCGGCGACGAGTCGGTCGTCGGCGTGCGGGCGGGCGCGGGGCTCGTCGCGGACTCCGACCCGGCCGCGGAGTACGAGGAGACCGAACAGAAGATGGACGGCGTGTTGACCGCGATCGACCGGATCCGCGAAGACGCTGGTGGCGAGGCCGAAAGCGGCGAAGAGCCGCTCGCCACCGGCCCGGAGGGCGAGCGATGAAGGTCGTCGTCGTCGACAACTTCGACTCGTTCACCTACAACCTCGTCGAGTACGTCTCCGACCAGCGGATCGACGGCGAGCCGGTCGGCGTCGAGGTGTTCAAAAACACCGCGTCGCTCGACGCGATCGAGGGGGCCGACCCCGACGCGGTGATCATCAGCCCCGGCCCCGGACACCCGAAGAACGACCGCGACGTGGGCGTGACGATGCCGGTGCTGCGCGACCTCTCGCGGCGGGTGCCGACGCTCGGCGTCTGCCTCGGGCTGGAGGCCGCCGTGTACGAGTACGGCGGGACCGTCGGCCACGCTCCCGAGCCAGTCCACGGGAAGGCGTTCGCCGTCGACCACGACGGCGAGGGCGTGTTCCGCGGGTTAGATCAGGGGTTCCGCGCCGGCCGCTACCACTCGCTGGCGGCGACCGAGGTGCCCGACGCGTTTGAGGTCACCGCGACGACTGACCACGACGGCGAGTCGATCGTGATGGGGATCCGCGGCCGCGACCACCCGATCGAGGCGGTCCAGTTCCACCCGGAGAGCGTGTTGACCGGCTCCGGTCACGACCTCATCCGGAACTTCCTCACCGGGGTCTGACCGCGGCTCGTCAGGCGTCGCCGTCCCCCGAGGGGTCGTCCGCGGCTCCCGCGTCCGCGGACGCGTCGTCGGTGGCTTCCTCCGTTCCTTCCGCTTCCTCCGCTTCTTCCGACTCTTCCGTCTGCTCTTCGCCGCGTTCGTCGACTCCCCGCCCGGCGAGTCCGACGAGGTGGCCGACCTCGGGGAGGATCACCTCGTCGACGCCGAGCCGGACCGCGCTCTCGGAGCCGGGGAGACAGAACACCGGCGTCGCGGAGACGACACCGGCGGTCGCGCGCGACCCGATCGTCCGCGTCCCGATCTCCTCGTAGGAGAGCCGGCGGAACAGCTCGCCGAACCCCGGCAGGCGCTTCGCGAGCAGTCCACGGACCGCCTCCGGCGTCACGTCGTCAGGGGTGACGCCCGTGCCGCCGGTGGTCACCACCGCGTCGGTGTCCTTCCGTCGAGCGAGCCTGTCGACGGTCCCCTGAACGCTGTCGTAGTCGTCCGGGATCAGTTCGCGGACGGCGACCTCGTGGCCCGCCTCCTCGAAGGCGGCCGCGACGTAGTCGCCCGCCGGGTCCTCGTCCGCGCTCCGCGACGACGACACGGTGACGACCGCGACCGCGACGGAGTCGACGTCGTGGTGGTGATGGGCGTGGCCGTCCCCGTGGTCGTCGCCGTGTTCGTCGTGCCCCTCGTCGCTTCCGTGGTCGTGACTCGTCAT
>NZ_CBVY010000003.1:342943-346527 GCF_000513435.1 Halorubrum sp. AJ67 | reverse complement strand
CCTATCCCCTGTGTGCCTTGCCTCCCACGACTCCGGGCTACGGCCAGTCGTCGCGGGCCTGCTCCTCGGCCGCCTCGTCCGCGGTCTCGCCGGTCGCGAGCGTCCACCCCGCGGCCTCGGCGGCGTCCTCGACGTGGAGGAACTCCCCAGCCGGTCGCCTCGGCGACGGCCTCGTCCTCGTCGTCGACCCCGACGAAGACGTGTCGGTCCGTGTCGAACTGCCCGCTGATGTTCTCCAAGCTCTCCTCGACGCCGCGCGGCCCGGAGAAGAAGTCCTGTCGCACGCGGTGTTTCCGCGTGAAGTTCGTGACGACGTAGGTGGGCTTCTCGCTGACGACGCCGACGTACTCGGTCCACTGTCGGGCGTTGCTGAACACCGCGTTGGGGTCCGCGAGCGCCTTCAGCGCTTCCAACTCGAACGCCAGCGTCATGTCGGTGGATCCGCCGCTGTCCATGCCTCCCGCTTGCTCCCCGCCGGCGAAAACAACTTCGCTTCCGCCCCGCCGCCCCCTGCCGGGGCCCGAGCGCTCGCCCGGACCCAAACTCACCGCGAGCGGACGAGGTAGTAGTCCGTGAACTTCACCACGTCGCCGTCCTCCAGAGTGCTCGTCTCCGGGGCCGTCCGCGGTCGTCCGGCGAGCTCGGCGACGACCTGCTTCTCGTCGTCGCTCAGCTCGTCGAAGTGCCGGACTCGCGCGTCGGACGGCATGCGACCGGTGCGCCGGAGTCTGAGCTGCCGGTTCGACTCCCGAATTGTCATGTGGTAACGTATATCATTATTAATCATAAGTGTTTCGCAGCACTGTAACTACGGCGGGCGGTCCGTGATCGAGGAGAAAGCGAGACCGTTACGCGGCGAGCGAGGTGACCGTTACTGCTCGGCCGAGGCCGGCAGGTCGTCGACTGCGAAGCCGGGTTCCATGAGGAGGTCCGCGTGGTCGCTGACGTCGCGGCCCTCGCGCATCAGCTGTTTGAACGCGGACTGCGGCGAGAGGTCGCCGATGAGCACCCCGCCGACCACCTTACCGTCCTTCAGCGCGACGCGACGCCACTCGCCGTCGGCGGTGGTCGCCTCCACGAAGTCGTCGCCGAGGGTCGGGTGGCCAAAGGAGAGGAACGGGAAGTCGAAGTGCGTGATCGAGTACGAAGAGACCCACTCGAACTCCTCGCTGCCGTAGTCGACCATGTTCCGGGCAGCGATCGTCCCCTGCTCTTTGGCGGATCCCCACGAGCCGTTCTTCGCCCGTTCGCCGAGGATGAGGTCGTTGAACGTGGTGATGTCGCCCGCGGCGTACACGTTGTCGACGTTGGTCCGCATGAACTCGTCGACGACGATGCCGTCGTCGACCTCCAGCGGCGTGTCCTCGACGAGCTCGGTGTTGAAGTTCAGCCCGATGGCGACGCCCGCGAAGTCGCACTCGTAGCGCTCACCGTTCGGGTCGACGGCCGCCTCGACGTGGCCGTCGTCGTCGACCTCGAAGTGGTCGACGCCGGAGCCGAACACCGGCTCGACGCCGCGCTCGCGCATCGCCTCGTGCATGATCTCCGCGCCCTCCTCCGAGAGCGCGTAGCGCCACCAGTTGTCGCCGCGCATGAGGTACTTCGCCTCGACGTCCTGCGCGCCGCAAATGGCCGCGAAGTCGATGCCGAGCAGGCCCGCTCCGACGATGACCGCCTTCTCGGCGTCCTCGACGCTCTCTTTGATCCGGCGGGCGTCTTGGAACGTCCAGAAGTGGTGGATTCCGTCGGCGTCAGCGTTTTCGACCGGGAGCTGCTGTGGCGTGCCGCCGATCGCGAGCAGCAGCGAGTCGTACTCGAACGTCTCGCCCTCGTGGGTGTGGACCGCGTCCTCGTCGATGTCGATGTCCACGACGACCGTGTTGAGCCGGAGGTCGACGTCGTGTTCGTCGTACCACTCCTCTTGGTGGATCGATATCGGGGCCTCGGGGAGTTTCCCCTTCGCGTACTCTTTGATCAGAATCCGGTTGTAGAGGGACTCACCCTCGTCCGTGAGAACCGTGATATCGGCGTCGGGCGCTTCCTCGCGGAGCGTCTCGGCCGCGGACGCGCCCGCGATACCGTCACCGATGATCACGTACGAATCGCTCATGTCTCGGCGTTCGGATTCATGCCTAATGTGGGTTGTCATCCGCGTCCGCACCCGTGCGAACGAGACTCACGACCGCCGGGAAACGCGTACAGAGACCCTTCTCCCGCCGGACGCGCGTCGGCAAGCGGTCGGCCGCACCACCCGTCGGTAGGCGTCGTCGCCGGTCAGTGGTCCGCGCCGGCCGGCTCCCCGGGGAAGTCCTTCTCGCCGGCCCGGATCGGGACGTCGAGCCAGTTCTCGCCCGGCACGAGCGGGCACTCGTAGGCGTGGTTATACGCGCACGTGGGGTTGTACGCGACGTTGAAGTCCACCACCCACTCGCCGTCGACGCGGTCGCGATCGGGCTCCAGATCGAGGTACCGCCCCGCGCCGTAGGTCTCCTCGCCGCTGGTCGCGTCGCGGAACGGCACCCACAGGCGGTCCTCGTCGCCGGCCGGGCGGTACGCCTGAAGCGTCACCGACTCGCCGTCGACCGCGAAGCGGAACTCGCCCCACCGGCGGTACGTCTGCTCGCCGTCCGCCGTCGTCTCGACGGTCACCGTCTCGGTCTCGTCGTGTTCGTGAAGCGGGAGGACGAACCGGTACGCCGGGTCCGGCTCGAAGTAGTCGAGCCCGGGGAACGCGTCGCCCCGCATCGAGACGGGCAGCGGCGACCGCGCCGACTCGCGGAACTGTTTCGCCTTCGCCTCCCGCCGCGCCTCGACCTGCGCCGCCCAGTTGTCGTCTCTCTCGCTCGTGGCCATGTCCACGTCGACGTTGTTCGCTCGGCGAAATAACACTTCTGTGGCGCGGTCGCCGACGCGCACGATCACGTCTCGGACGCCACAGATTCAAGAGCGTCCCGACCCAATCGAGCGTATGAAAATCCGGCAGAACATCCGTCACTGGGCCGCGAAGAAGGCGTTGACCACGCCGGTCGTCGGCGACGTCGCCAACGACAAGCTCGTCGACCTCCACACGAGTATCTTCCTCAACAAGGCCGACGAGGACCGCCGCGAGGAGCGCCGCGACCACCTCGACAGCTTCTTCAACGCGACGATGGACACGTACGTCGCCGCCTTAGAGGCGGGCTTCCCGGAGGCTGAGGCCCGCGAGATCACCCACGTCCAGGCGAACTTCGACTTCTTCAACCACGGCTGGACGGAGATGATGGAGATCCCGGGCGACGAGCTGGAGGCCCACTACCGCCGGTACGAGGAGTTCTTCTCCGAGTACGGGATCACGATCGACGACCCGCTGGGCGAGTTCCGCCCGGCCGGGGGCGTCGTCGAGGCACCCGAGACGCCCGAGAAGCTCGACGAACCCGAGTACGAGAACGCGCTGGCCGGCTTCGCCGACGACGTGTACGTCGAGACCGACGAGGGCGAGACCGTCGTCGGCGGCGACACGGAGGAGCCGGACGAGGTCGACGCCGCGACCGCGCCCGGACTCGACGAGGACGAGGCGAGCGCCTGACCCGACCGACCGCCGCCCG